>CAYQZH010000148.1:0-10925 GCA_964421865.1 uncultured Phycisphaera sp. | reverse complement strand
CGAGAACAGACCCTTCGCTTCGCTCAGGGTGACAACCATTCCGCATTCCGCATTCACCATTCAGCATTCTCTAAATGTCCACAATGAAAGTCGCTTCATAACCGCCCGGAACCTCGCGGATGCTCAGCTCGTGATAGGTTATCGCCTTCACCTCGCGATGGAAAACGCTTCGCTCCGGATCGACGGCCGCCGTGGCCGCCAGGACGCGGAGGGTCTGGTCGTCAAACTCGGTTACGTCGATCGCCACCGCCTTCCGCGACTCGCGTTCGAAGAGAATCAGAAGCTCCGTCAGAAAGTCGCGCAGGAGCACCGCGGCGTCGTCGCCGTCGAACTCGAGGGGGAGCGCGCTGACCTCGCCCATCGTGGCGATCTCGCCGATCGCCGCATAAAGACCCTGCGCCGCCGGAAACAACAGTTGCTGCAGCGTCCCGGCCCGCACGCGAATGCCCATGTCGGCCGTGTGGTCGAAAAATTCGTACGACGGTTGCACGCGAGGTATTATACCGTCCCGAAGCTCCGAGCCGCGACCTTCAGGTTGCGCGGATCATGTGCGCCGCATGAACGCGGCGGCTCGGGCCATGAATGGGAAACATGCGTAAGCCTGTCGTCGGAGTCATGGGCGGATCGTCTGCAAATGCCAAGGTTTACGCCATGGCCAAAGAGTTGGGAGCGCTCATCGCGCAGCGCGGATGGGTGTTGCTCAACGGCGGCCGCAACCAGGGAGTGATGGCCGCTTCCGCCGAAGGGGCCAAGCGGGCCGGAGGGACGGTTATTGGAATCCTGCCCGACTCGACGGACTGTCATGCGTCACCCCATCTCGACTTCGCCATCATGACCGACATGGGCGATGGCCGAAACCTGCTGAACGTCCTGTCTAGCGACGTGGTCATCGCCTGCCCGGGCAAACTCGGAACTCTTTCAGAAGTCGTGCTCGCCCTGAAGCGCGACAAACGCGTGATCTTGTTGGGATGGGAGTTGACCGACCCGCAGTTCAAACACTCTATCAAGACGGGTCAGCTTACCCACGCGGCCACGCCGGAAGAAGCTGTCGAGCAAGCTGCCAAGGCACTCGAAACCAGAGTACAAGATGAAAATTGATGCGGAATCGGATAGAATCCTACACGTCTCGTCGAAACAAAGCCTTGAAAGGCGCGTCCAATGTCTGACGTAACCGGCACAGTGGCCCAAGTCCTTGAGGAAGATACGCCGTGTTGCCGTTGCGGATATAACCTCCGCGGACTGGCGACAACCGGTTTGTGTCCAGAGTGCGGAACGGCCATCGCACATTCGATCATCGGGAATCTCCTGAAACACGCCGATCCGGAATGGCTGGCACGTCTTCGCTTTGGCACCTCGCTAAGGCTCTGGGGCATATTTATTGGGGCCTGTGCAGCCCCGATCCCATTCACCGAACTGCCGCAATCCCTCGTCACGATCGTTGGAATTGCGTGCTGCGCGCTCTGCGTGTGGGCAACCTTCCTCATCACGTCGCAGGAGCCGCGAATCGCACTGCAGGAGGATCCGATCACGTTGCGGAAAGCCCTCCGAATGAGCGCTCCCGTGGCCTTCGTCGGGGGTGTGATGACGAGCGCCTGCATCGGCGAAATCTGGCGGGTTGTGCCGGAAGTTGTCAGCTTGGTTGCAAGCCTCGTCGGAATGTTCGTCGCGTGGGGCGAGTTGCTTTACTTTCGACGGTTTGCTGTCCGTATCCCCCACCCGAAGCTTTTGAAATTGACGACGCTGTCGATATGGATAGCTCCAATCGCAGGCCTACTCGCGATTGGACTGGGCGCCGTCCTTTCTATGGACTTAACGGTACCGGGCCCGGTGAACTTCGGCGACTTCGGCACTCGCCTCGTCGTATGCTTCTTGGGGGCGTTAGGATTGTTTCTGCTTTCCGTGTGGTACATCCTACTACTGATCAAATACCGCAAGGCGTTTCGACAGGCTGCGTCCAAATCGCGGGCCTCAGTCTCGCCGCCGCAAAGCGCGTCGACGCCCTGAGCGGTCAATTTGAGGCATAGAATCTACGGATAGCATCGCCGATTCGCCGTACGCCGCAGCGAGTCAGACTCGGATAGTTCGGCAGCCTCAGAATACGCGATTGGACTTCGCGGGCAACGGGACAATCGAGGTAGTGGTCCCGATACATCTCGAGGTCGGCGCAGTTGAGGTATTCGCTGGTTTCGGAATCAATGCCGCGGCGGAAGAGGAAGGCCGATAGTTCTGCCGGGCGATCGACGAGCACGCCGTAGTACAATCCGTTGTGCCGACCGGTGGCGCTGGGCGTAAGGCGAGTCACTTGAGGGATGTCGGAAAGCTCCTCATCCAGCCACTCCCCTACCATCCGGCGGCGTTCGATGAACTCCTCGGCTCGTGCAAGCTGACTTCGCCCCAACCGGGCCTGAAAGGCATGTAACGGCGGGACGTGCTCCGGATCGAACTCGCGGTCCAGACGCGGCGCTTCGGTCATCATCCGCTGTTGGATATTCGGCCTCATGGCCCGCAGCAGACGGAGCACCGGCCAGGCCCCGAAGCTGAAGACCGCCTTGCGCGTCGCGAAATCCATCGCCGCCCCCGTCACCGCCCTTTTCAGCCCGATCGGGCGAGGTTGCTGGAAGCGCAGCGCCGTCAGTCGGCGGCGAATGCGTCGGGCGAGGTCGTCGTCGTTGGTGGCGATCATCCCCCCGCCGAACGTGGTCACGAGCTTCAAGACGCTAAAGCTGAAGATGGCCGCTTGGCCGAATGTGCCGACGAATCGCCCCGCGTACTTCGATCCCAGCGCGTGGGCGCAGTCCTCGAGTAGAACCAGGTTGTGCCTCTCGGCGAGATCGACCAGCGAGCCCATGTCGGCCGGGTGGCCGAACATGTGGGTGACGAGCAGAACCTTGGATCGAGGCGTGAGTAGACGCTCCGCCGCCGATGGATCGACGTTCAGATCGTCACGGCGAATGTCGGCAAACCGCGGGACAAGACCCTGTTGACAGAACCGTTCAATCACCGCGAACAAGTTGAAGGCCGGGACAATGACCTCGTCCCCTGGGTTTAGTCCTAGCGCCTCGAGAATCAAGTGAATGCCCAGTCGGCCCGAAGACACCGCGATTGCATGTCGGCAGCCGATGTACTCGGCAAAGTCCCGTTCAAAGTGGGCGATGATGTCCTCTCGCGGCCTCAACCCGATGAGCGACGCGGCGATGCGGGCGTAGTCCGAGAGGGTGGTCTCGATCTGATGGCGGGGTAGAGAAAGGAGATGCACCGAGACGATCCCTCGTTACGACGCAATGCCCAAACCCAGCCGGACCAACTTGCGAAACTCGAAGAAACTTCGCACCTCGAGCAACTTTTCGAGGATCATCGACGGCTGGAAGTAGAACGAACGCAGGGCCTCCTTGCGCAGCTCCTCGACTTTCTGCGGAGTCAGGTAACGATGCTTGATGTTGCTGGTGGCGAATCCGAAGTCGCTGGGACCCTCGCGTAGGAATCCCTCCCGGCGGGCCCGCTCTTCATAGGCCGTGCCCGGCAAGGCGTTGACCACGTTGAAGGAGACGTAATTAGGCCGCAGCGACCGTGCGAAGCGGATCGTGTTGCGCACGTCCTCCTCCGTGTCGTCCTCAAACGCCAGCATGATGAAGGCGGTGGTCTCAATCCGCAACCGACGGCAATCGGCGAAGACCTCGTGAATTCGGGTGTCCGCGATCCGTTTGTCGATGCGTCGGCGGGTGGCCTCTTTGCCATGCTCGACGCCGAACTCAATGCCGTAGCAGCCGGCCGCCTTCATCAGCGTCAGCATCTCACGGCTCGCGACGTCGATTCGCGTGGTGCAGAGCCATCGCAACTTCAATCGTTTTGTCGCGAGCTTATCGAGGAACTCGACGGCCAGCGGCTTGTGCAGGCCGAAGGTCAGGTCCTTGAAGTAGACTTCGCGGAATCCGAGCCGATCGATCTCCACAAGCTCTTCGACCACGTCGTCGATGTCCCGATAGAGCATCTTGCGGTAAAGCTGGTTGTCGATGCAGAACTCGCAGGAGAACGGACACCCGAAGGAGAGTTGCACGCAAGTCACCGGTCCGCGTTTACTCTGCGGGAAACAATAGCGCCGGTCCTGAAAGATGGCGTGCTCGGGCCGGGGGATGCGAAGCGAGTCGCCGTAGCGCACCGTCACCTCGGGTATGAGGCTCCGCGTGGGTCGCTGGATGGCGATGTTGAACGGCGTGACGGTGCTGTCCCCAGGCGCCTTCAGCAGTTCGGCGAGGTTGTGCTCGGCGGTGTTGAGGATGATTCCATCGAGCCACGGGTTATCGGCCATCAGCCGTGAGAGGCGCAGTTTGTCTTGTTGCAGGATGATCGTTCCCACAACGTAGCACGGAGCGTCGCCAAGCCCCTCCTTGAGCCCTTTCAATCCGGCAAGCTCGTCATCGACCCGTGAGCTGGAGGTCAACGAGACGACGCCACCAACGCCAAGTTCTCTCGCTCGCCGGAGAAGCTCCGCCCAGGACAAGCGATCCAGTTGGGCGTCGATGTACGCCGGCTGAACGCCGGCTTGACGTACCGCACCGGAAAGGAGGATCAGGTCGATGTTGGGAAAGGGAGCGTTCCGGGCGGTATCTTTCTCGCGCAACGAGCCCCGCCGACAGAATGCCGTCGTGCTCGGCGGGTCCAACAGCAAGAAAGGCCTGCTCGATTGCATCGCGTTTTCCATCCCCCCCGTTGGTCCGGGAATCAACGCAAGGGTTCAACAGACGTTCGGCGGCGCAGGCGAAAGCCTTTAGGTAAGACTGGAGGGGAGGGCGAATGCACCGCCTCACGAAGCGGCGTGCAGGGACCGATAACCAGCGGATAAGCCCTTCACTCGCGTGGACAGGCAAAACGGAACCAAGCGAGGTAGACGGCCCCTTTGACTTCTGACTTCAGGGCGACTTCGCTGGCGTCGCTACGGCCTTGCGGGTAGAGCCGCTTGTCTTGGGTTTAACTCGGGCTTCGCAAATGACATCGAGCAGTTGCAAAACGTCACCCGGTCCCAGCTTGCCGTTGCCGTCAATGTCGGCTTGGTAGTCGGGGAGCTTCTGACCTCGGTTGAGCGCGTCGAGCAAGATGACCATGTCCGCCGTGTCCGCCTTGCCGTCGTGGTTCACGTCACCGGGAAAACAACCCAGCCGCGTGAACGTACCGCTGCTCTTGTGGGTGACCGTCGTCCACGCCCCCTGTCGGATGGGACGGTCCAAGATTACCGCGAGGGTTGAGCCCTCAGCGCTGACCTTCTGGATTCGCGGTGGATTCGGCGCCCCGTCGTCGACCGTAAAGTCATCCGGCGTCATGTGACTGCAATCGGAATTGAACGCCAGGCGAAGCGTCGACCAGGAGCCGGCCGAAGGCGCGGATTTCGAGGGTCGGCGTGCCTCGACCGATCCGTTGGGCGGATCGCTGGAAAGCACCCGTCGCCAACGCGTGGTCGGCTGCACATCGACCACCAGCCGTTCGTACTCCATGGGCAGAATATGCTCGTTCTCCGTAGAGAGCAAATAGGAAACGGATGCGCCCTCCGCGAGGGCGATTGTGAAGGTGCCCTTTGCGTTGGGCGACGGCTTGAGTTTCACGGTCCCGCACGAATACTTCTTTCCCGCCTGGGCACTGACCGGGCCGGCGGACGAATCGATCAGAACACTCATCCAACGGTAACCGAGATTGGACGTGTCCATAAGCGGGATCGTCGGGAGGCCGCGGTGAACCCACTGCGGATCGGACTGGTCGATGAAGGCGTTCGGATCCTTGTCCGGGCTCATCTGAAAGTCGACGGGTTGGACGACGCCCTGCTCCCCCGTGGCGTAGCTCGCGTCGTCGATCTTCAGTTGGTAAGCGCGCAGTGTCTCCCCATTGGGCGACCAGTCGCGGATGAAGAACTTGGCGGTGATCAGGTCTCCGATTTCGACGGCGACGTGATGGGCCGGGCCCCCCGGGATCGGAATCCCGTTGACCTCAATCGCCTCGATCGAATAGGTCGGCGTCTGACCGACGACGACCGTTGCCATCAGGCCCGCGAGCAGGCCTGTCCGTATGAAGTTGACGATCTCACGCACCGTCCATCCTCCCGTGAATGGGTCATGGTCGGCCCTCCCCGTTCGGGCCGCCGAAGTAGCCCACCACCCGAGTTCAGGAGTGTATCAACGTCCGTGATACCTACAAGGGTCCGGGCGGCGGTACGGCGGCCCGCCCGCGTTCGATCGCAACTACGGGGACCCCATTTCGGATCGCCGACCGAAGGATACCTTCGCCCCGGTCAACAGTAGGAGGGTCAGCACGAACAACCCCCACCCCGAGACCGTCGGGATCGGGGTGTGCACGCATTCGATTTCCGGACAGGTCAAGAGCTTGTGCCAGACGCATTGCTCACACGCGCACTCGGCCTGGGTCGTCTCGCTACAGCCTCCGAATGGATCCTGGTCGCAACACGCCCCAGGGACCGCGTCGCACGGCACGTCGGCGCAGCTCGCACCCTCCGTCCATCCCCGTTGCCCACCCGAGCACTCGGAAGCGATCACGTCCTCGGTGCAACCCCCCGTAAGGGTGTTACAGCAGGCGCCGGGGGTTTCGAGACATTCGATGTCCGCGCACAACAGGCCCTTGTGCCACGTCTGCTGAACACCGGAGCAATCGTCCGGGTAGGTGTGGTCCGTGCAAACACCATCGGCGCCCGGTCCGCCGGCGCCGGGGGAATGGTCGCAGCAAGCGCCGCGGTGGCGCTCGCACGCGGGCGGAAAGCCCGGTTCGCCCAGCCGGGCACACGGGATGTGCTCATCATAGGTCGTTTGATCGCCGAGTCCCGCACAGGCTTCCGCGGTCAGCCCGTCGGTGCATTGCCCCGTGGCACCGTCGCAGCAGCCGCTGGGCGCGATGGTGCACGGCGGATCGATCGTCGCGCAGGTCGATCCGTCCCCACCGTAACGATCGCCCGGCATCGAGCAATCCTGGGGCAGCAGGTTCTCCGTACACGTGCCCGTGAATTCGTCGCAACAGGCGCCGCGACTCGGCGCGAAGGTCGCCGTTCGGCTGGTCAGATAGATGATGTCCCCAGTGTTCACGAAGTTATTGTTGATCGCGTTTCCGGCGGCCCACGCCGTGATCGGGCCCATGTCGGTCGAAGGGGCCCGCCACGAGAGATTGTACACGGCGGCCTGCCCCATTAAGGTCCAGTTGTCTACGGCGTTGTCCACTCCGTTCGAGGTGTGGTTCATCCAGCCTGGAGGGTTCAGTTGTGTATTGAGGGCGTCGGTGTGGAGCATGGTCCCCGCATGGACGCCCGCCGGGGTCTCGAAGCTGATTTGGAAGCCGGCCCCGGCCTTGATCTCGTCCGCGATCCGAACCTGAATCGGGTAGGTCGCGCCGCTCATGTACTGGGTCGGAAAACCGATGATCTGGACCGAACCCGAGCCGACGCTGCTTCCGTGGCATACGCGACAGGAGTTACCGCTGCTGGCGGTGCTGCCGTTAACGCCCGGAGGCGGGCCGCTGCGGTAGGCCAACACCGACGACGGCGCCGCGAAGGTCAACATCAACGCCGCAGTCGACCAACAGCCGCGGAACCGTCGAAACCTGGATTCGTAGTTTCCGGCCATGCCCCCTCCTACTTCAAAGCCCCTGTAGTTGGAACGCCACGTCTCGCGGAACGTGCCATCCAGCTTCCCACTATACCGAGAAACCCCCCTGGTTGCCAGCCGAAATATTACGGGCCCCACAGATCGGGGATGTAGAAGTTATCCAGCACGTAAGGCTGATCGAGCGGCGTACACTCGTACAGCACAAAGTTGCCCACCTGCCGCCGAAAGAGATGGAGACGGGATTCAGGGGGAAGGGCTTGCCCGCGGTCCGAACCGGCTTGGTCGACGAGGACAAGGACCTTTTCTCCCTGCACCCAGGCGAGCAAGAACATGGTTCGCGGCGTGATGCTGTTGCAGTAATCCAGGCCCGCCCACGCGATGCCGGGCGGGGGCGGCAGGAGCAACAACGCCTGTCCCAACTGTCGGCGGAAGGCGGTCGCGAACTCACGATCATTCTTACAAACCCAACCCGGCTTGAACCCGCCGGCCACGGTATCACGATAGACCTTCTCGAAGCTACGCCAAGGCTGCGGGGCATAGGGGTCGAAGACGGGACGCGGCTGTACAAACGTCCAAATCCGATACAGACCGAAAACGCCCATGACCAAGGCGGCCGCGATCGCGAAGCGTCGCCGCCGAGACACCCGCGCCGGCATTCGCACGACGGGGCCGCGGTCTGGTGCGAGAATGGATTCTCGCACCAGCGTCGCGATCCGAGAGGCTAGACCGTTGCCCACGGGCGGAGCGAAGAGGCGTCCCAACGCTCCGTCGATGCGTCGCTGTCCTTCCACCTCGGCGCGGAGCCGGGCGTCCGATTCGAGCCCGCGTTCGAAGGCGGCGCGCTCGGTCTCATCGAGCAGGTCGTCGAGATAGGCGTCAATCAATTGGCCCGGTTGCTCAACCATGTCCGCCCTACGCCCCCTCCACCGGACGCCCCGTCCGTTCTTCCCAAACATCGGCCAGTCGGTCGCGAAGGTACCGCCGCGTTCGATGAACGTGGCTCATGGCCGTACCCTCGGGAATCTCCAACAGCCGAGAAATCTCCGCATATTCCAGACCCTCCAGCGTTCGCAGGAGCAGACACGCGCGGGCGATCTCCCCAACGTCGCCCAAGGCCTGCAGGAGACGGCCATCCAACGGTCGTCGCTCCTCCGCGCCGCCTGGGGCGATTCCATGCCGGGAGGCCTCCAGGGTCGGCCTGAGAGAGGACGGTTGTTCGTCAATCGCGGATGGGTTGGTAACGGTGGCGCGGTGCCGACGTTCTCTTCGCGCACGGTTGCGGGCGACGTTGCGGACGATTTGGCTTGTCCAGGCCGTAAAATTCGTCCCCGTCCTGAACTGGTCGAGCTTGCCAAGGGCGATAATGGCGGCTTCCTGGACGACATCTTCCGCCAGCGAAGCATCTCCGATAATACCCACGGCGATGAGCCACAGCACACGAAACGAAGACTGGAACTGCGCGGCAAAATCCGCGGCACGCTCCTCGCCCACGCGAAGGGGTACGTCTCCTTCGGGTTTCGCCGCCGGCTGAACCATTGCGCTATCTTACCTAGCTATGTCGGCACACGAAGTCCGGCTTGCACATCTGCTCCAGGAACCGCAACGTCCGAACCCCAAGCGCCAGCGCGGGGTCTTGGCCCGTCGCTTGCGCTCCGGGTTCGGATTTGCGCCGCCCTTGGCCTCCGTGTCGGTCGTTCCTACAATCGCCCGCGTATCCACGGAGAAGGTATCCATGCCCCGGTTCCAGCGACACGTCTTCGTTTGCCTCAACCAGCGAGCGCCGGGGCACCCCAAGGGGTGTTGCAGCGACAAAGGCTCGTCCGCCATCCGTGAAGCCCTCAAAACCCTCGCCACGCAGCACGGGTTGCAGGGCTTGGTGAGAATCAACGAGGCCGGCTGTCTCGATCAGTGTGAGCACGGCGTCACCATCGTCGTGTACCCCGAGGCCGTGTGGTACGGGTTCGTGAAGCTCGCCGATGTCGAGGAGATCGTGCAGTCGCACCTCGTCGAGGGCCGCCCCGTGGAACGCCTGCGGCTCGCCGACGAGTGCATCAACACATCCTCCTGCAAACACCGTCTGATGCCGCCGACGCAGCGATGACCGATGCTACGAGTGTCCGTCGGAGGAGTTTGCCATCCCATACCGAATCGTGTTAAGACATCGTCCGGTATGACTACGCACGATGAACGGGAGTACGTCCTGGGGACGAACGATGAGGAGCTGGCGCGGCTGGGCTTCCAGCACCGCGTATGGGGGGAGCAGGCGTTCGCCCTGTGGGAGCGGGCGGGATTCGCCCCGGGTCAGACCATCGTGGATGTCGGGTGCGGCCCCGGGTTTGCGACGCTCGATCTGGCGCGCTTAGTAGGTCCGCGAGGCCGGATCATCGCGGTCGATCACTCAGCCCGGTTCCTCGATCATCTGAAAGGGCAGCTCGCCGCTCAGGGAGTCAACAACGTCGAGACGCGCCTTCAGGATGTCGAGACGCTCGACCTTCCGAGCGGCAGTATCGACGGAGGCTTCGCCCGATGGGTCTTGTGTTACCTCGGCGGTGCGCAGTCCGTCGTGTCGGCGGTGGCTAAGGCGCTCCGGCCGGGTGGCGTGTTCGCGGTGCAGGACTACTTCAACTACCGGACGGCGACGCTTGCACCGAAGAGTGCGATCTTCGCGCGGGTGATCGAGGCCGTCGATGCGAGCTGGCGGGCCCGCGGCGGCGACTCGGATTTCGCGGGCCGACTCCCAGGCATGATGCAACAGTGCGGGCTGGAGGTCCGCGACATCCGTCCGATCCTCCGCGTCGCGCGCCCGGGGTCAGCGCTGTGGGACTGGCCGACGACGTTCTTCCGCAATTACACTCCGGTGCTGGTGGAAATGGGACTGCTCACGCAGGCCGACCACGAGGAGTTTCACAGCGATTGGGCGAGGCGTTCCGCGGACTCGGCCACTTTCCTCTGCACGCCCCCGGTCTTCGACGTGATCGCGGTAAAGCCTTAGGTCCGTTGGCGCTCGGTGGATTCCGTCCTCGCGGCGTGACACAGCTCAGGGCGCGAGGCCACAAACGCCCTAAAGCAGGTTTTGATCTTGTGCGGGCGTGCCCGGCAAAACACACCGAATTCACGACTCACCCCGCCGGGGTTCCAGTGAGAGTCGAGTCGCGGGAACCTCCCAGACCTTCGCGGCGTAGGCAACGCATGAGGGTGCAACCGGGCTGGGGCAGCGCGGTGTAACTCGTTGGGCGTGCCGGCGCACGGCTCCCGACCGGCTGGCGGACGGAGATCACTGCGGTTCTCATGTTCGGGGTGTGCGCGGATCGTAACCCAGGTCGGCCGCGGTCA
>CAYQZH010000147.1:4752-10926 GCA_964421865.1 uncultured Phycisphaera sp. | reverse complement strand
AGTACTGGCAAATTCGAAAAACCGCATGATGCCAAAATCCGTGGCCAGACCCGAGACACCGATTGTAGTCAATAACTCTTGACCAAAATCGCCCTTGGCGCTATCAAAAACGCGATGCCGACTCCCAACTGACGAACTTGGGCTAGGAAGCGTGACGGGACGATGACGCCCAGATGCCTCGAGGTCGATGGCTCCGAACCATCGTCTTTACAAGCACTTACCTGCGCTCATCGCATTTCGGTTAGAATGGGCAGAGGCGGAGTTGAACCGCCGACACACGGATTTTCAGGGACTGGGACATACCCGCGTGGGAGCTTGAAATCGCCACCGGACGGGAAAATCTGCCCCTGCGGACGGGAAATTCAGAGCGCCCCCAACCCTTCCGATAAGACCGTCGGACAGGGGTGCGCGGATGGCCAAGCGAGGCAGACGACAGAAGGAAGGGCTGCGCTACCACAACGGCAAGCGTCAGTGGTACAGGCTCTTCAACAGCAAGGAAAGGTACTTCGGCCCTCGCGGAGTGGGGCAGGACAACCACGCCGCCAAAGAGGCCGCAGAGCGGGAATGGCACCTCTACGAAGCCGACCAAGCCATTCCGATGTTCATTTCGGCGCACACCGTCGAGGGCGCACGGCAAGAGCTTTCCAATCTCCTTGAAGTCTATCTGCTGGATGACCACGGCGACCCCGACACGGCCACCATTGCTCAGCGTGTGACAGACGAGACCGCCAAGGAGTGGTGGCGGATCACGGGGAGCCGCGCAAAACAGCGGGAGATGCTGATACGCCTCGGCGTCGAGAGCCTTGAGCTGGATCCAGACCCGGACCTGTGGGAAACTCTGACGAAGCCCACGCTCAAGATCAACCCGGCGTACGCGGCGCAGAGTGAGGCACATCGGGAAATTGCCCTGGAGGAATACTACAGACCCCTGTGGGGGGCCGGCTGGCGGTCCAACGATTCTTCACCAACCTGCAAACAGGTCGTCCGCTACTACGTCGCGCACCTCGATCGACACGCTGCTCGTTCGTCCTACGTCGACGCGCGGGCGAGGCTCCAGCACTGGCTGAACACGGTAGGCGAGGATCGCAAGATCAGCCAGTTGAAGCACACCGACTTTGTGGCCTACAGGGATTTCTGGTGGGAGAGGATTAAGCGCCGTAAGCAGTGGGAGGAAACGCAGCCGAAGCCGATCCCGTTGGACTTGAAGCGCAAGGCCCCCGGAGTGTCACCGGAGACCGCCAACAAGCACATGACCCTCGTCAAGGCGGCGTTCGCGCGCTATCGAAAGGACCGTGGCCTCGATATCCCCGGCCTGGCCGACGGCCTATCCGCCCTTGAGCGACGAGGAGGCAATTCCGTCAGGCAAATCCCGCTTTTCGAACCAGCCGACATCCGCCTCATGCTCGACAGCTTCGATCTATACTGGCAAGCGATTACCATGCTCGCCCTCAACATGGCCGCCTCGAACACGGACATTGATGGCGTCCAGTGGCACCACATCGACTTTGAGTACGGGTGCGTCGATTATCCGCGCAGCAAAAACAACCGCCCGCGGCGCATGCCGCTCTGGCGCAGGACGATTCGGCTGCTGACGAAGTACCGCCAGCAGTGCCGTTCAGTCCAATACATCTTCCCAAACCGCCACGGTGGCCGGCTCATCACCTATGGCAAGCAAACCCGGACCGACAACTTGAGCATCAACTTCCGCAAGAGGATGAAGAGCGTGGGGTTGTGCCACACCTTCGCCGCTTTCCGCAAGTCCACAGCGACCGTAGCGAAGCGGTATTGCGATGGAGACACGGTGCTGATGATACTCGGCGACGCTTCGCCGGCCATGTGGGCCAAGTATGTCCTGCCAGTCCCGGAGCTGGTCGCGGAGCCGATCAGAAAGGTCGAGGAATACTACTTCGGATAACGGGGTGCGGCAATCGGCTCTACCGTAGTCCGATAGCGTGTCCATCGAGAGTGCCATGTTATGGCACCTTCTGCGTACTCGCGGGAAACGCCATCCATATCGGCCGTCGGGAAGAAAGCACAGCGCATACAAAGGTTCGGCCCGGAGGCATCCGATCTGTGAGTGTCAGTGTGTGGCATTCAATGACAAATCGCCGATAAGGAGTGTTTCAGATGGCAGGTACCGCATTGGCCGATCCGCCGGCCCCAAAGATGAAGCCGAAGAAGATCAAGTCCAATAACGCCGGGACGCGCGCGTCCCACATCTTGAGCGAGATGCCCAAGTTTTAGGAGGAACTTGAGACGATCAAAGACAGATGGGAGATTGTCGAGCAGAAGGGCCAGGAAGCCCTAGAGGCGTTGAAGGACATCGGGATGAACCTGGCAACGGTCCACAAGTGGCTGGATGGCCGCAATGGCGAGTCACCGCAGGATCGCAGGGTGGCTTGGGAGCAGTGGTGCCAGGACAACCTCCCGTTCGGACGGCGTCAAGCAAATCGCTACATCCGGATTTGGCAGCACAAGGACAAAATCAAGTTCACGGAAGACGAAAAGGTGTCGGTTCGTGCCGCGTTGGTGATGATCGAGGGCGGCAAGACCGGCGCAAAGACGGGCGGCAAGGCCGGCGGAAAGAAGGGCCTCAAGTCCGTGGTGCGGGGCAAGGGGCCGCTCAAGGCAAGAATTGAGGCTGGCCCCACGGGTGGTGTCACGGGCGGACGCAAGAGCCACAGAATCCGGTTGACGTGGCGCGACGACGAAGTGGGTGAGTACCTCCACAAACAGGGTGAGAAGGAGGTATCGTCGGAGGTCGGCGAGACACTTGCCGGCGCGTGCGCAAGGCTGTTTGGCCTCGCCCTCGATAAGGCCAACGGTCAACTCGGCAGGCAAATCTGCCTCGCCATCCGCAGTTTGCCCAAGGCGCCATATAACACCGACGCCCTGATGGCAGTCCTGCAAGCGCTGGAGTTCAGAGGCGCTAGTTTCCCAATCGGCACGGGTCCAAGCGGAGCGACAGGCCCAATGCCGCCACACCAGGCTTTCAGCGGACCTGGGGTCGTCAACTACGGCCAGCCCGTCGCGGCACGAACATGAACCGCGATCGACCCGACTGCGCGATCGACCAGAGGGCCGCGCGAGGCGGCCCTCTGGCGATGATGAACACACTTGTCAAACTGTCGAAGGCCAACGGTGAAACGCCGCCCTCGGGAACAGCCAGCAACGCCGGCGAGACCGTCAGGTCCGGCAGAGGTCGTCGTTCGACGCTTCGGGGCCGGCCTCGCCATTCCACCTGCCGGGCGGGACCGCCAGACTCCTAGCAGCAGAAACGTCAGCTTGTAGCCGCTAGTTGCCGACGGCGAAGAAAAGCTAGCGTCCCCAGGACGAAGAGCGCGAGTGAGGTTGGTTCTGGAACGGCGGCACCTACGATGAGCACGTTGCCGACCGTTCGATTCAAGACCCCAACCTCGCCTTGCCCGATGGTACCGTCGAAGAGAACGAGCCCGTCGCCGGTGTGGTCCAGGTTTATCGATCCAAGACGAACGAAACCCGGCTCGATTCCCAGTATCGGCTGTCCGAGGTGGGTACCACCGAAGTTCCTCACGTTATTGAGAGGGTTGTTAATCGTTCCTTCGCGGAGGACGTTGAACTCAGGGTGGTACCCTAGACTCAGAGCATCGGTGATGGTTCCATTGTCCCAAGCGACATCGAAGTAAGCGGAAACAATCCCGGTGTTGGGCGTATTTCCGGCGTTGTTGTCGCTGACCCAAACTTCGAGGGAGTAATTCTGATTTGTCTGTACTGGTTCGACATACCTACTGAGTCCGGGATTCCATCGGCTTGTGAAGTACGCATCGTCGCCGGGGAGCTGGTCTAATCCGTTTGGTACGACCGCTGGCACCAGTCGGACCTCTACGTCGAAGACCGGGCCAGCGACGCTCATGGGCGCATTGGTAAGCACGGAAACGAGTGCCAGAGCAACTAGGTTCGAACGTGCGAGCATCTTCTTTCTCCTTAGTTCGTCGGCCTATCGGCCGATCGGACGAGTTCTAATCTTACCACCGGGCTGTACGAGTTCAATCTGGTCCGTCGGGACCAGCCCTTTTCCGCGGCGGGAAACCGGCTCCTCAGCCGCTAGGCGGAGCGAAACCACAGGTGTTCGCACGTCGGCAAGGGCTTGGAGTTCAATGACCGACACGAGAACCCAGGTGCCGGCTCCGACACCGGGGTCCATCGTTGCCCCACCAACCCGATCAACGACGCCATTATCGGCGTCGATGAGGGGCTCTGTAAAGAGTGTGTAGGCACCGGCAGGGTCGATTGCAACAACCCGGAACTGCGTGGGGTCGTAGGACACGTCGGTAAAGACGGCCGTAAGACCATCACTTGCAGGACTCTCGTCTCGGGCCCAAATTTCCGCGTAAAGGTGTTCGCCGGCCTCGATGAGGCCGTGTGTCGATGGAGTTAACCGAGCACGTTGGACGCGGTCACTCGGGCGCTCGGTGAGACGAAGAGCAACCCTGACTGGGGAATCGCTCGCTATGTCCGGGGGGGCGACATCGGCGGCCTGTGCAGTTGACGCCGCGGCGTCACAACCGCCAACGGGCGCTGGACCTCCCGGCCAAGGGCAAATAATGGGTCCACCGCATTGGCGGCAAGGCGGGAAGGTCGTGCACGCATCAAGTTCCGCGCAACGCTTGAGCCATGCGCCAGCAAACCAGCCCAGGTCGCCACCCGCAACCGAAGCGTTGCAATCGAAGTCCTTGTCTTGGCAACTCCGTTCATCCCAGCATGCTTCGGTGTCGCGGCACAACCAGCAACCGGCGAAGAGGCCCAAATCCCCACCCGCGACGTTGCAGTTATTGTCCAGGTCATAGATGCAGCGGCAGTCAAT
Source organism: uncultured Phycisphaera sp. (assembly GCA_964421865.1). GTDB lineage: Bacteria > Planctomycetota > Phycisphaerae > UBA1845 > UBA1845 > SBAX01. The sequence goes on along the minus strand of CAYQZH010000147.1, from coordinate 6,083 downwards.
TATGCCTAATCTACAAGGCTCGTAGCAAATGGCGTCGATCCTCCCACGTACATAGGCCGACGATTCAGACGATGCTGGCTGCAAGATGAATTCTGCGTTGCCGGGGGTGTGTGCGGTGAACTCCGCTGCGGCTACCCTCGCCCACTGAGGCTCAACACCGACGCCGCCTGCTAGCTGGCTTCCACCAAGCTCGTCAACCACGGTACCATCGCAATCGCCGCTTGCGAAAAGATTGAAACAGGGCGAAGCAAGGACTTGGTCGCACGTGACCAACCCCTCAGGGTAATCCACGTCCGTGTAGGCACTGACCACTCCCGTGTTCGCCGTCCCGCTGTCCGTCACCCAAAACTCGACGTAGAATGTCCTCCCCACCGACACCTGCGCAATCTCGGGCGGGAGTGCCCCTGAACACTGCGTAGGCGTGGGAGTCTCCACGACGACGCAGCGGAACTCGAAATCGCAACATCCGGGTCCGGCGTTATGTTCGCAGCACCCGCTGATGCATCTGTCAACGGTACACGGATCGCCGTCATCACAACCTGTGTCCACGCTGCACTCCGCAATGTGCTCGCAACACCCACCCACGCAGCGATCGACTGTGCACTGCTCGCCGTCGTTGCATTGTGAGTCGGTCGTACACGAGGGTCCGACTCTGCATGTGTCTGTCACTTCATCGCAGCATTGGTTGGTCGGACAAGGGAGGGCGCCACTCTCGCAGCACCCGTTGACACACCTCTCTACTCCGTCGCAGAAGACACCATTTGCGCAATCGGCGTCGCCTTGGCACCTCGCGGTCCCCAAGCACGTGCCGTTGGAGCAACGGTCGTTTGTCGTGCAGGCGTTGTTGTCGTCGCACGGGTTGGTGTTGTTGGTCCGCTGGCAAACGCCGTTGACGCACGCTCCATCCGTCGTACAGGGGTTGCCGTCGTCGCAGTTAATCGCAGTACCCGTACACGTCTCGTTGAAGCAGCGGTCGTTGGTCGTGCAAGCGTTGCTGTCGTCGCATGGTGTGTTGTTGGGTTGCCCGACGCATGGGCAAATGGATTCGCCCGTACACGTCCCATTCAGGCAGCGGTCGTTGGTCGTGCAGGCGTTGCCGTCGTCGCAGATTGTCCCATTGGGCTTGGTTGGATTCGAGCAGACCCCCGTTGCGGTGTTGCACACGCCGACATTGTGGCACTGGCTCTGTGCGGTGCAGGTCACCGGATTAGAGCCCGCGCAGCTTCCGTTCTGGCACGTATCGGTCTGTGTGCATGCGTTTGCATCATTGCATGCCGTCCCATTGGGCTTGGTTGGATTCGAGCAGACCCCCGTTGCGGTGTTGCACACGC
>CAYQZH010000147.1:0-4652 GCA_964421865.1 uncultured Phycisphaera sp. | reverse complement strand
ACGTATCGGTCTGTGTGCATGCGTTTGCATCATTGCATGCCGTCCCATTGGGCTTCGCCGGGTGTGTACAGGCTCCGCCGCTGCACACCTCGTTCGTGCATTGGATGCCGTCATCGGGACATCCACAGTCTTGGCAACAGTTCGACGGGCTTTCGCCCGGATCACACGTCCCGTTACCGCAGGGGGGTGGCTCCTCTCGATATTTCAACGTAAAGCTGCCGCTAGCACCTCGGTACGCGCGTATCTTCACATAGTGGGAACCACTGGACGTGGCAGTAAACGTGACTCGAGAACGCGAGCTTTCGCAGCCGTCATCATCAGTCCACGTCGGATTATTCGGGCAATCCCCACTGGGCCTAAAGATGGCAATAAAGGTATCAAAGTTCGCAGTAGCGGAATCTCCACAACCGGTCTTGAAGGTATACTGCTTCCCGGCGCTTAGATTGACTTGGTACATCTTGCAGCCCCAGGCCGGAATACTCGAACTGGCCGTTGCCCAAGTTGTGGTTGGCGGGGACAGTGGAGTGTCGTAACTCGGGCAACTCGTGCATGGACAGCCACCGCAGTTAGTGTTGGCAAAAAGGCAGTCGGTCAAGGTTCTCGAAAACTCGTCCTGGCACCCCAGAGCGGTATAGCCGTGGATTTGAACACAGCGATCGTGTTCCGCGCAATCTTGACTGTAAATCCCGGAGCCATAGCTTCCACCGATGGTGCAATCGAGGGTAGTATTGCATCCCACTCCACAGCGACCGATGCAACCGGCCACCAAGTCACATCCGACTCCCCGAGTTTGTCCATAGCAGCCGTGAGATCCAAACGCATCGTGACATACATGACGGTTTACACACTCACATCCAAACGGAAGGGGGGTCGTGGTATCCGTCGTACACTGCGATGCCGAAGTGCATGTGCTAAACGGTTCTCCGGAATCCCCGCCTCCACAAATCGCACCTGGCTCAGCGGCGACGGCTTCCGGTGAGGATTCAACGGGATCCACCCATTGAATTATGGGGGCCGACAATACACGGGCTTCAATTGGCCAACCAGAGGGGTGTTGCCCCCAGACAGAAAGAACCCGGAAAAACATATCCTCATGTGGAAGCGGATCGCGTTGGTCAGGCGTGAGGTATCGCTCGTACTGAGCACCGAAGTCTTCTAAAACCTGGAGTTGTTCAGGAGTCAACCCACGCCCGGAGCCCTCAAGTATGGCGGTTCTTTGCTCAAGATCAACATCCGCTTTGAGAAGGTGGTCGCCCAACTGCACTTCGAGTACCACGCGCGTGGGGGTTTGCAGCCGACTTGAAAAACTCAAATCCAATGAACCCGCATTTGCTATCGAGCGGGCATTCGAACGAAACGCGCCGGTTATTTCGTCGCCGGCGTGCCGAGTAATGTCCAGTAGGGGCCCGCCAACGGGCGCTTCCGCCCAAAACGAGACGATTTGGAAGAGCAAGTCCTCATGCTGGGAAAGCTGAACGTCGTCCGGTCGCAAGTACTCTTTCAGATGTGCAGACAGCGCCGCAAGGGCCGACCGTTCGTCGTCTGACAATTCTTGACCGTGGCTGTCGAGCGCGCGGATATCGTTTTCGTAGTCGGCCAAGGCGTCCAATATAACGTCGCCCAACTGCACTTGGAGCACGGCCCGTGACGGCGTCTCCATGCGGCTCGAAAACCCTACCTGCAACGTGTCTCCTTGGAGCACGCCCGCGATCTCATTCTCTGTTTGTGCAGCAATATCCAGAACGGCTTCCGTAGTCACGTTTTCGTTGCTCGCCATCGGTGCGGTTTGGGCGAAGGCGGTGGAAGCAAATACCGCGAGCAGGACGATGATCGTGAAGGTACGCATGACAAGCTCCTCAAAGTTCCTTGGGGTGGGCACCCGCCCACGGTTTCGTTACGCTCCAATCGTCGCGGTGGCCGTCTCGCTCCACGGCCCGGTTTCGCCGCGGGTGTTACCCTCTCCGCGGGACCATTGACCGCGATGGCCTAAGGCGCAACGGCCGACGCAAGCCGCAGCGGCTACAAATCGAAGTTGATGGGGTAATCCCTCGCCGACTTTGGAGCGCGTGAGCGAGCGGCGACGCTGACGCGTTCGAGCGGAAGTCCGTTTCCTTTGTTTCGGGTGTATTAGCCGTGTAACGCCGAACGATGTCAAGTCAGAAAAAAGAAGAAACTTTTTCTCATTTCTGGGAACCGCAAATCCTCCCCACCAGGGTCATGCGCCATCCCCCGAAGTTGCGGACCCACGGGAGTGCGATCCCGCTCGCCCGGCACGGCCGTGGTTGGCGAGGAGCCGCTTCCGCCACCCGACCCGCCGAAGATGACCCGCGTTTTCGGGCGTCAGAAGGCATCTGGGCGCGGAACTGCATGGGCGCGGAACTGCATGGGCGCGGAACCGCACCGCCGCGCGCACCGCGGGCCACCCTGCGGGTGGCCCCCCGACGGCGGGTCGGCATTGGCGTGTGGCCGCTCGACCGCTCGGCCTCGCGCCGATGCGGCCGCGCGTATGCGCGACGCCGCCCTTCCGGTCGACGCCCTCGCGGGCGGCCAGCCGACGACCGTCGGCGCGGTCGAGCCGGTCCGCGATGGCCGCGGCGCGTCCCCCCCGTCGGCGGGCCGCGCGCGGGTCTTGGTGTTGTCTTCCGGCAAGCCGCCGGATGCGCGGCCCGGCACCGGATGGCAGCGACGCGGTGCGGCCACATCCTCTACCGCGTGTCGAGGGGCGACCGCGGAGCGGTCGCCGAAGCTGGCAACGCCGTCCGCCACGCGGTGCGGGTCCTTGACCACTATGCTGGTTCCATCGGGCGGGGTGAGCGACGTGCCGCCGTGCGACCTTCGCCCGCGCACACCGTGCGGCTGCGGGCCGGGGGCGGACACGGGAGTGGGCGGCGACGCTTCTTCCCGCGCGGCTCTGCTCGGCGCGGGCCGACGAGGTGGCCCCGCATGAGCAGCTTGTTCTCCTCGAAGGAGGAGGTGGGGTCGGCCCCCCGGCGCGCAAGGTCGCAGGCCGAGTGGGCGCGGCCCCAAAGCTGTTCGACGCCGGCGGCGCCAAGCCCGGCGGCTTCAAACGTCCCCAAGCGCTGCCGCGCCGCCTTCCCGGCTGCGGACGGGCTGTCGGGGCGTGCCTTTCCCCTCCGCATCCCGCCCCACGGCACACCTTCCGCCCGTTTCCTTGCCGCCAGCGTGGGCGGCGGGTGCGGGGCGGCAACTACCCCGATCCCCGTCCGCCGCCGCGCGGCTCGTCGCGAACCGCCATAGGGGGACGCCCCGGTCGCCGCGCGCGAGTCCGACCCGGAGGCCCGCGCGGGGGCCGCGGAATCCGTCCGTAGGCGGGGGAGATCGCCGTGGAGGCCCGCCCCGGCCAACTGTCCGGCGTGACCGCCGACAAGCGGATTGTGCAGCCGGTCGTCGGGGGCAACCGTTAGACACGGGGCCTGTGCCGGCGCGGCTGGCCTGCATCGCGCGGACGGCGCGCGGCGGCGCGGGTTCAGGAGTCGGCGGCGGGCCGCCGGCGCCGCGCAAGGATCCACGGGTCCCCGCCCTCGGGGACCACCGTGTAGGATCCGTCAGCGCCGAGCACCAACCCGTGGGCCGTCAGCACGACCACATCGCCGGCGACGCCGAACGCCGCCAGCGCGCCTTCGTCCTCGCGCTCCACGACCTCCCAAATGCTTTTGGGGGAGTCGCCGTAGCACTCGTCGACGGTTTGCCAGAACGACTCGACGGCGTCCGGCCAACTGTCGCACACACGCACCACGATCTCCCCGCCTGGCCTTCTGTGCAGCAATACCGCCATCCCGACTCCCCCCTCGACCATCCGGCCCCCCCTTCGTGCATGGTTGGTGTTCTTTCCCGACACAGCAGCGGGGCGGATGAGCGGGACAATACCAGGCCGGTGCGAGGCAACCCGCTGAGCCTATGGCCCCCAACCTGTTTGGCTGGCGCGGGGCCGTCGACGGCTCGTCCGACGACCGCTGGCAGGCCACGGTCCGTCCCGGCCGCTGCGCGGCCAGCCCCTCTCCGACGGCCGCGCTCCGGCCCGCCGCGCGCCTCAGCAGCGACCAAACCATCGGCCTCGGACGCACGGTCTTCCATCCGCCACGAGAGGCACGCAAGGGTCGCTTCACGCGGGAGCGGTGATGCGAGGGTCTTGCAGGGCCGCCGCGAGACAGGGGCCGCGACCACCGAGGCGGCGATGCCGCGACCGCACTGCGCCCTCGCCGCCCGGCAGGGCAGCGGTTCTGGCTGGATTCCGTTGCCTGCCACGGTTATGACACTATCAACCGCGTCGATCCTGCCTGTGCGGACCGTGGCCTTGAAAGGTCTTTATCTTAAAAAGCGCTGGCCATTTCCGCGTAATGGTAGGACCGTTGTCGAGCTGAGGACACGCTCCCAAGACCGTTTAGGGTATAAGACCGCGGGGGGTTTTTGTGGGGGCTGGCGTACCCACGGGGGTGGCTGGTCCCCCGAACACCGGACACTCGCTGCTGTTGCGCCAGCGCGTCGCGGTCAGCTCGGATTGGCTCGGACGGTTTCGCGGTTCTCATCGACGCGCCACGACAGCACGCGGTAGATCGTCTGCCTCGCGCAGCCGACCGTCCGCGCGATCGCCGTCACGCCCTGACCTTCGGCCTTCGCCCGGCGGATGTGCT
>CAYQZH010000146.1:0-11021 GCA_964421865.1 uncultured Phycisphaera sp. | reverse complement strand
GCGATCGTAGCCGGGGGTCAAGTCCGCCCACGGCGGACGCCACCCCCGGAAAGCGTCCCCCAAAGAACACCCCCTTCTGGCAAGGGGGGATAAAGGGGGGTCCGTCGCCGCGACAGGCATGGAGCGGCCAGTCCCGGAGCCTGCCCTGGAAGGATCCCTCCCCACGCCCCCACCCCGAAATCGAGCGTTTTGGGGTCTTGCGTCGCTCCGCCCGCTCACGGTAAGATGGAGCTACATTGCTCGTGCGATCCCGGATCGCCGGGACATCTCGCACGGAACTTTAAGGAGATCGTCGTGCGGAGCATCACCCACATCGCCCAACTCGCGGCATCCGCCTCCAGCGTCTTTTTTGCGATTTGTATTTGCGGTTGCGGATTCACCGCGCCTGATGGAGGGGGCTCTGGCGACGCGCCTCCCGATCGCCCCAATCAGCCATCCAGCGAAGTATTGCCTCAGGACGAAGGCGATTCGGAGCCGGTCGATCTGAGCGATTTTCCGTCTTTTGGGGGAGGTGAAACGCCGGGGCAACCGGTTCGTTTCCGACTCCCTCTCGCCGCCGACCCGCAGGACCACACGTTTTTTGACAATGATTTGACCCGACCAGGAATCAGTGATTGGCGTTGCGAGAGTGCAACCTATGACGGGCATCCCGGAACGGATTTCCCCGTCCCAAAGAATACACCGGTCTATGCCGCCGCCGATGGCGTCATTATTCAGAAGGTCGACATGTACGGCGACGGCTGCTACCCCTGCACAGACCCGTGTGGTCCGTCGTATCCCGCTGCAAACCGCTGTCAAGCGCCGAACGGTAATTTCGTTCGCCTCCGACATGCAACAGTGGGCGGAAAATACGTGTCCAGCGTTTACAATCACCTTGAGAAGGGGTCAGTCACGCCTAAGCCCGAGGGCGCGTCAGTTTCTTGCGGCGAACTTATCGGTCGCGTGGGTAGGTCCGGTTCGGCCACCGGTTACCACCTTCATTTCCAGACGCAGCTTGTCGATTCGAATGGGATCAAGTCTCCGTTCGATCCTTACGCTGGCCCCTGCGGTGCGGAGTCGACTTGGTGGGTCAGCCAGACATCGAGCGGACCGGGAACTTCGTGTCCATCCGTTAGCCCCGTCACGACCCCACCACCGCCTCCTCCCCCGCCGCCGGGATGCCCGAATGGAGTATGTGGCGCGGGTGAGAACTGCGCGAATTGCCCGCAGGACTGCGGCTGCCCCACCGGTAAGCAGTGCGTGGGGACGACATGCCAAGACATCGTCACCTGCCCGGATGGAAGCTGCGGGAGCGGTGAGAATTGCGCGAACTGCCCCCAGGATTGCGCCTGCCCCACCGGGCAGCAGTGCGTGGGGACGACATGCCAAAACATCGTCACCTGCCCGGACGGAAGCTGCGGGAACGGTGAGAATTGCGCGAACTGCCCCCAGGATTGCGGATGTCCGTCTGGACAGGAATGTCGCAATGGGTCGTGCGGCTTGAAATGTCCCAACGGCACGTGCGACCCCGGAGAGACTTGTTCTTCATGCCCGCAGGATTGTGGGTGTCCGGCTGGGCAGGAATGTCGCAATGGATCGTGCGGTTTGAAGTGTCCCAACGGCACATGCGACCCCGGAGAGACTTGTTCTTCATGCCCGCAGGATTGTGGGTGTCCGGCTGGGCAGGAATGTCGCAATGGATCGTGCGGTTTGAAGTGTCCCAACGGCACATGCGACCCCGGAGAGACTTGTTCTTCATGCCCGCAGGATTGTGGGTGTCCGGCTGGGCAGGAATGTCGCAATGGGTCGTGCGGCTTGAAGTGTCCCAACGCCACTTGCGACCCCGGAGAGACTTGTTCTTCGTGCCCGCAGGATTGTGCCTGTCAATCCGGTCAGGAGTGCGCCAACGGGGCTTGTCGCAACCGTTGCGGGAACCAAAACTGCGACGCTCAGCAGGGCGAGAACTGCTCGACGTGTCCTGGCGATTGTGCCTGTCAATCCGGTCAGGAGTGCGCCAACGGGGCCTGTCGCAACCGTTGCGGGAACCAAAACTGCGACACTCAGCAGGGCGAGAACTGCTCGACGTGTCCTGGCGATTGTGCCTGTCAATCCGGTCAGGAGTGCGCCAACGGGGCCTGTCGCAACCGTTGCGGGAACCAAAACTGCGACACTCAGCAGGGCGAGAACTGCTCGACGTGTCCTGGCGATTGTGCCTGTCAATCCGGTCAGGAGTGCGCCAACGGGGCGTGTCGCAACCGTTGCGGGAACCAAAACTGCGACGCTCAGCAGGGCGAGAACTGCGCGAACTGCCCGCAAGATTGCGCCTGTTCGTCCGGACAGCAGTGCGAAAGCAGCACGTGCAAGCCGACCGGCGCATGCTGCGTGAACGGAAACAGCTGCAGCACGAGTGTGAGCCAAACGACCTGTACGAACCAAGGCGGCGTGTGGCAGGGTAATGGCAGTACCGGGTGCACGAATTGTCCGCCACACCCCCGAATCACTAACGTCTTGCCAAGCCCTGCTCCTGGCTCACGGTCACCGACAACCATGACCATCCAGGGAAGCGGATTCCTTCAAGGTGCGAGACTCTGGTGGTACGATGTAACGCATGACGTAATTTACACTGACACCCCTGGAACTTATCCGACCTCCGTGAGCAGTACGCAGATTACCGCCAAGCCCACATTCGGACCATACACGGCTCTCTGGTCTGTGACTGTGTTGAACCCGGGTGACGATGGCTCAAACGAGTGGTATATATCAGTGACCGCTCCGTAGCATTTCACGAAGCACTATAACGGACGGGTGCTCCATGGGTTTCGCCCGGCGCGCCGTGGCTCGCGACTCGGATTACCGGCGTTCCGCATTTCGCATTCACAATTCCCCATTCCGCGTGATCGCTCGATCGCGCGGTCTCCGCCGATCACCCCGCAAGTTCTATCTATTGAGCCGCTGCGGCCTCTGCGCCCGCTCCGCGCGCCGACAGCGCGAGTTTTGTTCCACGTGGAACATCGGGGCCTTCGCGCCGAATCCACGCCGTCCCTTCAGCGCTCTTCCTCGCAAGCATCGGTGTCACCTTGTGGCACTCTATCCCCGCCACGCGCGCCGACTGGCGGTCGATGGGCAGTTCACGACGACCGACGCACTGGGTCAAGCCTCAAGTTTATCCACATCTTTTCCCCGTCCCGTGAGGGACGGATGACAATAGCCCAGCGTTTCAACGCTGGGAAAAGGAGCCGTTTTACATCCTGAGTCCCGGAGGGACGACTGAATCACTCAGCCGTCCCTCTGGGACTCGACTCGAGCGGCGGCGATCCACCCAGCCATGAATGGCTGGGCTATTTTCAGCGTGTCCCGCCGGGACACCGCTACCCACGGCAACCAAAATGCGAGTGAACTTCAGGATCAAGCTGAAGCACCCGTACGCCAAAGTCAGAGAGTGACGGACTACTTGGACTTCTCCCCCTTGGCCGGTTTGGCGGCCTTGGCGGATTTGGCGGGTTTTTCCTTTTCCGAAGCCGGTGCGGCCTCCGCGGCAGCCGCGGGAGCGCCCTCAGCGCCCTCAGCCTTCTTCTCGGCCTTGTCCTTCTTGCCGACGGCCGCCTTGCGATGCGCGACCTTCGCCAGGCCCGTAACCTCGTCCCCCTCGGACCACAGCCCGGTCTCTTTGAGGATTCCCAGCCGCTCGGCGCGGGTGAGCACGTTGCGGTGGCGTTCCAGCATACTCTTCGATCGTAAGGACCGGTCCATGGACATCGGATGAACTCCCCTTTACCAAGTGTCGCGCTTCAACGTCTTGAAATAGCCTTCCAGTCTGTATCCACCGCCCGCGGCATAGTACTGCGTGCCGATCGTGCGGACCTTGTCCAACAACTGCTCCGCGAGACGCTTCTGCGCAGGGTCCTTATGGTTGTAGCCCTGCGTCGCGATGAGGAGGATCGTGCCCGTGTTTAACGGCGCCAACTCCGCATTCACGCCTCGCTGCCCCAAAAACTCCCTTGCGTTTCGCGCCTTGTCCACGCTCGCGGCCGGAAACTCCTGGACCACTATATACGTCAGGTCCCGAACCCAACCACTCGCCGAGCTCGAAACCGCGGGCGTTCTCGGCATCGCAGCCGCAGCACCCTTCGGCGCCGCCCGGTCTTCGCGTACCCCGCCGCCAGCCGTCTTGCTCCCCGCCTCCTCCAGCAATCCGCCCAGCAGGTACGTCGCGGGAGGTTCCTTTCGCGCCGTCGCGATCTCATCGCCGGGGGCCGTGGCGCCCGCCGCGCGTCCGGCGTCGAAACCGCGCCGGAAGCCCGCATCGTCACCGCGCCGCGCTCCCACTCCGTACGAAACCAGGACGGTCGCAAGCGCCACAAACACGGCGACCGCAGCCGCAACGCTCGTGAACGAGACGCAAATTCGTTCGCCGGCCACCTCGAAAAAGGGCCGAGCCCCGGTGCTCGTGACCCCCGAACACGGCGGCGCTTCGAGGGGCCCCGCGGAGTCCTCAGCAGACCGCACGGCCCGCGCCGCATGTAGATCGACGATGCGGTTGTGCCGGGACCACAAACTCGGGACCTTGACTCCGCCGGCTGTCCGCCCGCCATCGTCGCCGAGAAGCTCGAACAGCGCCGGGCCTCGCTTGCCCTTGGCCATTTTTCTCGCCTCCATGCTCAAACTCCCTTCGGCACCTAGGATAACCGGTCTGTCGTCTTTTGCAAGGCGACCCTACACGTACCCAGCCGGTTGAGGCGGACAACGAGGTTTTGCCCGGCTTCCCGTGGGGTTCGCGATGCTCTACACTCCGGCGTCAGCCGACTGTTTCGGGCAGCGATGAGTAAGAACCGACGGATTTGTTTCGGCGTGTCGTGGATGAGCACCCTGATTTTCGGGACGGGTTGCGCGTCGACCGGCGGAAAGCACATGGCCCGCGAGGAGATTCCTCGATTGCTCGAACGGCAGGCCCAGGCCTGGAACGCCGGCGACATCGACGCCTTCATGGTTCCCTATTGGCATTCGCCCGATTTGACCTTCAGCTCCGGCGGGCACGTGACCCGGGGTTGGCAAGCTACACTCGAGCGCTATCATCACCGGTATCCCACCCGTGAGGCGATGGGGCGCCTGACGTTCAACGATTTGGAAATTACCGAAGTCGGCCCCGGCGTTGCCCTGGTGCTGGGCCGCTGGCGTCTGGAGCGAACCGAGCCCATCGGGGGCGCGTTCAGCCTTGTGCTGCGGAAAAACGCGGGGAAATGGGTCATTGTCCACGACCATACCTCGGTCGACGCGCCGTAGACGGCTCGCCATCGGCGACCGCCGACGGCAATGCTGATTCAGGCGGTCGCGCGAAACGGCAATACTGTGATCGCGGAACCCGACCGAGCCGCTCTCAAGTTTCTCAGTGCTGATATCCGATACGTCGGAGCGGAGGATCGTCCCCTGCTGACGGGTCGGTCCACGGTCGTCGGATCATGGATGGATCGGGCCGCGGACGCCGGGCAGCCCTCTTCGGGGCGGTTTTCCTTGTGGACCGATTGTCGGGCGGCAGGAGGCGGCCCCGCGAATCGGCTAGGTCGGCACGCCTCCCTCGGAATGTCGAATCGCGAACAGCGAAAATCGGAAGCGGGGTCGTACCCTAAGGTCGGGGATGTAGTCTCCCCGCGTTTTCGCCGTTCGTCATTCGCCATCCGTCATTCGCTCGTCGCAGGGCGAGTAAGGACCAGGGTTATCCGTGCGCACTATTACGATCGCCAATCAGAAGGGCGGCTGTGGCAAGACCACGGTCGCGATCAACTTGGCGGCCTCAATCGCTCGAGAGGCCCGGCGAGTTCTCCTGGTCGATTTGGATCCCCAGGCTCATTGCGCGCTGGGGATGGCCGTTCCCGACGAACAGATCGACCTCTCCATCCTCGATTGCCTCCTCGGACGAATCGAAGGCCAGCCGATCGAACTTTCTCGCATTACGTGGCAGATCGCCCCGAACCTGGATCTAGCGCCATCGAAGGTGGGTCTGGCGGCCTTGGAACCGCGACTGGGAGACCGTGAGGACGCCGAGACCTTGCTCCACGACTTGCTGCAGGCCGAGACGAGCCGCTATGACTATTGCGTGGTCGATTGCCCGCCGCACCTGGGGATGCTGATGAAAAACGGTCTGCGGGCGGCCCAGGAGGTCATCATCCCGGTGGACACCGGATACTTTTCGTTGCACGGCCTGACCCGACAGCTCGCCACCATTGAGCAGATCAGCGAGCGGAACGGCGTCAAACCGGTGATGCGCATCCTCCCCAACCAATACGACGTGCGGACCAAGCTGGCCCGCGAAATCCTGGCCGAGCTGCGCAACCGGTACAAGGGGCTGGTGTACGAGACGATCGTCAACTTCAACACCAAGCTCAAGGAGGGAGCGAGCTTCGGCCAACCGATCACGGAGTTCGCCCCGACGAGCATGGGGGCGAGGGACTTCGAGAAGCTGGCCCGGGAGTTGCTCGCCGCGGAACCGCCGCGCGTGCCCACGCCGGAGATGTTGCAACACATGGAACGGCTGGCGAAGGATGCGGAGCGGCTGCTCGCTACCACCGCCACGCTGATCGAAAGCCGTCGGACGGCGGCGACGCGGCCTGCGACGATCCTTCCGCCGCTCGATGTGCCGGCCGTCCCGGAGGTGGCCTTCGAGAGCGTGAACGCTCGCGTGGCCCCGGCCGCCGTTGCGAAACCGATGACGCCCGCTCGCCCCGCCACGCCGCGTCAGCCGACGGTCAAGCCCGTCCAGCCGCCGCCTCAGCCTACAAGACCGCCGATGCAAGGGTCGCCCGCGGAGCCGCTCATGCCTATGGTCACGCCGCAGGGTCCGATGAAGACGCCCGTACCGCAGCCGGCCGCATCGCACGAGGAAATCGACCGCAAGATCGAGGCCATTTACGGCGTTCGACAGGAGGGCGAGGTGGTGATTTTCCGCAGCCACCGTCCCGAAGCGAACGAAATCCAGATCGCCGGCGACTTCAACGATTGGATGCCGCACACCACGCCCATGCGCCGCCTGCCCGATGGCGACTTCGAGGCCCGGTTGAAGCTGCCCCGAGGCCGCTATCGCTACCGCCTGGTCGTCGACGGCCGCTGGTCCCACGACCTCTTCAACCCGACCATCGAAACCAACGAGTACGGGGAACTGAACTCGGTCGTGGAAATCAAGCAGTAGCGTTGGTCTGCTGAATGGTGAATGCGGAATTGTGAATGAGGCGTAGGTCGGGTCATCGACCCGACATCGTGTCGAGGGGCACGGCGGGAGAGTAGCCCTCCGATTCATCGCGGGTCGATGGGCGACATCCGAGAGAGACTCCATGCTGGTTGGATAGGCGCGTTGGCTTGTTCAACGGCCGTTGCCCAGGGTCCGTGGTGCGACTCCACAAAGTTGATGTGCCGCAAGCTTGTGTGACCATTCCTTGGCGACGCAACTCGCTCGATTTCAAAGGCGCCCACCGCCTCGACGGCTCGCCGTTACGGCGCGTGCTCACGGCAGTCATCGTTCAGATTTCGCCAATACTGACCTTGGGCGCCGAGCCCTTGTTCCGCGTTCACACCAACCTGCCCGGGCTGGAATACCGGAACATTTCCGGCTCCAAGGCGCAGCTACCCATCGTCGAGCAGAACGGTCAAGGGGTTTGCTTGCTGGATTTCGACAACGACGGGTGGATGGATATCTTCGTGACGAACGGAGGGACGCTGGAAGCGTGGCGGAGGGGCGAGCATCCCGGTTGTCGTCTGTACCGCAATCTCGACGACCTTCGCTTTGTAGATGTGACCTCACAGGCAGGCGTAGGCGGACAGGCCTGGAGCAATGGCTGCACTGCGGCTGATTACGATGACGACGGGGACATGGATCTCTATGTGACGAACTGGGGATCGAATGTTCTATACCGCAACAACGGCGACGGAACGTTCACCGACCTTACCGCGGAGGGCGGTGTGGGCGGGTCCGGGTGGAGCTCGTCAGCCGTGTTTGCTGATTTTGATGGGGACGGGAAACTCGACCTGTATGTCAGCCACTACGTCCACTTTGATCCCGACGCGGTCCCGGAAACCGAAGCCGGCGGAGGCCCGTGTTTGTATCGGGGCGTGGTGACCGGGTGCGGTCCGTGGCGTTATGAGGGCCAGCGCGATGCGTTGTACCTTCAGACTGCACGGGGCGAGTTCACGGAGGTCTCCGAGGACTGGGGGCTTGCGGCCACCGCCGGCCATCGGGGCATGGGTTTGGGCGCGGGTGATTTCGACGCCGACGGCAACGTGGATATCTATGTCGCGGTCGATGTGGGGCCGAACATCTATTTGAAGAACGAGGACCGGCGACGCTTTGTGTCCATAGGACAATTGCGAGGCGGGGCGCTGAATGCGGAAGGAATGCATGAGTCTGGGATGGGTGTGGCCGCCGCCGATCTCTTTGATCGCGGCTGGCTGGATGTTCTGACTACGAATTTTGCGGGTGAAAAAACTACTTATTACCGCAACCAAGGAGGATACCTCGAAGACCGGAGCCGCGAAATCGGCTCCGACCGGCATCGACCTGAACTGGGGTGGGGGATCACAGTGGCCGATTTCGACCAGGACGGACGACGAGACGTCTTTGTCGCCAACGGGCAAATCTACCCACAGGTAAACGGACTAGGTGATCCGGAAGACCGATACGAACTGTCGCCGCGGGTCTACCTGGGAACTGCCCGGGAGCGGCTTGTGGAACTGCCGCCCGCACGGGCGTTCGGATGGCCCGCTTGCGATTCCGTCCGGCGCCCCGCGGGGAGTGCAGACCGGGAACAGACGATCGCCTTCAGTCTCCGGGCGATTGCGTCGGGAGACCTGGATAACGATGGGGATATTGATATTGTGGCCGTCCAACACAACGGCCCTCTGGTGGTTTTTGAGAATCAGTCTAACCAGCAGGCGGCCGTCATAACTCTTCGTACGCGAAACGGGGGACTTAGCCCTCACGGGGCTCACATACGCATCGGGGCGTGGCATCATTACCACTGGCCCGGGCACGGCTATCAGTGCAGTCACGATCCCCGTATCTTCATCACGGGCTTCGCAGACGATTTCGCGCGTGTCGATTGGCCCGACGGTACGACCAGCACGCATCCCGTTCCCCAAGCCGGACAGTGCGCCATCTGGCCAGCCGGGAAATGAGCTTAAAGCCTGCGATGCCGGGTCACTTACGACGGCGTGTGCATCTCATTGGGCTGGATAAGCCAAAAGGGCGACGGAAGCCGATCGAGGGTCAAAGGGGCGGAAGGGCTGAAAGCGGACGGTGCAGCCCAAGCGTTCGGCTACGGCACGGAACAACGGTCCGTTGAGCCAGTTGACCGTGCTGCCGTCGTATTTGGCCGGCCCTTTGAAGGCTTGGTGGTACTCCTCCAAACGCTGCACGAACAAATCCACGATCTCCAGCGTGCCGTGAGGATGCAGGATGGGCAGAAGCTGAGCGAACCCGTTTAGGGCCGCCTGGTTGAGATGGACGCGGATGTCGCGCGTGCCGCCGAGGTGTCTTTGGAGCACGTCGCCCGGGTGATCGATCCCCGCGATTCCCTGGGGCAGCAGTTCCTCCACATCATTGACGGCGACGTAGCGTTCGTCAAATCGAAGGGCGGCGAACAGGTCCATCCAGAAGTGAATGTAGGCGTTGGGTTGCCGCCCAAGCTCGTGGAGTCGCGTCTTGGACCAGTCGAGGAAGCCCCCCACCCCAGGCATTAGGCAATAGGCATTAGGCATTAGACCTCGTGCCTGTTGCCCGTTGCCTAATGCCTGCCTTGTAGAGTTCAGTGCCTTTAGTGCGTCCTCGAGGGTCGCGCGGTCGGCGGGGTCGAAGCTGTGTCGGGCGAGGATTTCGTCGAACGCCTGCCGGGGAAGATAGAGGCGAGCCTCGATTCGGTACCACGATCCATCCAGCCACAGCAAGTAGTCGCTGGGCAGGTTGTCATAAACGTTGCACAAGTGGGCATGGATGACACGGCCGTGATACCGGGCGAGCGCAGCGCTGGGATTTCCGGCATCGATCTTGACGGCCTCCACGGAGGGGTGCTCGCGCGACAGTTCGGCGGCGGCCCCGGCAAGAAGCGCGTCCGAACGGTCCGCGAGGACGTAGGTGGCGTTGCGATAGTAATCCGTGCCGGTCAGCTCGCAAATCCGGCGATACTCGTTGAGGAACGAGCGGGCGCGGTGGGTGGAGGCGACGCCGATCTCAAGGACATAAAGTTGTTGGCCGCCCAAATGATGGTCGTGGACTTTATCGAACAGCGCCCGGGCGGAGGCCCGCGCGTAGGCGAGGTTGTGGTCGGTGGACCCGCCGATCGAGGCATCGTAGCTCTTGCCGGTGGCCTGCTCGAACTCGCGCAGGCGTTTCCAGAACTCCGTGTTGAACTCCCAACAGACGCTCTCTAGCCCTGGGCCGTAGTCTTCCAGCAGGATGGCTCCGCTGCTCTCGCCCTCGCCGCGCTCTAGTTTCTCCACCGCATCGCGGAGGTTCGCCTGGAATCGCGCCGCGCTCTCGAATTGCCGCAAATCAATCCTCAGTCGCACGCGAGCCACGGGGCTGCCGTCTTGCGAATGGAATCGATGGATCGCAATCGGACCATGGTAATGATGTTTGTAGTGCACGCGATGGAAGTAGATCGACACGCCGCCGGGCTCGAAGGGCAGGCGGGCGCGGGCCACTTGCAGTTCATCTTTGAGGATGATGAGCGCGGTCAGAAAGTCATCCACGAACTTCGTGTCCAGCATCGAATCCGCGTAGGTCACGTTGACGCCCAGGGAAGCAATGTGGGATATCAGCGGGTTGGCGAGTTCACGGCGCATGCCTTGCCGCAGCCGACGTCCTTCCGGGATGACCGAGAGCAGTTCTTCGCAAAGAGCCGGCGGCGCGTGGGCCGCTGGTGCGAGATGGGAATCTCGCACCAGCGGCTTGGAATCTCGCACCGGTAGCGTTTCGGCGAATCGACGACGAACCGCGGGCAAGGCTTCGGCCAGTTGAAATTGTTCACGCAAGGACAAATCCGCAATCGTTCCCTCGGCCG
>CAYQZH010000145.1:0-11061 GCA_964421865.1 uncultured Phycisphaera sp. | reverse complement strand
GTTTGTTCATCAGGAAGCCGAGGGCGTGGTAGGCATCAGCGGCGACCTCGGAGTCGGCGGTCGCGCGGCGGAAAACCTCCTCGGCCTCTTGGACCTCACCCTGTTTCTCTAATGACATTCCGAGGTTAAAGAGGGCCTTACCGTGCTTGGGGCTGAGGTGGATCGCCTCCCGCAATTCCGTGATCGCCTCGGACCTGCGCTCTGCTTGGCTATAGGCCGAACCGAGCTGAAAGTGAAGGTCCGCATCCCGCGGGCTGCGCTGCAGCGCGCCCTGGAACTGCCCGATCGCCTGCTCGAGGTGCTCGCGTCCCTCCTGTGCGTGCCCCTGCTGTTTGAGGGCGTGCGCCAGACGAGCCTGGGCCGCGGCGAACGTCGGGAACAACTCCAAGGCCTTCTGATAGTGCTGAATGGCCTCCTCCGACCGGCTCAACCGTTGTAGCACCTCGGCGTACTGGAGATGGGCGTCGGAGTTGCGGTCATCGAGCTGAAAGGAGAGCTCGAAGTGTTTTAGCGCCTCGTCGAGTCGGTCCATCCGCGCATAGGTGGCAGCCAAGCCGCCCCAGGCTTGAGCGTTGTTTTTGTCGAGGTTGGCCGCCGCCTGGAACGTCGCGAGCGCGCTTTCCAGTGCATCGAGCTTGACCAGGCAGTTCCCCAACATGAATTGGAAGACCTGCGAATTCGGACTTTCACGCACCAAATTCTTGAGGAGCGGAAGAGCCAGGGCGATCTCTTTCTTGTCGTCAGATCGTTCCATGATCCTTTTGGCGAGTGTGAGTTGGGCGAACAAATGGGCGAGATCTTTCGGGTCGGGCAAGCCTTCGGTGAGGAACTCATCCGTGGTCCGGGTGGATCCGCCGACGTAGCCGAGGGCGCTCATGGCCTCGCGAGTGTCTTGGTCAAGTTCCGCGATCGCCGCTTGACCAGGCGTCATGGACTCGTACCGAGACTTCAGCTCGGACAACATCTTGGCCGCGGTTTTCGGCTGGGTGGCGATGACGTTCTCTCGTTCGCGTGCGTCTGCCATGCGGTCGAACAACTGCGGCTTGGTGGAGGAGACGTACTTCCAGCGCGTGGTGGTCAAAGCGCGTTGCTCGGCCCAGCCGAAGGAGTCGAAAACAAAGTGGCTCTCCCCGTAGGCCGCGGCGTCGTCGAGCTTCCCGTCGGCAAGCCCCGCGGCCAGCGACCGGCTCAGCAACCCATGGGGCGGCTTGAATCCGAACAAATCCAGCACGGTCGGGAATACATCGACGAGTTCGACGATGGAGGGGATGCGCTTCGCGGCGGGGATGATCGCCGAATGGGCGAAGATCATCGGAACGTGCAGGTTCACATCGTAGACAAAGTTGGAGTGACCGCGCTCGCCGTGCTCGTCGAAGGCCTCGCCGTGGTCGCCGACGACGACGATTAAGGTGCGGTCCGTAAGCTTCGCGGCCTCGAACCATTCCAGCAATCGCTTGAACTCCGTATCGACAAAGGCGAGTTCCCCGTCGTAGGGCTCCAGACCGGGCTTCCAAACTCGCTGCGGCGGTGCGTACGGCTGGTGAGGATCGTAATAGTGTACCCAGCAGAAGAAGGGTCGATCCTTTTTCCCCTCGAGCCAAGCGAGGGCCCGGTCGGTGACCACGTCCGCCGTTTGTTGCCATTCCAACGGCTGGGTCTTGAAGGTCACTTCGCCCATGTCGTCGCTGTAAGTGTCGAATCCGCGATCCAGCCCGAAACGGGAATCGAGGACGAAACTGCCCACGAAGGCGGCGGTGTCGTAGCCGTGCTCCTTGAAGATGGAGGCGAGGGTGGGATGCGTCGTGCCGAGCGCGTTTTGTCCGTTATCGCGCACGCCGTGCTCCCGCGGGTATCGACCGGTCATGATCGAGCCATGAGAAGGGGCCGTGAGCGGGACTTGGGCGAGGGCGTCTTCAAAAAGAGTCCCCCGGGCGGCCAGGGAGTCCAACGTCGGGGTCTCGGCCGGTTTGTAGCCGTAGCAGCCTAACCGGTCGGCGCGGGTGGTATCCAGCGTAATCAGGAGGAGATTCCGGCCGGAGAGCTTCCCGGCGATGGCCGGCGCTTCCGGTTTCCGCTCACAGCCGCCGACAACGAATCCGACGACGGCCAGCGCTGTTGCAATTCTCATCGCACGATTCATCGGCACAGTCTATCCCGCTCCAGAACCGTGCGTCAACGGAACCGCCGATAACCGACGCGGACGTTACGCGCGTGCGACGCGGGACAGCGCTTCACGGAGATCATTCGTATCGCAGCGCCTGGACGGGATCGAGTCGGGCGGCGCGGATGGCGGGGTAGATGCCGCTGATGATGCCGACCATGACGGCCATCAACAGGGCCAAGGCAATGATGATCGGCGGGGTGTACACCTCGATGACCTGGGTGAATTCGCTGAGGAAGTTGGCGATCGCCCAGCCGCAGACGATCCCCAGGCTGCCGCCGAACATACTAATGATGCTGGCCTCGGCCAGAAATTGTTTGAGGATGTCGAAGCGGCGGGCGCCGACCGCGATTCGCACGCCGATCTCCCGGGTTCGCTCAGTGACGGAGACCAACATGATGTTCATGATCCCGATGGCCCCGACGACGATGGAGATGCCTGCGATGCTGTACAAGACCACGCCGAAGATGAGGGCGACCTGTCCCAACTGTTGCTTGAACTGGTCCTGGGTGAAGATGGTGAAGTCGTCGTCCTGCCCGGCGTTGATCTGGTGGCCGGCGCGGAGGGATTTCTTGACCCGCTCGATACAAGCGGGAACGCGATCGGCGCTCGTGCATTGAACGACGAGCATCGTCAAATAGCGCTGCCCGAACATGCGGCCCATGGCCGTGGTCACGGGGATCACCACCTGATTGTCCACCTCCACGAAACCCAGGGCCCCTTTTTCTTCCATGACCCCGACGATGATAAAACTTTTGCCGTTGATTTTGACCGTCTTGCCGACGGGGGGAAGGGCGCCGAACAGGTCCTCGGCGACCCTGTACCCCAGGACGCAGACCATGGCGTTGCCGCGGACATCCTCGCGGGTGATGAACCGCCCGTGCAGCACTTGGTAGTTGTTGATCAGGGGATAGGCCTCACGTGCACCGAGGAGGTTGACGTACGCGTTCTTCTCAAAGTACTTGACCTGGGCGGCCCCCGCGTATTGCGGCGACGTGGCCAGAACGATGTCCCGGTTGTCCTCCTCGATCCGATCCGCGTCTTCGGGCAGCAGGGAGTTCATCTGCGTGCGCCGGCTGCCGTGCCGGTCCATACCGTTGAAGATCAAGATTTGGTCGGCCCCCAGCGACTCAAACCGGTTGAGGATGTCGCGTTGCGCGCCTTCGAGAATGGAGACCGCGGACACGACGGCCCCGACGCCGATGATCACGCCCAGGGTGGCGAGCAAGGAACGCAGGAGGTTCTGCCGCAATCCGCGAAAGGACATGAGAAGAATCTGGATGTGGAACATGGTTCAATCCCGAACCGGGTCTGCGTCCGCGATCCGCGCGTTCGCGGGGACGCCCGCCTTGGCGGCCGCCTTTTGCCGGAACGCCTTGGTGTGGGCATCGTGGGTCTGGGTGAGGATTTGCTCGCGACGGCGATCGTCCACCGCGGTGTCCTCGACGATCTTGCCGTCCTTCATGTGGATCATGCGCTCGGCCTGTACGGCGACGTCCATTTCGTGCGTCACCAGGACGATGGTGATCCCCTCGGCGTGTAAGTCATGGAAGATGTGCATGATTTGCTCGCCGGTGCGGGTGTCGAGGTTTCCGGTCGGCTCGTCGGCGAGGATGAGCCTCGGCTTGTTCACGATGGCCCGAGCGATGGCCACGCGTTGACACTCTCCACCGGACATCTCGCTGGGGCGGTGCCTCGCCCGCTTGCCCAGACCGACCCGTTCGAGCGCTTCGCGGGCGGCCTTTTTGGCGAACGAGCGCCGCGTGTAGATCAACGGGACGACCACGTTGTCCAAGGCGGTCGTCCGGTTGATGAGGTTGAAGGTCTGGAACACAAACCCGATATGTTGATTGCGAATCCGTGCCAACTTCTTGTCATTGAGCACGCTGACCATCTCGCCCGCGACGCGCAGGGTCCCCGAGGTCGGGCGGTCGAGGCAACCGAAGATGTGCATGAGGGTGCTCTTGCCGCTGCCGGAGGCGCCGGTGATGCTGACGAATTGGCCGGCGGCGACGTGCAAATCCACCCCGTCCAGGGCGTACACGACCGAGTCGCCCATGCGGTACTCTTTGCGTAGTTGGGCGGCCTCGATCATGGGTACGGTTCATCAGCGACGGTTTCGAGGGTGAAACGACGCGGCGTTAAGCCCACGACCTGAAGGTCGCGGCTCAGGACTTTCGCCCCTTCTTCTGAGCCTTGTCCTTCTCCTCCCGCTTGGAGGGCAGCTTGGTGTAGACGACCGCCCCTTCGGTCAGGCCCTCGCGCACCTCGGAGTAGTTGCCGTTGTCCAGCCCGAACTTGCAGGGCAGGAACTCGGTTTCGTGCTCGGCCGGAGGCGCCCCCGCTTTCGGAATGTAGACGCCGAGCCGTCCGTTCGAACCTTCGCGGATGGCCTCGTTCGGGCAGAGCAGGACGTTCTCGACGTGCTCGGAGGTAAACCGGACCTCGGCCCGCATCCCCGACAACAATCGTGTCCTGTTCTCACTCGTGACCACCACGTCGACGAGGTACGTCACGACGCCGCTCAAGGTCTTGGATTCGGGATAGATGCGCTCGATCAGTCCCTCGAACTCCTCGTCGCGGAAAGACTCGACGGTGATCCGCGGGAGGAATTGCATGGTCTTGGCGGTCTCGGCGGGGTTGGCGGGCATCTGGACGGAGTTGTCGTGGCCCGGTTGCGCCCAAGGCGGGGCGATGGCCAGGACCCGACCGATGTCCGATTCGTCCACCTCCGCGCGAACGAGCGTTTTGTCGACGTCGAGCAAGATGGCCAACACCGTTCCGCCGGTCAACGTCGTCTTGCCGCCTTGGATCACTTCACCGATTTGGATTTTGACATCCGCGACGACGCCGTCGATCGGGGCGAGGATGGTGGTCTTGGTGAGTCGTTTTTGAGCGTCGCCGAGATTGGCCTTGGCGGTCTCATGCGACGCTTCCGCCTGTTTCAGTTCATATTCCGAGCGAGGAATAGCGAGCTTGGCCCGCTCCAGACCGGCCTTAGCCGCGTCGAGTTGCGCGACCTGTCGCAGGTATTCCGTGTCCCGCTGAATGACCTCCTCGTCGTTCTTTTGGTCATCGGGGAGCCGTTCGAGTTTTTCCTTACGGTACCTGGCCAGGGTCACCAACGGTTCGAGTTGATTGACCTGAGCCTTGGCATTGAGCAGGTCGGAGCCCCGCGCCAACTCCAGGTTGATCTTCGCGGTGTTGAGTCGGGCCTCGGCGATTTGCAACTCTTGAGTGGAACGGTCCACGCTCCGCTGCTCGTCATCCGGTTGCAGACGGATCAGCAGCTCACGGGCGCGGACCCGGTCGCCGGCGCGTTTGGCGATCTCGATGACCTCCCCGCTGGCCTCGGACTTCACCTCGACCCGCAAGGCCGGTCGGACTTCGCCCGTGGCGTTGATGGGGAGCGTCAGATCGGAACGGATCACCTTCTCCGTCTTCCCCTCCAGACCCTCCATGGGCAGGCGCAAGGTAGTGGCCGCGTAGTAGCCCACCACGATGACGGCCAAGGTGAGAATGACGATGAGCGTGTTCTTCATGGCCTAAGCGATTCGCACTGGCGGGCGAGCCGCCAGTGGCACCCGGCGTTTCATCAGGCCGCCGACGAAGACGCGAACTCCCAGCCGAAGGCGTCGGCGACGGCCTTGTTCGTCAGCTTGCCGCGCTCGATGTTGATGCCCCCGGCCAGTCCCGGATTCTCCTTACAGGCCCGCCGGTAACCCAAGTCCGCGAGCGCAATCGCGTACGGCAGGGTCGCGTTCGTCAGAGCGAAGGTAGACGTTCGTCCCACGGCCCCGGGCATGTTGGTCACCCCGTAGTGCACGATGTGATCGACGATGTAGGTCGGATCGTCGTGCGTGGTGGGGCGGATCGTCTCGCAGCAGCCGCCCTGATCGACGCCCACGTCGACGATCACCGCCCCCGGCTGCATCGTGGAAAGCAACGCTCGGGTCACGAGGATGGGGCAGCGCGCCCCAGGGATCAACACCGCGCCGATCACCAGGTCCGCCGTGGTCAGATACTTCTGAAGCGTAAGCCGGTCGCTATACAGGGTACGGACGTTGGCCGGCATCACGTCGTCAAGATAACGCAGACGGTCGATGTTCACGTCCATGATGGCGACGCTGGCGCCCAGTCCCGCGGCGACCTTGGCGGCGTTGGTGCCGACCACGCCGCCGCCGATGATGAGGACCTCGGCGGGTTCGACACCGGGCACACCGCCCAGGAGAATGCCGCGGCCCATCATCGGCCGCTCAAGGTATTTGGCCCCTTCCTGGATGCTCATCTTCCCCGCGACTTCGCTCATCGGGGTGAGCAAGGGCAACCGGCCATGCGAATCGAAGATGGTCTCATAGGCGATGGCGACGGCCCCCGTCTTCAGCACCCCCTCGGTGAGCGCCTTGTCGGCCGCGAAGTGGAAGTAGGTGAACATCACCTGCCCGTCGCGCATCATCGTTCGCTCGGCGGCCGAAGGCTCTTTGACCTTCACGATCATCTCGGCTTTGGCGAAGATTTCTTTGGCCGTATCGACGATCCGGCCCCCGACCGCGGCGTACTCGTCGTTGCTGATGCCTGAGCCGAACCCGGCGTCGGATTCCACGAGCACGCGGTGCCCGCGGCGGACGAGCTCGTCCACGCCCACGGCCGTCATGCTCACGCGGTACTCGTGCGTCTTGGTCTCTTTGGGCACGCCGACGATCATCTACCTCAACTCCGACCGACACCGCGATCCGAACCCGGAGCGCCAGCGACGGGCCAAGGCCCCGTCCGCCGCGGGCGGACGCTTGGGGTTCGGATTCAGCGCTGCGGGACTATATCCGCTGGACGACGGGCACGCAACGCGGAGACCCGTACGCCTGTGGGAAGTTGTGAGTCAATCCGGCGGACGATGTGGCACGGAGACCCGCACGCCGTCGTGGTCCACAATGACTTCGACGGCCCCAACGTCGGCGGTGTTGTAAAGCGGGATGTTCCCAACGAGGGCGTGGAGGCCGCTGCGAGTTTGGTCCATGCGTTCGCCGCTGGAGCGAATGGCCGCGCTCGGCCCCACGGCGCGGACGAACTGGGCCGTGTTTTTCCGAACGCTGCCGTGGTGAGGGAGGACGAGAACGTCGGCGCGAATATCTCGGTGATCGAGCAGCGCCCGCTGCATGCGGTCCTCGATGTCGCCGGTGAGAAGGATCGAATGTCCGCCGTACGACAGCCGAAGCACCGTCGAGGTGTCATTGTTGGAAAGACTCCTATCGCACTCGCCGATCGGCGATAGCAGCTCGAAGGTGACTCCGCCAAACTCCCACGTTGACCGCGAAGGGTCCAACACCTCGACGCGATGTCCGCGTGCGGCCAGCAAGTCCAGGAGATGTCGGCTCGGCGAACGCGGGCCGCTCTTAGGCTCAAAGCACGAGTTCACCATGACCGCGCCGGTTTCGACTTGTTCGAGGATCGTCGGCAGCCCGCTGAAATGATCGAGGTTGGGGTGACTGAGATAAACGCGGTCGATGCGGCGGATGCCGCGCTCGCGCAAAAACGGTGCGACGACGTTGCGGCCCGCGTCGGAGGAGTGTGACGTGCCCGCGTCGTAGAGCACCGTTTTCCCGTCGGGCAGTTCGATCACGGTGGCCAAGCCGGGTCCGACGGACAGTACGGTCATGCGCAGTTGATCGCGTTTCCCTTCCGGCCAGTACCACCCGACCGCGGACAGGGCGAAGATCATGAACGCCGTCGAACACCACGGCGCCGGCAACGGCTGCTGTGGGCGGCGAAGCCCGGTAGATTCGATGCTTGCGCCGCTCAAGGCGGGCGGGCGTGGGAACCGCGTCACGAACGCAACCAGGAACGCGTAATAGGCCGTGACGACCCACCACGGCGACGTGGAGGCGGTCAGGTTCGCGCCGGGCAACCCGGCAAGGACCTCCACGATGCGAACCAACCATTGGTCCGTCACGGTGAGGATTACCGCGACCACTGAAGATAGCGCCGGCGAAACGGTCGCGAGGACCACCTTCACAACGCCCAAGACCATGACCAGGGACATGAGCGGAAAGACGATCGCGGAGCTGACCGCGCCCCACGGCTGGACGCGATGGAAATAGGCTGCGACGATGGGAAACCCGGCGAGCCACGCCCCGACGCACGCGGCCACCACCACCGCGACGTAACGCGGCGCCTTATACCAAAAACGCCGCACGTGTCGACCAACGCCGAGGGGCGTCGTGGCCGCCGCACGGGCGAGCTGCCGGTCCGGGGCCGCGAATGGATCGTCAAGAACAACCCGTTCAAACCATAATCCGCCTGAGATCATCGCTTGGAGCATTGCAGGCGCCAGATAGCCGACTCCTAAGACCGCCGCGAAGGACAGTTGAAACCCGGCGTCGAAAATGGTCGTGGGATCGAACAGGATCAAGATGACCGCCGCCGCGGAGGTCCAGTTGAGAGTGGCCGCGGGCCGACGCAGAAGAAGTGAAACGCAGAACAGCAATCCCATGATCGTCGCGCGGAGGATGGGCGGTCGCGCCTCGGCCACGAGGGCATAAACGATGATCGAAAGAACCATGAGCCACGTGCATTGCCGCTTCGTCCGACGCAGCAACCGCCCGACGGACCACACCAACGACATCAGCACCACGACGTTGGTCCCGCTGACGGCGATGAAGTGGATCACCCCGGCGCGGATGAACACCTCGTTGAGCCGTCGATCGAACTGCGACCGATGCCCCAGGACCATCGCATCCAACAGGCTGACTTCCTCCGGGGTCCCCGTGGCGAGGTCATCAGTCAGCAGTCCGCGTACGGTCGTTCGAAGCCAGGTGACAAGCCGCCCCGTGCCCGGGCTCTCGCCGAGCCGGCGGACATTCGCGCGATGGTCACAGCTCATCCGCGCGACGACGCCTTGGCGGCGTTGGAACGCGCTCCAATCGAACCCGCCCGGATTCTGCGGAGGCAGGAGTGCGAACAACCAGCCGAATACTTCGACGGTTTCGTTTTCGCGCAGATCGAGAACGGCCTCGCGAACCGCAAGGTGAATCCGGCCGCTGACGGCGATGTCGCCGTCCAAGCCCTCGATGGACTCAGCCTCAAGGAGGAACGCGGTTCGGGCGCCCTGGTACGTCCATTTCGCGAAAGGATTCAGCGTATCCCCCAACACCTGCGGGTCGGAGATCACCGTTCCACGGATGCGGGCGATCCGTCCGACGGAGTCGGCGTAGCGCTCGATGCTGGAGGCGGGGATCATTCTCGCCGCTTGCAGGTGCAGCGCCCCACCCACGCTCGCTGCGGCGATGAAGATAGGGAGCGGACCCATGGTTGACCGAACGGTCTTCCACGCCGCCGGCAGGCTTCCCGCGACGAACGTGCAAAGGTAGGCAAGAAAGGTAAATCGCAGCGAGTCGTCCACTACGATGCCGACGATGAGTCCCGCGGCCGCCGGGAACAGCGGTGCGATTCGCATGATCGCCGTGGAGAATTGTTGCAGAACAGCTACCATAGACCCGGCCTGCGGATGGAGTGCTACCGCGCCGGGATGAAGATGTCGAAACCGGGGACGCAGGGATGGGGCCGATGTCGATCGCTTTTACGATGTGGTTCATCCTGGCCGGTGGGATCGGGCTGGTGTGGCTGGTCCGGCTCCTGTCACTGGTTCCCGTTCTCCGCCGACGGTGCATCCTCAAGCCCCGCGCCTACCAAGGCCCGCTGCAGAATACTCCCCGTATCTCCATTCTGGTAGCCGCTCGCGATGAGGAGGACAACATTGAGGCTTGCGTCACGACCCTGCTCGACCAGGACTATCCCAATTTCCAGTTGATCGGCATCGACGACCGCAGTCGGGACCGAACGCCCGCGATCCTGTCCCGTTTGCAGCGTCAGGGCGGAAGCCGTCTGCGGGTCGTGACCATTCGCGAGCTTGCCGAGGGATGGTTCGGGAAGAGCCACGCCATGCGCGAAGGCGTGGCGGTCAGCGATGGCGACTGGCTCCTTTTTACCGACGCCGACTGCCGCCAACTCTCGCGTCACACCCTTTCCATCGCCATGTGCGAGGCGCTGACGCAACGGACGGATTTCCTGACCATTATCCCCATGCTCGAAACCCGGACGGCGTGGGAGCGGATCATTCAACCCGTCTGTTCCCTGGTGATGGCGTTCTGGTTCATGCCCGACCGGGTGAACAATCCCGAGAAGCCCACCGCGTACGCCAACGGGGCGTTCATGCTGATGTCCCGCGGCTGCTACGACGCGATCGGCGGCCACGAACACGTGCGGAACCGATTGAACGAGGACATCGAACTGGCTCGTCTCGCCAAGACTGCGGGGATGCGATTACGTGTTGTTGAGAATCATGGGCTGTACCAGACGCGCATGTATCCCACCCTCCGACAGGCCTGGCGGGGGTGGAGCCGCATTTTCGCGGGGGCGCTCGCTTCGCCGATCCGTGTGGCGACGGCGGCCTCGCTTATCATACTGCTCGGCCTCGTGCCTTGGGTGAGTCTCGTCGCCGCCGTGATTGGGCTTATTTCAAGCAGCGCGGGTAGCGCCGCGCCGTGGTCCACGGCCGTGGCCGCATGGGGGGTCGTGATCGTGCTCGAGCAATACGTCCTCGCTCGGTTCTATTCGGTCGTGGGAATCCAGCGAGCGTGGTCGGCGACCTATGTCCTTGGCGCGACGATCACGTTGGGCATGCTGGTCAACGCCCTGTTCAAGGTCCTCGGCGCGACCACAACGACTTGGCGAAGCACGACCTACCGCGGCGCTCGCGAGGTCGAAGTTCCAGACCAGTCCGCTCGCGCACCCCGACCGCCCGTTCAAGCCGTCGTCGAACCGGGGGGTCTGGCCATTTCCGATGGTCCGGCGGAATGATTCGCGCCTTGCTTTAATGGCGCGCGGGGGCGAGAGCCGGCAGAATC
>CAYQZH010000144.1:0-11135 GCA_964421865.1 uncultured Phycisphaera sp. | reverse complement strand
GGGCGCGGGAACGTTGGTTTGATTGCTGCCGTTGCCTCCCCATCCGACGATGGATCCGTCGGCCTTGAGACCCAGACTGTGCCGGTATCCGGCAGCGATGGCCACGAAACCAGTGTTGGGCGCGGGGACGTTGGTTTGACCGAATCTGTTGTCCGCCCACCCCACGACTGCGCCTTGGGGTTGTGCTCCACGAGCGATGCCCACCGCGGTTGACCCCGCGATGAGGCAGACACCGACGACGACCCAAACGCCGCAAATGGTTCCAGGGCCACGGCGCACGTTTTCTCGAATTGCAAGATTCATAAACCCCTCCCGAAGATGGTCGCCGGATTCAATTGCGGCGATCGAAAAGAACGAACGCCTATTGTACGTCGCCGGGCGGAGCGATACAAGCCCAAAGGCCGCTGGATTTCGGCGTTTCAGCATTTCCCTCCGTGCCTTCGTGCCTACGTGCCTCCGTGCCTTGTTCCGGCGTTTATTTGTTCGCGTATCCGCGGATGGTCGAGCCGGTTTGGATGATGAGGGCGTGGTCGGCGGCGAGGACGGCGCGGACGTCGCTGAGGGGGCCGAGGTCCGGGGCGCCGCCGTCGCGGGGGATGACGCCGCTGGCGTTGCGGTGGTCGTAGAAGTAGGCGGCGTTTCGGCCTTCGCGCAGTCCGTCGGAGAGGTCCACCGCGGCTACGTACGCGTCGGTGATCAGCCGCGAGACCAACCGGCAACGCTCCGGGGCCGTGCCGCGCCAGAGGGTCAGCCCGGTGACCGAGTCCACGGCGCTGACCGACGAAGTGGTGCTGAGGATCAGGCTGCCGCCCTCGCGCTGCACGGTCAGATCGTCCTCGCCGCGCTGGACGAGCTTCTCCGACTGCCAGACCAGCCGGCCGTCGTCGAGATCGATCTTGCGAAGGTCCCCGGCGTCGTCGGAGACATAGAGGGCGTCGAGGTCGAGGAGGAGCGACGCGGGCCGCGGCGGGCCGGCCAGCGGCGTCTGCCAGAGTCGCGTTCGCGTTTCCGCGTCGTAGGAGGAGATCGTCTGCGAAGTGACGACGATGATTTGGCCTTCGAGGGTGACGAAGAGTTCTTCGACCGGCCGCTTCTCGTCGGTCATCACGGCATCGAGCCACGCCCCGGTCTCGGCCTCGACCAGACACAAGACCGCCCGGCCGTCCTGGGAGATGTGGTACACCACCCACGGATCGACGACTCGTACCCGACCGAGGGCGACCGGGCGTCGAGTCTCAGACCAGAGGAGCCTGCCCGTGTCGATGGCGATGCAGGTCATGCGTCCGTCGTCGCGTACGCTGACCAAGCGGTTGCCCTGAACGGCGTGGGTGCGGAACGCGCCGCCGCCTTCCCAGTCGGCCCCAGGGTCGACCAAATGCTTGGGGTATTCTCCCTGCGACCAACGTCGTGCGCCCGTCATTACGTCCAGAGCGAAGACTTCATAGGAGGTGGCGAAGACGGCCAGGTCCGAGCGGGCGATGAGCAGTTCGGCGTTGGCCTGCACCGTTGCCGGCTCAGCCCACCGCTCCCGTCCGTCGCGAGCGTCGAACGCTCGAATCCCGGTCGATGTGTACACATAGAAACCGGACCACCGTGACGTCGGCTCGTCACCGAACCAGGGGACCAGTAGGGAACCCTTGCCGTCGAACTCCCGTTCGTACGAGTGGTTGAGGGGCAGGGTGATTTTGGGGCGCACCGGGTCGACCCGCTCGCGAGCGGCGGCGAGGCGGTCGCGGTATTGAGCGATGCTGATCGAGCGACCGTTGTGTTCGACCAGGGCGGTCGGGTACTCACGGACGGCCTTGGTGAGCCAGCGATAGGCGTGTTCGACCATACCGGCCTGCTCAAAGGTGTCGGCGATCTTCCGCAGCAGCGCGGGCCGATCGACCTGCTTGGGATAGCGGTGGTAGGCCTTGGCGAACTGCCGGGCGGCGGCCTCGGCATGACCGGCCTTTGCCAGGACCTCGCCGCAGGCGACCAATGCTTTCGGGGCGGCGTCGCTGTTGGGGAAGGTCTCTACGACCTGCCGCAGCGCAGCCTCATCGCCCGCCGCGCGGCCGCTGGAAAGCCATTGGGCGGCCTCGGTCTCATAGGGGGCGTACAGGTTGCGGCCGTTCTGTTCGAGCAGCTTGGCGATCCGCGTCTGGGCCGTCGTGCCAGCCCGGGCTGCTCCGACCGCACGCGAGGCGGCCGCACTCGGCGGACCGGTCCACTCCCGCAACGAACGGTCGCGCAGCACCTGTTGATACAGCCGCAACGCGCGATCCGGCTGGTGGTAGCGCTCGAACAGGTCGGCGAACTGGAACCGGTACCGCGCGCTCGCCTCCGTATCCCGTGCGGTGCGCGAGGCGTACGTATAGAGCCGGTCGAGGATGTCGGGTTCGAGTTTGGATCGCTGGGCGAGCACTTCGACGAACTTCAGGGCGTCGGCGTAGACTCGGTCCGCCAGCGTCGATTCCGCGGACGGGTCGGCGTGATCGGCGCGGCGGACGGCCTCGTCGAGCACCGCGACGGCCTCGGCGTACTCGCCCGCCCCCAGGGCCACCTCCGCAAGCTCCAGCGCCGGCAGGGGGTCCGAGGGCGCGGCCGCCATCCGATCGCGCAACGCCTTCCAAATCTCCGCCTTGCGAACATAGACGGCGATCCGCCCCGCGCTCGCGGCGAGTAATTGATCGGGCAGGGCCAGGAGGTTGCCCCCCTCGCCTTCGGCGTCCCACGGCGCATCCACCCGCCGACCGTCGGCCACGCGGAACCGGCTCAGTCCCTCGCGGCGGGGAACCAACAACTCATCGTCCGCCCAGATGCCGCGACCGAACGGGCGCGTCCCTTCCGGCAACGGAGTCGACCAACGCGTGGACCCGACTGCGAGGTCGTAGCAGAGCGCCTCTTTTCCAACTCCGCATAGAAGACCGCCGCGCACTCCGAGCAAAACCTCCATCCCGCCTATGTCTTCGAGGGGGACGGATTGAATCATCTCGCCGCTTTCGGCCGACAGGACGAGGACGGTGGTAGCATCGGTGGGCGAGACGATCAGCCGACCGGCATCCCAGATTAAGGGGTTGAACTGCGCGGGGTTCATTTCTCGAGCGGTCGAGCCCGGCCCCTCCCGCGAATCCGCGCGGAAGCGTTCGTAGAGGCGCAGCCAGAGAACGTCTCCGGTGTGGGCGGAGACGGCGGCGACCGTCCCCAGGTTCGTGCAAACGTAAACGGTACCGCCATGCAGAGCGGAGATCGTGCGGGTCGCCGGTCGGCTGGTGACGGTTCCGGTCGAGGCGCTGCCCAGATGGGTTCGACGCTCGACGCTCCCGTCCGCGGCGCTCAGGCGGTACAGGTAGCAATCCTCGAAGCCGAACGTCCGCCGCCGCCGGCCGACGACGTACAGCCGCCCGTAGCGCACGATGGGCGTCGAGTCAAAGGAGACCTCGCTCAGCGGATCATCCCCGGAACGCTGATTCACCCGCCAGATCAGACGACCGGTCTTGGCGTCCAGGCAGACCAACTCGGGGACGGCGCGGGGCGACTCGTAGCTGTAATACGGGGATTCGTCGCCGGGAAGCGCCGCGTACACCCGGCCGTCGTGGAGCGTCGGGGAGTCCCAACCGGGCGGGGCGTCCTCGAGATAGTCGAACCCGCCGCTGGGACGCGGGTCGCCGCCGAACCGCCAGGCGACCGCTCCGGTGTTCTGGTGCAAGGCGATGATCTCGCGGAAGCGCTGCACGAACACCATTCCATCCCCCACGACAGGGAAAATCGTAAGCTCCCTGGCGCTGTCGGGCTTGGTCCGGGTAAGGGATTCGCGGCCCTCACGGTCGGCGCCCACGGGCTGCGGCTCGGCGAGATCGAAGCGCCACAGCAAGCCGGGATCGTCCACCTTGCAGAGCGCCGCTCGGTTTCGATCCGCGTCGCCGGCGAAGATCGGCCAGCGATCGGGGGGAATCGGCTCCTTGAGACCGGCGAAACCCTTGCCGATCTCCGCGACCACGTCAGGAAGCGCCCGGTCCTGGCCCATCCAACGGATGCGCACGTCGCCCTCGTCGGCGGCGACGGGGCCGGCGTCGCCGCGCATGGCGGCCAGTACCGTGAGCATCGCCCGGTAACGCGGCGCGTATGTCGAAGCCTCGGGGTGGCGATCGAGCACTCGTCGATAGGTGTGCTCGGCGAGGGCGAGATCGCCCGCCTCGATCGCCCGTTGCCCGATGGTGTCGGCCAGTTTCGCCGCCGTCGCCGTGCAGAAATACCGCTCGAAAAGCGGAAGGAGGTCGTCCACGGAGCGCGAGTCGAAGGCGCCGGCCAGCGCCGCCTCGATGTCGCGCTCAAACCGACGGCGATACTCGGCAATGCCCTGTCGAGGCCAGCGGGCGATGAGATCGCTGATATGCCGGCGGATGCCGGTGTAGAACCCGCTCGCCACGCGGACCAGCTTGTCTCCCGCCCCGTCGATCGCGCGTTGGAGGACCTCGGCCGCCTCGGTCCATCGGCCTCGGTTCGCGAACACCTGCGCCTTGGCCAGGGCGTCGGAGGCCTCGAAGCTGTCGTTGAGGTAGACCTCGGGATTGTCGATGTTGACCCGCGGGCGCTCGTGTGGCACGACATCGACCGGGGCCGGAGGCGGGGCATCCACCTGCGCCCATGTGCTTCCGCTCAACACGCAGGCCCAAACCGACCAGACACAAATTCTCCGACCTCGAGCCGCGGGCTTAAGCCTTGCTGTTACCCACAATTCTGTAAAACGAATGCGCAGCCGCCCGTCGAGAAAGCCGAATCCGTGCCGGAGGCACGGTGCGAAAATAGCCCAGCGATTCATCGCTGGGGTGGAGGATGCCGCAACGTTGTAAGTCCCGGAGGGACGACTGAACGGCACTCGGCCGTCCCTCCGGGACTCTGTGGGCGGCGTGGGCGTTTTCCCAGCGTTGAAACGCTGGGCTAAAATCGGATCGTCCCTCCGGGACGCGTCGCCCGCGAGTCCTGGCACGACGTCCACTTGTGGGTAACAGCAAGGCTTAAGCCCGCGCGACGGCGCGCGGGTCTGTCCACGTAGCGCACATAGCGTAATCACGGTCCGGGATGTGGAGGGCTCTGTGATGTCACGAATCATGCGCGATCCCCGCTGGCGACGGTCTCTAGATCATAGTACCGTCATTATCGGCCAAGTAGCGACCGATGAGCGGATCGAGCCGTTTTCGCACTTCGGGGTCGATGTGTTTTTTGTCCGACCAGATGGCCAGCTTCAGGGCGTCCTGACATTTGCACGGGGTGGGCGGGCCTTTCATCTGCTTCAGCGTCTCACGAATCAGGGCCATCGCGTTGTCTGTCGCCCGGCGGAGGTTGGCGAGGATTTCCGGCAGGAGGTCGTCCGGCCCGCGTGAGGGATCGACGGGCCGCCAGCAGTCGTAGTCGGTGGGCAGACCGATCAGGGCGTAACAGATTTCGGCCTCGCGGGTGAGCTTGGCCTCCGGCATACAGGTCATACCGATGAGGTCGCCGCCCCACTGCCGGTGCATGTTGGACTCGGCCCGGCTGGAAAACTGCGGACCTTCCATGCACACGTAGGTGCCCGCATGATGGACGGTCGTCGACACGCGCTTCCCTGCGGCGGTGAGCATCGCTCTGAGGCTGGGGCAGAAGGGATCGGCGAACTCCACGTGCGCGACCAGTCCCTCCTCAAAGAACGTGCTCGCCCGGCGGTAGGTCTTGTCGATCACCTGGTCGCAAAGGACGAGGTGTCCCGGCTCGATGTCCTCGCGGAGACTGCCCGTCGCGCCGCTGGCAATGATCGCGGAGACGCCGAGCTGCTTCATTGCCCAAATGTTGGCCCGATAGGGCACGCTGGAGGGATTCAATCGATGCCCCACTCCATGACGCGAGAGAAATGCCACATCGACGCCTTCCCAATGGGCGATAATCGGCGGGGCGCTGGGCGGCCCAAACGGCGTCTCGACGTGTACGGCCTCGCCGCCAAGTGCCACAAGCGCGTCACCAAGTCCCGTGCCGCCGATGATGCCGACCTGTGCGACCGCCTTCATCGTTACCATTCCCAACTCACGAAATGCGGAACGCGGAATGGAGAATGCGGAAACGAGTTTTGTCCCCGGTTGAGTTTCCGCATTCCGCGTTCACCATTCCGCATTATCCTCCCTGCGTCAACTCCGCGATCCGGTCCAGACAAAACTGCGTCCATGTTTCCAAGCTGTCGCGCACGTCGTGCAACTCCGCCGGCGTCATAAAGGCCATTTGCGTCATCATCTGCTCGCGCTTTTGGACGAGCGGGGCGTCCAGGCGCCAGTGGTGAACGATGCCCAGGTGGACTTTACCAACGTCGGTGGAGTCGTCGTTGATGAGGGCCACCACGGCATCGCGGTGACCGCCTTCGATGGCCACTTCCTCGGCGACTTCGCGCTGCACGGCGGTGAGGTAGGCGTCGTGGAAGTCGGATTCCAGCAGCGGCATTTCGTCATCGGGGTTGATGTGTCCGCCGATGCCGATGGATCGCTGCCCCACGAGTCGCGTCTCTCCCGCACGCCGCCCGCGGACATAACTGAGGATCCTGCCGTCGCAACTGATGATGACGTAGGGAATGAGCTGCTTGAAAGCGGGATTCGTCTCCGCCTCCGATCGGACCATGAAGCGGGGGACGCCGGGAGCGAGGAGACGCGGGAGGTATCGCTCGACCTCGAAGGTCAGCCCTTGGAACATTCCGGCCTGCTCGACGACCCGGCGCTCGACCACTAGCACTTGCTCTTCTTGTACTGTCATTGCTCCACCCAAGTTACAAGTTACGAATTACAAGTTACAAGATGACTATGGCAGACGAATTCGTGGTTTCGTAACTGGTAACTTGTAATTCGTAACTCCGTCAGTAGCCTGCCGGTACTCCGCCTTTGCGTGGATCGGACGCCCCGATCCAGTCGTCGGGCGCACGAAGGATGGCCTGCACGATCGCCGTTCTTCGCTTCTCGGCGAGTTTGTGCCCGCGGGCGATAAGCCCCTGGGCGACTTCCGGCGGCGGCTCGCGGTCGAAATAGACCGTGTCGGGGCTCCATTGATGGTGCGGGCGGAGGCGCTGGATGGCGTCTTCGAGCGACAGGCCCGCGTCGCTCACCCCGAGCAGCACGTTCAACACCGAACTGATAATCCTCGGCCCGCCCGAGGCGCCCAACAACAGATACGGTCGGTCATTCTTCAACACAATCGTCGGGCACATGCTGGATAGGGGGCGTTTGCGCGGAGCGATCGCGTTCTGCGCGGACTGCACCAGGCCGAAGGCGTTGGGCTTGCCCGGTTCGGTGGTGAAGTCGTCCATCTCGTTGTTGAGGATCAAGCCCCATTCGTCGATCGCGACCAGTGAGCCGAACTCGGTGTTGATCGTCTCCGAGCTTACGACGACGTTCCCGAGCTTGTCGGCCACGCAAAAGTGCGAGGTGCCGGAGTCGTCCGGCAAGGTCGTTGAACCGTAGCGATCGGTCTCGTCGACATGATCGGGACTGATGCTCTCGGCGAGCATGGCCGCGTAGCCCTTGGATATGAGCGCCCCGATCGGCGCGTGCACGAAATCCTGATCGCCCAGCCAGCGGGCGCGATCCGCGAAGGCGTGCTTCATGGCCTCCAGTTGCAGGTGCGTCGCCAGGATCGAATCGCGCTGCGCAACGGCGGAGAAATCCAGCTTTTCGAGGATATTCAACGTCTCGGCCAGGACCACTCCACCCGAGGACGGCGACGGCATGAGGATGAGTTTGTAGTCGCGGTACGTGGAGAGGAGCGGTTCGCGCAGGCGAGGTTGATAGTCCGCGAGGTCACGCTCGGTGATGATCCCGCCGCGCTCACGCATTTCTCTGGCGATGGCTTTTGCGACCGGACCCTTGTAGAAGAAGTCCGGGCCGTTGCCGGCGATTTCCTCCAACAACTGGGCGAGCTCGGGCTGCACGAATGTTTGGCCCGCCGTCCGCAGGCGCCCGCTCGCCAGATGCACACGGTAGACGTAGTCGCACGATTCCTTCAACGACGGATGGGCGTCGTATTGGCCGAGCACGTTCTGCGTGTTTCTAACGTAATCGTCGTCCACAGGATACCCCGACTTCGCAAGCCGGATTGCGGGATCGAGCACGCGCCTCAACGGCATCGTGCCATATTGTGCCAGAGCCTGGCACCGACCGGCAACCAGTCCGGGCACGGCGACGGCGAGGTGGCCGAACTCACTGGGGCTGGGGAAGTCGGGCTTTTTCCCCGCGGCGAGGACATACATGTTCGCCGTGGCCGCGGCGGGCGCGGTTTCACGAAAGTCTTGGACGACGATGCGACCGTCGGCGAATCGGGCGATCATAAACCCTCCGCCGCCTAGTCCGGTGCTGTAGGGACGGGTCACCGCGAGGGCAAAGGAAGTAGCGACGGCGGCGTCGATGGCATTCCCCCCGGCTTTGAGCATCTCCACCCCGGCCTGAGAGGCGTATTTCGAGTCGGCGGCGACCATGCCTTTCGCGCCGCGGGCGACCCACGGGGGAGAGTCGGCGGAGACGAACGGAAGGACATCGTTCAACAGGAAACCGACGCCGCAAAGGAAAAAGAGCTTACGGCCCGTATTCGCGCGCATGTTCGCATCTCCGAGCGTAAGGATAGCAGGCGCGCAACCATTGTCCACTTGCAGGGGCACTTACCGGAGAGTCTGCGTCAGGATTGTGGGTAGGTTTTTCCTTACGGACGCCGCTCTTCCCACAGGCCAGAGGCCTGTTCTAACGTAGCCGGTGGCAAGCGAAGCGCCGCCACAGGTTAGCGCTCACCGCGAAAAAAAGTCGACCCTGTAAGGGTCGTCTGGGGCCGCCGGGGCACACGTCCAAGACGAGCCTTTCAGGCTCGAATGGGAAACTGGATCGCCCGTGAACCGTGGGCGTCGCTTCGCTATGCCCACGGCTATTTTAGACTGGCCTTTCAGGCCGACGGTTGTTCGGAAGATGTTTACCCACGAACTTGACGCAGACCCCTTACCGGAGCGTGAGCCAACAACCTCACTGTTTCCTCTTCGCATCAGCTCCGAAAAGATCCGCCAGGCAGGCCGCGATCAGCTCGCTGATTCCGGCTGCAACGCGTGCCGCAGCGCGATGCGCATCGGCTGCACGCGGAACCAAGTCAGCGAGCGCCATGCCCACTCCATAGGTCCGATCTGGAAATGCTGGAACCACCAGTGACTGTAGAGGATCTGCACGACAAAGAAAGCATTTAGCAGCAGTTGGTTATACCAACCCTCAATCCCACTCATGATGTCAAAACCATGGTGGCCAAGCACCGTAATGAACATGATGGGCTGCATGAAGAAGTTCGTGAGTGCCATCCGCCCCACGTGGGCGAGCGGTGCGAGCACCCGCCGCGCAAGGCGCCAGTGCGTGAAGAGCAGCGTGACGCTCGACAGATAGAACAGCGCAAGCCCGATGTTGCCGAGCGAATAGGCCAGGCGCCAGCCGCCGAGGGTCTTGGGGAGGGCGATCCCCTTGCCGGTGAAGAATTCACCGAAGACGTCGAGTGCGTTGCCCGCCAGACCAAACACCAGCGCCACGCCCGCAACCCAGGCCAGGAAACGAGTGTGCTGGGCCGCATCGCGAAGGATGCGCCTCCGCCCGGCGTACAAGCCCAGCAGGAACAGGCACAGGGCCTCGGTGTAGGAGTTGCGCTGCCACCACTGCACGGTCGGTACCCACTCTGTCAGCAGCGTGCAAAGGTGCGCGGCGTTCCTACACACCTCAGCACGATAGGCGTCCGTGAGACCGGGGATCTGACACCAGGCCGGAGGGTTGGCCTCTGCGGTCGCCGTGCTCAACTGCCTGCCCACCCTTTCGACCTCAACCTGTTCCGGATTTATGCGCGTCCAGAGACTCCATTCCGGAGCCAGGGGAGGGGACATCGAGAACACCAGCCAGGCCGCCGCGAGCGCGAGGATGAGGCTCGGCCGCCACCGCCGCACCAAGAGCAGCAGGGGCGCGAACAGCGCATAGGTTACCAGGATATCGTTCGTTCGAACGAAGACGTAGTGCACCACCCCGATGAAGAGAAGGATCACCGTCCGCCACAGGTAGCGCAGGATAAACGGCCGCTTCGCCTCTTCGGCACGGATGAGCTGGATCGCAAACCCGAGTCCAAAGAGAAAGGAGAACGTCGTGTAAAACGAGCCGGCTGCGAGGAACTTGATCAGGTTGGCGAGGGCACCTGAGGCGTTCTCGTGGTTCACCTGCATCATACCCAGCAGGGCAAAGCCGCGGAGCACGTCGAGGAGCTGCATGCGCTCGCGTGGCTGAACCGAGCCCGCCTCCCGGGAGGCCGTGGAGGCCCGTACATCCGGCGTATCTGATGGTGCGATTCCGGTCGGGAACGTCGTCGCGTCACTCATGGGAGCCTCCCCGCGGTGTTGGCCGCGGGCGGTTCCGCGGTGGTCGCCCACGTGTAACGCAGCACGACTCCGGGCGCCCCGGTGATGATCGCCTGGCCCGAAGCGTCGAAGATCACGGCCCAGAGATCGCGCGTGGTCCGCGGTAACTCGCGCCGCCACGTGAGGCCGCCGTCGTTGGTGATGAGCATCGTGCCGGCCTGGCCCACGATCAGCCCGCGCGACTCGTCGGCGAACGCGACGCCTAGGAGATTGAGCGGCGTGCCCGACTTGCGCCGCGTCCACGTCGCACCGCCGTCGCGTGTGTGAAGAATGACCCCCTGCAGGCCCACGACGACCGCCGCGTTGGCGTCGAGCAGCGCCACCGCCGGCAGAATGACGTGCGTCAGGCCGTGCTTCAGTTGCGTCCAACTACGCCCGCCGTCGGTGGTCTTGATCACGACACCGGACCCGCCGACCGCCATGCCGATCTCCGACGGGAGCATGGCGACGGCAGCGAATCCTTCGCTCCCGCGGAGCTCGCACGGCTGCGCCTGCCAGGTCAGACCGCCGTCCTCGGTGCGCACCATCCGGGGCCCGGTCCCCTCCCAGCCCACGGCGATCCCGTGTTTGTCGTCGCCGAAGGCAACGCCGTTGAGAGAGCGCTTCGTCCCGCTCTCGACCGGCGTCCAGGTCTTGCCGCCGTCGACCGTCCGCTGAATCGTTCCCGCGGGCCCGACCGCCACGCCGACGAGCGGGTCGATGAAGTGGATGCCGCGC
The DNA here is from genome assembly GCA_964421865.1 of uncultured Phycisphaera sp. Classification (GTDB taxonomy): domain Bacteria; phylum Planctomycetota; class Phycisphaerae; order UBA1845; family UBA1845; genus SBAX01. Next base: position 10 of record CAYQZH010000144.1, on the reverse strand, counting down.
ACCGTCTGAT
>CAYQZH010000143.1:0-11162 GCA_964421865.1 uncultured Phycisphaera sp. | reverse complement strand
CGGATACCGAAGCGCCTTCCCTGCAGATCGTGTCCCCGGCCGAGGGCGCCACCGTTAGCGGCGTAAACGTCAGCGTGACCGTCAATGTCAGCGACAACGTTGGCGTCGTCCGCGTCGATCTGTATGTGGACGGGCAGTTGAAGGCCAGCGCCACCGCAGCGCCGTTCACGACCAGATGGAACATCAAGAAAGCCGCGGCGGGCGCGCACACGCTGGAATGTCGGGTCTACGACGCCGCAGGCAACAACGCCTGGTCCGGTCCGCGAACGGTGTACAAGTAGTCGGCCGGTGCGCCCGGGAACCCGGGCGGCTCGGCCCGCCGCACCGCACACCAATCGTCGTCGCAGACCACGCAACCCAGACCGAGGCCCCGAAGGGTTCCGCCCTTCGGGGCCCCTGATGCGCCACACCATTCATTAAACGGCCCCACCCGGTTCAGCATCGAGCATGTCCCGTTCATAGTAGAGGGTTGAAAAAAGAGGTGGCGGCTCGATCCTATCCGTTGTGTAGGCGGGTAGGATTGTGAATTCTTTTAGGAGCCACCACCCTGAAGCAAGGATACCAGGTCGCGGATCGTCGGGACAGTCGGTCGCTGGCGGCGTTTCTCAGCAAGGACGGGCAGCTTCTCTTGCCCCTGCTGGAGTTGATCGAGAAGGCGGAGCTGGCTGTGGATGAGTTGATCGACGTGGCCGGTCGGTCGACGATCGAGGCGGTGCTGACGCTCTCCGCGCAGCAAGTGGCGGGGAGCAAGCACCCCGGTCAGGACAAGGGCGTCATCCGTTGGCACGGTCGGCAGTCGGGTCTGGTTCTTCTGAGCGACCGCAAGCTGCGGGTGAGCAAGCCACGTCTTCGCCGCAAGGGGAAAGGCAAAGGGCGGGAGGGGGAGATTCCGGTCTACGAGGCCTTGCAGAGCAACTCGCGACTGGGATCGCGGCTGTTGGAGATCCTGATGCGCGGCGTTTCGACGCGGAACTACCGGGAGGTTCTTCCGCGGATGGCGGAGAGCGTGGGGATGAGCAAGTCGGCGGTGAGTCGGGAGTTTCAAGAGGCCAGCGCGGAGTCCCTCAAGGAACTGTGCGAACGACGCTTCGAGGAGAAGGACATCCTGGTCGTTTACCTCGATGGTCTGAGCTTCGGCGGACATCACGTCCTGGTAGCCTTGGGCGTGGATGCGCAGGGGGTCAAGCATGTGCTGGGGTTGGCCGAGGGCGGCAGTGCGAATGCCGTGGTGGCCAAGGGACTCTTGGAAGATCTGGTGGAGCGTGGAGTGAAACCGGATCGACGACGGCTGTTCGCCATCGACGGGAGCAAGGCCCTGCGCAGCGCCATTGACGCGGTGTATGGGAAGGAGAATCCCGTGCAGCGTTGTCGGAATCACAAGGTGCGGAACGTCCTGGGGCATTTGCCGGAACATCTTCGGGATCAGGTCGGCGCCGCGATGAAGGCGGCGTTTCGTCTGGAGGCCGACGCGGGCATGACGCAGTTGGAAAAGCAGGCCCAGTGGCTCGATACCCAGCATCCCGACGCGGCGGCGAGTCTGCGGGAAGGCTTGGCGGAGACCTTCACGGTGAATCGTCTGGGCCTGTCGGCGTCGCTGCGAAGGTGTCTATGCACCACGAACGTCATTGAGTCACCCAACGGGACCGTTCGTCAGATGATCGGCCGCGTGCGACGTTGGCGGGACGGCGCGATGGTCTTGCGTTGGGCGGCCTCGGCGTTCTTGGCCTCGGAGACCTCGTTCCGCTGCTTGATGGGACGCCAACAGCTCTGGATGCTCGAGGCCTGTCTGAACGAGTCACAAGCGAATGAAACGATGGACCGTCAGAGGAGGGTCGGGTAATCTGCACCGAGCCGTCGCCGACCCTCAACTATGAAAAGGACATCTTCAATTTGTAAGTCCTTGTCTGACAACGCCCTCGGAATATTCGGGAGGCACACGTACTTTCCGATGACCGGTTCGAGTACGTTGTCTGTTGGGAGCGGGTACGTCGCGCAAGGAAAAGACCGACCGAGGAACCTCGGGCGAGGGGACAGACAGGACATGGTTCAGATCAACATGCGGCGTTGGCGCATCGTTTGCGGCGGGGCCTTGATTGTCGCCGCCTTTTTTTTTTGATACAGCAGTCCCAGGCCCAGTCGCCCTGTCCGATCGAACCCAACCCACCCAACACCTGCCCGCTTCCCAATGGTCTGACCTGCTCGTGCTGCGGTACTTGTGATGTTCCCGAACTTTCCGACAGCAACGACCCCTGCTGGCTCCTTTCCTTCATCGACGGCGGCGACAACTGCGATCCCCAAGGCCCCGACGGCGGAACGAGCGGTGCGGACGGAACGGATCTCATCGATTTCGACGGCGATGGCGATTTGGACGTGGTTACGGGATGGGAAGAGAGCGGCAACATTCTGGTGTACCTGAATCCCTGCAACCCCACCGATCCGCATCTGAAGAATGGGTGTTCGACGGGCAACGCCGTGATGGCCGAGTGGCCCAAAGTGAACGTCTCTCCAACGGTCACCATCAAGGACATCGAGGACGCGGTTTTCGCCGACTTGAACGGCGACTGCGTGCCTGAGTCCGTCATCAGCGCCATGGAAGGCGAAACTGACAAAGTGTGCGTGCACACCTATCAGCCATTCAATTGGCCGCCGCCGCTCTGTCCCGGCAACCCGATTCTTTGCGAGCTGAACTGGAGCAGTGGATGCTTGGACAGCCACAAGAACCACATGCGCGCCCGCTATGGGCAGCTCTATCCGCGAAACAAGGACCGCGCCGCGGCCCTACCCCGCTCGTGCATCGCTGGAAATGCCGACGGATGCAACGATATCGTGGTCGGCGCGAAGACCAGCGACGGCAACAGTGATGTCATGCTCTTCTGGTTCGAATGTCCGGCCGCAGGACCGGGCATCGCAAACCTGGGAGATTGGGTCCGTCACGACATCGGCAAGGGCGTCTGGTTCATGAGCGTCGAGGTTCTGGACATGGACGGCGACTCCGACCTGGACGTTCTTTTCTCCGATCGTAACCGCGTGGGCTGGTTCGAGAACCCGTATTACGTATTTACCGGCGAGGGTCCGGACGTCGATCTCGCCCGCATTCGCGCATCCTGGAGGCGCCACGTCATCGAAGGCCCCAATCCCCTCGCGGAAGAAACGCCGCCGGATTCGACTTACGAAGTCAATCGCGAGGTCCGCTGGCTCTGGTATTTCGACATCGACGGGGGCGGCGACGAGGACATCGTCTCGACGGTGAACTACGACATGCAGGGCTGTCCGGGCAACAGCACCAACTGCACGGGCGACGGAGACAACCCGGGGATCCGCATCGTCGCGCATTGGTACGAGCGCCGGATCATCACCAGCGCCACCCTACCCAACCAGGGCACTTCGTTCTCACTCGGCGGCAATCAGTGGTTGAACTTCACGCGCCATGTGGTCGCGGCCGATCGCCTTCCGTTCCGGCGCGAGGACAACGAGCTGGACACCTGGGTCAGCAAGGCGGTCACGGTCGAGGACGTGAACGGCGACGGAAAGAATGATTTGATTTTCACCGCTCGGGGCAGCGGTCACGGCGTGTTCTATTTGACGACCGACGATCCTACAATCGACAACGAGACTTTCGTTCGCGGCAATGAAACGCTCTCGGGGCGCATTTGGAAAGTTCGAAAAATCGCCTCCGCCTACATCAACAAGCCCAACGTCGACGGCACCATCGACGGCAAGCAGATGAAGTACGACAACGTGCAGGCCGTCGATCTCGACTGCAACGGCACGGTCGACGTGGTCTCCTCTGAGGAAAACGTCAATCCCGACAGCAAGGGCATCGGCGTGGTCTGGTACAGGAACCCGTGCGGCAACGGCATCCTCGACGTCGGAGAGCAATGCGACCTTGGCGCCCTGAACGGGCGCGATGACCAGTGCTGCGGAAAGACTTGCCGATTCCGCACCGGCGCGGTCTGCCGCGCGTCGGCGTCCATCTGCGATGCGGAGGAAGTTTGCCAGGCGGGCAGCGGCTCATGTCCCGGCAACGCAAACAAACCGGTGGGTACGCCATGCGCCGTCAGCGCTTGTGACGCGATCCCCCGCGCGTGCAACGCCAGCGGCGCGTGCGAGATCGTTTCCGCCGGAATCCCGTGCTCGCAGAACACGGACTGCGCGACCGGTTTGTGCCTCCTCAATTTCTGCGCCGCGGCTTGCCCGGACGACTCATTGTTCTGTACCTACGACGTCTGCAACGGAGGGCTCTGTAGCCATCCACCCAAGGCGCCGGGTGTGCCCTGCCCCGACGACGGCGATCCTTGCACGGTGAACACCTGCGATGGCACGGGCGTCTGCCGATCGTTCGATTGCCCCGGCGCGGCGAATGAGTGTCGGAGCTGCATTGACGGCAATGTTTGCGGATTCGTTAATGAACCCAATGGTACGCCCTGCGGAACGTTCACGGGAACCTGCGCCGCAGGCGCTTGCGACAACGGCTTCTGCGTTCAGGTGCCGGCGCCCTCGGGAACGCCTTGCCTGACCGACGGCAACGAATGCACCGACGACGTTTGCAGCGGATCCCAGTTCCTTTGCCTGCACCCACCCGTGGCGGAGGGGACGGCCTGTGGCGACCATCCGGACCCGAACAATCCGTGCGAGTTGCAGGATCGGTGCTCGGCGCAGTTCGGAGGGACTTGCCTGCAACTCTCCAACTTCGGGCAAGTTTGCCGACCGGCGACCGGCGAGTGCGACCAGGGGGAGACCTGCACGCTGTTTTCGCAGACCGGCGGCGTCTCCGTTTGTCCAGCCGACGGGTTCCGTACCGGCCTTCCCTGTAGGAGCGACGGGCAAACCTGCACGTTCGATGTTTGCGACGCCCAGGGAGTCTGTACGCATCCACCCGTGCCCGATGGGCTGGTCTGCGGGACGAGCGATTGCACCATCGACACCTGCCTGGCGGGGCAATGTACCCACGCTCCCAAGCCGGCGGGAACGCCTTGTACTCCGGATGCGAATTACTGCACCGCCGAGGTCTGCAACGCCCAAGGCTCGTGCATCTCCCTGCCGGTCAGCAACGGAACCCTTTGCTTCGTGCTCGATTGGGATCGTAATCAGTGTACGGACGATGTCTGCGTGAACGGAGCCTGCGCGCATCCGCTCTTACCGGCAGGCACCCGTTGCGGCGCCTTCCTCGACTCGGAGTGCGACGACCCCGACACCTGCAATGGCGCGGGGGCATGCCTCGAGAACAAGCTTCCCGACGACACGCCGTGCCTCAACGATGGCCAAGCCTGCACCCGCGACGTTTGCGAGAGCGGCGTTTGCGCGCATATTCCGATTGACAAGTCGCTCTTGCCGAACGGATTGTGCGGGTTTGAGTTCTCGGCCATCGGCAGCGGCATCCCCGAACCCTCGGTCGACCGGCAAGGCGTCGTGGACTTTGCACCCTTCGACGATGGCGGCGGGCAGGCCCTTTACGCCGCAGGCGTGGTCGGAATCGGCGAATCCGACTACATCGGCGTGGTTCGCTGGAACGGCCTGAGTTGGACTGCGGTCGGAGGCGGCCCCAACGACCCCTTCGATGGTTTCGGCGAAGCTCTCGCGGTCTACGACGACGGCAACGGCGCGGCGCTCTACGCCGCCGGGTGGTTCCGGATCTTCAACCCTTCACAACAAATCGAGACGTTCCACCTGATGAAGTGGAATGGTGCAAGCTGGACTAGCGTCGATCCGGGATTGTGCCCCAGCAACCTCTATGGCGGATGTGTGAAGGCGCTGGCGGCGTTCGATGACGGAAGCGGTCCGGCCCTCTACGTCGGCGGTTACTTCTTGTCGATCGGCGCAACGCCGGTCAACCGCGTGGTGAAGTGGAATGGCACAACCTGGTCGTCGGTCGGTACCGGGATCAACGGTCCCAACGACAGGGTGGAGGAGCTCGCCGTCGTTGATCTTGGAACCGGTCCCCAACTTTATGTGGGTGGACAGTTCAGCAGCGCGGGCGGCAGCGCGGCGACCGGAATCGCCCTGCTCGAAGCCGGGGACTGGGTTCCATGGGGCGAGCTGGGCGGCGGTTTCTATCCCTACGCGCCCGTGGTGTCTGCGATTTCCGGTTTCGACGACGGAGCGGGTTCGGCACTGTACAGCGCTGTGGCCGACGACGAATTTCACGCCAACCTGCGGGTCGCGCGCTGGACCGGCTCGGACTGGGCGTCGATCGGAAGCGCGCAAGGGAGCCTTCTCGCTGATCTTTTCGCATTCGACGACGGCACGGGCAGCGCTCTCTATGTGGCCGGGGGCTTCAACGGTGTGGGCGGTGTGACTTCGCCGAATGTGGTGCGCTTTAGAAACGGTATCTGGGAGAGTTTGAATCAGTGTGTCAACGATTTGACATTCGCACTGACCGCGTATGACGACGGCAGCGGCGAGGCGCTTATTCTCGGAGGTTGGTTCCGCGACCTGGGCAGTTCGGAAGGCGATCGTGTGGCCCGCTGGAGGTGCACCGGCGATAACGACTGCAACGACAACCTGGCCCCCGACGACCAGGAGCCGGACTGCAACAACAACGACATTCCCGATGACTGCGATCTGGCCGCTGGCGGTGCGGACTGCCAGCCGAACGGCATCCTCGACGCGTGCGAACTTGTCGGGCAGGACGAGAATGACAACGGCGTGCCTGACGATTGCGACATTTTCCACAAGGGGGACTGGAACGCCGACTGCGCCATCGATCTCGAAGGCATACGGGGATTCGGCGAGTGTCTCGGCGGTCCGGGCGTCCGCGTCGGATCCATTTGCCGCTTCGTTTTCGACTCCGACCAAGATGACGACGCTGACCTGCGCGATTGGGCGGCGTTTCAGGCACTCTTCGGGCTGCTCCCGCCCGGATGTCCATAGTGACGCTTGGGGCGAGCATGTCCCGTTCATAGTAGAGGGTTGAAAAAAGAGGTGGCGGCTCGATCCTATCCGTTGTGTAGGCGGGTAGGATTGTGAATTCTTTTGGGAGCCGCCACCATGAAGCAAGGATACCAGGTCGCGGATCGTCGGGACAGTCGGTCGCTGGCGGCGACTGTTTTCGGCTACTTGACGCGCTGCGTCTGGTGGCGCGGCAACGAGTTGCACGTCGTCGGTTCCTGCACGGCGGGGTTCATTTCCGAGCGGTTCGGGGTGGATCCTCGAAGCGTCAAGAGGAGGAGATCCGAACTCCGACGAATCGGCTGGCTGGCGCCGGCCGGCCCCAGTCGCACGAATGCGGATGGCGAGCTTCCGAATCTGCTCTGGTCGGGATCTCCGGAAAAGCGCCGTTCCAATCTCTCCCGGCCCTGCACCGTTTTGTCACCCCCCACCGTCAAACGAGACACCGGGATGTCACCCCATACTACATCTATTCAACTCCCTTCGGGATCCAAGAACCGGCAACCGGCTAGCCGCTGGCTTATTGGGATTCGGGGAGGGAAGGCAGGAGATTCCCGACCGAGATTGTCGAATGTTCGACCGGCGGACCTCTCCAGCGTTGAGCGGAGGGATGCACTGTTCGAGGAGGCCGCGTCGACCGGCCTGGCGAAGTAAACCTCCGCCGACCACCTGCGGTTCTTCGCGGCTGCGGAGCGTGCGTTGCGTCTCGGCTCGCGCAACCCCTGCGGATTCTTCGTCGCCGTCGTACGCCGCGGGCTGTGGCACGTGATCAGCCAAGTCGACGAAGACCGAGCGATCGAGCGGCTCCGAGCGGACCAAGACGCAACGTTCAGCCAACGAACCGCGCCCGACCAACACTCCGGCGCCTCGTCGAACGCGGCGCGACACAACGCTCCGGGTGTCCCGGAAATCCAATCGCTCGTCGCCTCGCTGGTCGTCCACTGTTCGATGGAAGAAAGAGAAAAGCGCGAAGGTCGGTCGGGAACGTCAACATGACCGGTCCTCCGGCTGTGCGCCTGCGGCGCGGGACCCGGTCGGCCGTCGCTCGCCCCGACTCGCGGAGCGAGCTTGGCGACGGGCGAACGGGTGGGACGCAGGTCGCACCTGCGGACAGGCTTCCTGAGGCCCGAGCGTCCTGCCCCGGTATTCGCGCATGGGTGAGAGGTTGGGGCCAACGGCGGTCTGCTCCTCGAAAACCACGTAGCGAGCAAATGCGGGCCCACTGCGGGCCTTCGCGCGAGCTATGGAACCGACGGGATGGGTAGAAGTTGGTAGCGACACGCTCTGGGTCGGTTCGGATCGTGATCGTATTGGTCGGGAATCCCGTGGAAGGGAATGCGAATCGCGCGGGTATGTACCAGAAGTTCTCGGCGGTGGACGATACGAGATCGGAAAGGGCTACTCGGACAGGTCGGCCTGTTGGAGATCGACCACCTTGCCGTTGTCTCTGACCTAAATGGGCACCCTGGCCTGGGGCGTAAGGCCCGGTCGGCTGTCGCTCACCCTTCGGGCAAGGAGCCGACGCGAACTCGTCGACGGGCGACAGCGGGTGACGACGGCCCGGCTTGCGGAAGCGCTCCCCAAGGGCGGCGCATATTGACCTGCAATTGGGTGAACGGTCGCGAGCCGGGGGTTGACCGGACTCTGTCGTCGAACGTGCCGTACCGGGCAACCTGGGCCCAGCCGGACCGGTTGCGAAAGAGGTCTGACTCGGCAACCTTGAGGGCCGGGGGAAAGGTTCGCCCCGCCTCCGCAGCCTGGCCTGATACTCTTCAGCCCTCTGCCTTCGGAATTCGAACGATCGCCGCGGCTTGAAGACCCCGCGATCAGTATCAAGGCTTCAACGGGACCGGTGTCGATCGCAAACGTGCTTGCGCTGCATTAGGCAAAGAGGGTCGCCGGCCTCATCTCCCGCGGCTCATCTGTAGGCGGTCATGGCGTTTGGTAGGGACTGGATGCGCCCGAAGGAGAACTGAACCCGCAACCATTACTGAAAGTGCAAGAACAACCATCCCCCATTCAGACACGGCGGGTACGTTGCCGAGACCGACTGTGCTTCGCCCGAATTCGATCTGCGCCGGATCGATATCGCCGATGCCACAGACGGCGGTTCCGTAAATAGCTGAGCCGGTGGGGCGCGATTCCAGCAACAAGGCCCCGGGTACGACGGTTGTCATTTCGACGATGGCCACCCGCGCCCAATTCGGAACCACGGCAATGGCTTCGGTGCACGCTGATCCCAGATGCGAGCCGCTGAGGTCGTTAATGATGCCCGCTCCATTGTCGATAGACCCTTGTGGTGGCAACGCCGAGAACAGACTTGAATGCGTGATCGTCGCGGCGTGCGCCAAACTCGGGTCGTAGGTCAGATCCAGCGAGACGGATGAGAGCCCGTTGCTATGCGTCGTCTGGACCCAGATTTCAACGTAGAGGGTGGCCCCCACCGCGAACACGGTTTGCGATGAGGGCAGGCTCGATGCCACATCCGATCCGCTCGGTGCGGGTCGAGCAACCGGTCGCACTTCCGCTATCGACGCACATGCAGCGGATACGATCAACAGAACCCAGGCGGTTGCGATGGCTAATGGGCAGCCTGCTCGGCCCCTCCGACTTGGCCGCAACCGTGTCGTGCGTGTCATTGCGATTCTCCCAACAAGCGTTCAGTCCCCTGCATCAAGCGACCGGCGCGCTCAGCGTGTTTTCCCGTTGCGCACGGCACGGTTCTTCATTTCCACAACCAGGTTGATATCATCGAAGTCGATTTGTCCCGAGTTGACGTTCGCAAATTCACCGACCAGAGCAATGCCGTGGATCGGGTCGCTCGGATCGGCGCGCAAGGTGCCGGTGCCCGGAGCTTCAGCACGCGCGGTGATGGTTGCAACGCGGGCCCACGTCCCGTCGGTGCCCAGCGAGCGCTCGCCTAGCAACGCACATCCTCCAACCGCCCGCAGTATCCCATTCTCATCGTGACCGTTCGGGAAAAGGGCGAAAAGGGCGCCTGGCCGGACGGCCACGATCGACAACAGGAGGGGGTCGTAAGATACATCGACATAAGTCGCCGCCAGGCCCCGATCATCCTCCAGCGACTCGTCTGCTCGCGCCGCCCAGACTTCAATCATCAGCGTCTGCCCGATAATAGCCGTTCTGATGGAACGCGGCGGCGCGCCCGCGCGGTCGGCGCGGGAAAGTTCCGTGACGACCGCGAGTCGAATGGCAACCACCGGGTCGGAGGGCACCATAGCGGACACCGATGCGGTCGAGGTCGCAGCCGGCCCGGCGCATCCGCTGCATTCGTCACATGACAGACCAAAACAGCCGGCAAACGCGGCGAAGTCTGAGGTCGCCACGCAGCCGCCTAAGTCGCCATCGAAGTTGGACGATCGACAAGTATGACCGGGGTTGGTGTAACATTCCCCGAAGCACCCCGCAAACTTTGCGAAGTCACCCGTACCTAGAATGCTGTTCTCGTCCAGGTCCAACACACAGAGTTGGCAAGTGCCGGACGCCTCCACACAGTGCTCGCACGTGTCGGTACAAACGGCCCCTCCGGCAAGACAACCGAGCTGTGCATCGCAGACCTCCTGCCCGTTGCAGAACAGACCGTCGTTGCACGAACGTGGCGCGCCGCCGAGGCAGACCCCTCCGGCGCACACGTCGCTGACCGTGCATAGTTCGGCGTCGTCGCAGGAGTTGCTATTGTTCGCGTGAACGCAACCTGACGCGACGTCGCAAAAGTCGTCGGTGCAGATGTTGCCGTCGTCGCAGTTGGGCGGCGCTCCGCCGATGCAAACCCCGCCGGAGCAGGTGTCGTTCGTCGTGCAGGCGTTGCCGTCATTGCACGGGACCGTATTGTTCACGCGCACACAGCCGCCGGCCGGGTTGCACGAATCGTCGGTGCAGGCGTTGCCGTCGTTGCAGTTGGGCGGCGCTCCGCCGACGCAAAGCCCGCCGGAGCAGGTGTCGTTCGTCGTGCAGGCGTTGCCGTCATTGCACGGGGCCGTGTTGTTCACGTGGAAACAGCCGCTGCCCGGATTGCAACCGTCCGTCGTGCACTCGCTGCCGTCATCGCAGTTGGGCGGCGGACCGCCCACGCACGAACCCACGGAACAGGTATCGCCGGTCGTACAGGCGCTCCCATCGTCACAGGACGACGTGTTGTTCACGTGCACACAGCCGCTAGCCGGATTGCACGAATCGTCAGTGCAGACGTTGCCGTCGTTGCAGTTCACCGGCGGACCGCCCTGGCACGACCCCCCTGAACAGGTATCGCCGGT
>CAYQZH010000142.1:0-11234 GCA_964421865.1 uncultured Phycisphaera sp. | reverse complement strand
ACCATGGGAACTTCGTCAGTTGCGTCGCGCAGCTCACGCACGACTGGGCGGACGATGGCGTGATCACATCGCGTGACAAAGGCCCGATCCAGCGCTGTGCGGCCCAGGCCGACCTGCCCCAACCGCACATGAACGGCCGTAACCCGTCGAAGGGCGAATCGACCGCGCCCACCGAACCGTTGCGGCGTCGATAGAGGCCGGCCATCCTCCTCGCACTCGTCGAGGGGGCGTCCGCGCGACGGGTCAAGACTCGGTCTCGGGCGGCGGGATCGGCGGGCCCGGACGACCCTTACAGGGTCGACTTTTTTCGCGGTGACTGCCAACCGGTGGCGGCGCTTCGCTTGCCACCGGCTACGTTAGAACAGGCCTCCGGCCTGTGGAAAGAGCGGTGCCCGAAAGGCGCGTTGAAACCTACGCCCAATTCTGACGCCGACCCCCGAAAAAGCAGTCAATCTCGATGGCCTTGTGGTGTGGGAATCCGGGAATATACTTACTCCCTGGTCCCGCATGGCCGAGGGGACATGCGGAGGGCGTCGGGACTTTCGTGGCGATCTCCCGGTCGAGGTCCGACGGGGTGGACGCCGACGCGGCGATGACCGGGGTTGCGACCCAGGGGACGAATGGGCAAAGCAGATGCCATCGAGTGCGAGGGTGTGGTCGTCGCGGCCCTGCCGAACGCGATGTTTCGCGTCGAGGTGACCGCCGGGGGAGACAAACACCACGTCCTGGCCCACATCTCCGGCAAGATGCGCAAGTACTACATCCGCATCCTTCCCGGCGATACGGTCACCGTCGAAATGTCCCCCTACGACCTGACCCGCGGACGCATCACCTTCAGAAAATAAGAATGTCGAATGGCGAATGAAGAATGTCGAATGCCCGATTCAAGATTCGACATTCGACATTCGACATTCCCCCGCACCCTCCTCTGGTCATGGGCATCCTCAACGTCACCCCCGATTCGTTCAGTGACGGCGGCGACTACTTCGAGCCGGACGCCGCGGTCGCCCGCGCCCTGACGATGATCGCCGAGGGTGCGGACATCATCGATGTGGGCGGGGAGTCCACCCGACCCGGGGCCGAGCCGACTCCGGAAGATGAACAACTGCGCCGCACGATCCCGGTGATCCGCGCGATCCGCGGGCGCGATCCGCACGTCGCCATCTCGATCGACACGCGCTCGGCGGCCGTTGCGCGAAGGGCCCTCGAAGCCGGCGCGGATATGGTCAACGACGTATCCGCCTTGCGGGACGATCCCGAAATGGCGGACGTCGTCGCCGGGTCCGAGGCCGCCGTCGTGTTGATGCACCGTCGGGGGCGTTCGGTGGACATGCAAGAGGGCGGTGGGCCGCACTACGACGACGTGATCGGCGAAATCGCCGCGTTCCTCTGCGAACGACGCGACGCCGCGGCGGCGCGGGGCATCGACCGGGCGCGGATCCTCTTCGACCCCGGCCTGGGGTTCGGCAAACGCGTCGAGCACAACCGGATGATCCTGCGACACCTGGACCGACTCGTCGCTCTCGGGCAGCCGGTTCTCCTGGGCGCTTCGCGGAAACTGTTTCTCGGGCGCGGTTCGGAGGACGACGAACCGAAAGATCGCCTCGCCGGCTCCTTGGCCTGTGCGGCGATCGCCGCGATGGCCGGGGCGGCGATCCTCCGCGTCCACGACGTGCGTGCGACGGTCGAGGTCGTTCGACTCTGTGCCGCCGTTCAACACGCGTAGGGGTCGCGTTCACGACCGCGCAACCCGCCGTGGCGGTCCTCTCTGTGCCATTTCATCGACATGCTTCACATGGGGTTTGTCGATGAAGTGCTGTTCGGGCGCGAGACCCTAGATCGGCTCCCCGCTGTGGCATCGGAGTGGGTCGCAGCGCTTCGAACACGCCCTTAATTTCCGAGACGGAAGCGCAGGATCGCCCACAGGGCCTTGAACCCGTCGATCGTGCCGATCTTCTTGCCCTCGGCGTAATCTCGGCCCGCGTAGCTGATGCCCACCTCGTAGACCCGCCAGCGCCCTTTGGCGACCTTGGCCGTGATCTCCGGCTCGATGGTGAACGTGTCGCTTTGCAGCTTGAGCGACCGCACGACCTCCGCCCGGAACACCTTGTAGCACGTCTCCATGTCCGTCAGATTCAGGTTGGTCAGCATGTTGGAGAGCAGCGTCAACATCCTATTGCCGACGGAGTGCCAGAACAGGTGCACGCGGTGATACTCCGACCCGACAAACCGCGAGCCGTACACCACATCGGCCTTGCCTTCGAGGATCGGCCGCAAGAGCCGGGCATAGTCGCGCGGATCGTATTCCAGGTCGGCGTCCTGGATGAGAACGATATCCCCCGTCGCCAGCGCGAACCCCGCGCGGACGGCTGCACCTTTGCCACGGTTTGGGGATTGAAGATGGACGCGCAGGTTTTCATGGGAAAAACGCTGCTGGAGACGCGGATAAACGTCCCGCGTGCCGTCCGTGCTGCCGTCGTCGACCAGGATGATCTCCCGCTCCAGCCCGGTGTCGACGGCGATCACCCGGGCGACGACTTCCTCGACCGTCGCCTTTTCATTGTAGACCGGAATGACGATGGATAGACGCTTCACACCTACACCGACTCTATCGCTTCGCGACAAGCAAACGGCATGATCGACCAATGAACCCATTGCACTCCGGCATCGTAGTGGTTTGCTGGGGTTGTCGATAGAAGTCGGTTTGCACCTTGAACGGCCGGCGATCAACCGCTAGCCTGCAGCAGCGCTGCGGTCAGGGAGACTGGGCAAGTAGGATCGGGCCGCTGAAGTTTTCGCATGAACGTTTTGATTACCGGTTCGAGCGGCCAGATCGGGACCAATCTCGCCCTCGCCCTGCTCGACCGCGGCGACCGCGTCCTCGGCGTCGACAACCGCGACAACGCCTGGACCCGTCGGATCGAGACCGTCCGGCTTGATCTGGTCGGCACGCCACCCGCCGATCTGCCGCACGACCGGCCGTTCGACGTCGTCGTCCACCTCGCGGCCAACGCCAAAGTCTTCGCCCTGGTCGAGAACCCCCAAGGGGCGATGGACAACATCACCATGTTGTTCAACGTGCTCGAATACTGCCGCCAACGCCGAGTTCCCTTGGTCTTCAGCAGCTCGCGGGAGGTCTACGGCGACATCCATCGGCACGTCACCCATGAGGACGCCGCCGACTTCGTCGTCGCCGAAAGCCCCTACAGCGCCAGCAAGATCGCCGGCGAGGCCCTCGTCTATTCCTACGCCCAGTGCTACGCTCTGCCGTTCCTGGTGTTCCGCTACAGCAACGTCTACGGACGATATGACAACGACTTGGCACGGATGGAGCGCGTGATCCCCCTCTTCGTCGACCGCATCGCCCGCGGCGAGCCGATCGTGGTCTACGGCAAGGAAAAAGTGCTCGATTTCACCTACGTCGATGACTGTGTGGCGGGAACCGTCGCGGGGATCGACGCCCTGGTGCAGGGCCGCGTCGTCGGCCAGACCATCAACCTCGCCCAGGGGCAGGGCAACTCCCTGGTCGATGTGGTCAACATCATCGCCTTGGCCCTGGCCAAGAAGGCGGCCGTCACCTACGAGCCGTCGCGATCGGGCGAAGTGACGCGATACGTGGCCGATATCGGCAAAGCGCGGTCGCTGCTGGGTTACGAACCGCACGTGCCGCTCACCGGCGGACTGGTGAAGGCCATTGAATGGTCGCGGTCGTTCCGATCCCACGGGTAGCTCGGCCCCGAAAGCGGAAGGAGCCCTATCGTGTCGCTACCGGCAGCAGCCGCCCCGACCCAACCAAGCCGGGGGCTGCGCGCACGACTCGTCGTCACGGACTCCGATCCATCCACCCCTGCGCGACAACCCGCGTAGCGCCCCGATCGCGGCTCGCCGCCCGCCTGCAAAAGTAGGTGCCATACAAATGGCACTTCGTCGGCGACGAATCATCCGTCAATCCAGGCAAGCACGGCAAGGACGGCAGCGCGGTTCTTGCGCGTTCGGTCCTCGACGCGCAAAAAAAGCCGCCCGACGGTACTCGATTTTCCTTGGCGTTTCGTCGGCACAACCCTATCCTGGGAGGGCCATCGGGCGCGTAGGGGCCGTGAAGAAGATGAGCGCCGGAAACCGAAAATCCGTCGACCGAGTGGCTGCCACACTCTTCGCTCTGCTAAAGAGTGCCACAGGTCGGCACCGTGTGCTCGCGGGGGATCATCAGGCAACGCGCAAGGCGGTCAACACCCTGCTCGAACAACTCGGCGACAACGTTCTCACGGAGACGCTCCACGAGCTGTACCGGATCGCCGAGGCCGAGGCCCGCAAACGCGCGTGCGGATCGACTATCGCCCTGGGCGATCGACTTCACCCCAAGCGCATCATCCTCGACCCGCCGCCGCCCAAACCCGACGGATCGACGCCCTGAACATCAAGGAAAGGCGATCGGAGCGCGGCGAACGGGATCGGCCGGACGCGACGCGAGATAGAGTCCGAGCAGCAGCACGGCGCTTCCGACCAACACCACGGGCCACGGCAGGTGTGCCCATTCCGCCTGGGGATCCGCATCGTCCGCCACGCCGATCCAGCGCAGCCCTTCGGGGCGGATAACGCTGAGCAAGCTGACCGTGTTGTGCACGGCGTGGGTCACCATCCCGGGAAGGATGGATCGCGATTGCCAGCACAGATAACCGAGAATCACCCCCAACCCGGCCGTCACCGCGAACCGGAACACAAAGAAGTGAAAAACGCCGAACACCGCGGCGGCGGCGACAATGGCCGTCCATTTGCGCATCGACGACCGAAGACCGCTGAGTAGGAACCCTCGGAACAGCAACTCTTCGCAGATCGCCGGCAGCAGCGCGAGCAACAGAATCGCAGTCACCGGCGGGAGCAGCCTCACGACCTCGGCCAGACGCTCGGCGCTGTGGACCACCGTCTCCGGAACGCCGAGCACGGACTGCTGAAGGACGTTCAACTCATGGGCGGGCGCCCAGGCGGATAACCCGACCAGCACGCTGGCGGCCAAGTGCCAAAGCATTGGCACCCGAATCCCGAGCGTATGGAGGACATCGACCTTCCAGTACAACAAGATGCCCACGGGCAGGAGGACGAAGAGCAGCGGCATCAACCAGGCCGTGCCGTAAAGCTGTCCCGCGGCTGCCTCGTCCGGCCCCGGGGACAACGCGGACTGGACGAAAAACCAGGTCGGAAACAGCAGCGCCGTCACCAACAGGCTCATGGAGACGGACGGGCGCGGCGACGGCTTCATCATCTTCCGGGTGAAGGCGCCGCGCAGTGACCCGGCGTCGGCGAAGACCACCGATTCCTTTCCGAAGATTCCCGCCGCGACCGCGACCGCCGCCCCGGCGTAGAAGGTGGTCGAGAGCAGCACCATCACCACTTGCCACGACGGGACGGCGGCCCCGAGCAATAATTCTTTGGCCAGCAGCACCATGTTCCCGACCGGCATGACCAACATGATCCCTTCGAGCCGCGTGGCGGGCAGGGCTGCGATCCCTCCCGGAATCAGCACGGCCAAGATCACCGGCGTGACGTAGTTCTGGGCCTCCTTGAACGTCCGCGCGTAGCTGCACACCGCGATCATGATCGCCGACATCAGCACCGCGAACGGAATCAACGCCACGAGGATAAAGAGCATTTTCCCGATCGGCACATGCCCGCCGGTGCTGGCGATCACCTTGTCGAATCCGCCAAAGTAGACCGTCGCAGTCACGCTCGCCAGATTCAGCGCCGCACCCATAACCGCCACCGTGGTCACCACCAGGAACTTGCCCACGATCAAGTCGATCACCGGCACCGGGCAGACCATCAGCGATTCGAGCGTCCCGCGCTCGCGTTCCCCTGCGGTCAGGTCGATCGCGGGATAGATCGCCCCGGTGATGGTCATCAAGATGAGGATGAGCGGCAGCACCTCCCCGAGGACCGACGACGGCGCTGAGAGATCGACGGTTTCCACGCTGTAGGGTTCCAGAAAGCTCTTCGGCAGGCCCCGTTCATGGAGCCGCGCCTCCTGCAACCGTTCGTTGGTCCGTTGGATGAGCCCCTCGACGCGGCGCCCGGCCGACGTCCCCCGCGGCTCCTCGTAGTCCGCGTTGACGTGGACCTTCACCTGGCGTTCGATGGAATCCACGAGTGTCTCGCCGTCGAAGACCACGCCCACGGGGATCGCCCGCTCGCGGATGGCCCGTTGAAGGTCCGCGAGCGAATCGAACACTTCGATCTTCGCGTCGTCGAGGGGCGTGGGGAGGCCTTTGGCCTCGTCGCTTTCCGGACCGAGTGTCGCCCTTCGTTCGTCGAGCGCTGCTCGGTCGGCGTGGATCAGTTGCGTCACCATCCGACGGTGGGCGTCGTTGGCGACCCCGATCCGCAAGGTCTCCTGCTCCAGCGATTCATGCTGGTAACTGACGGCCTGGACCGAGCCGAGCATCAGCAGCGGATAGAGCACGATCGGCACTACGATCATCGCAATCAGCGTCCGCCGGTCGCGCAGAATGTCGATCAGCTCCTTGACGTAAATCGTGCGGATGCGGTGCGGGAAGGTCATGCGCCCGCCGCTCCGACGGGTCGGTCCGCGTGAATGAGTTTGAGGAAGATGCTGCTGAGACGGTGTTCGCCGCTGACCTTGCGTAGGGATTCCAGGTCGCCCTCGGCCACCAGTCGTCCGTCGTGGAGCAGGCCGATCTGGTCGCACATGGTCTCGGCCTCATCGAGATAGTGCGTCGAGAGAATGATCGTCTTTCCCGCCGAGCGTTCGCGGCGGATGAAGTCGAGGATCACGCGGTTGCTGAGCACGTCGAGGCCCAACGTCGGCTCGTCCATGACCAGGATCGGGGGATCGGCCACCAGCGCCCGGGCGATGTTGACCCGCTGCTTCTGTCCCGTCGAGAGTGCCCCGCAGCGAAGATGGGCGAAATCTTCGATGCCCAGCCAGGCGATGAGTTGCTCGGCCCGCGCTTCGGCCTGAGCGCGCTCCATGCGATGAAGCTGCGCGAAATAGACGAGCAGTTCCCTTGCGGAAAGCCTCTGGTACAACCCCGTGTTCGCCGTCAAAAATCCGAGGACCCGTTTGACCTCGTGCGGCTGGGTCGCCACGTCAAAGCCCGCCAGCGTCGCGGTCCCGCTCGTGGGGGCCATCAGGCCGCTGAGCATCCGCAGAGTCGTCGTCTTCCCCGCACCGTTGGGACCCAGTAATCCGTAGATTTGCCCTTGCCCCACCCGAAAGCTCAACCCATCGACGGCCCGCTTCTCGCCCCCGTCCGGCGTGGGAAATGCCTTGACCAGGCTGTTCGCGACGACCATTTCCATCGCGCGGCATTGTAGCGGCAAGCGTTCCCGTCGGCGCGTGTCCTTGCGGCTGCGAGGCCGATGGGTTAACCTCCTCGTCGCCAAGAGTAGCGGGGGTTCGACCTGGAATGGAATCGGAGTTCGTTTGGAACCCGATCAAGGCGCTTAGCAACCGCTTCAAGCATGGGGTCTCGTTCGAAGAGGCCTCGACCGTTTTCGCCGACCCGCTGGCTTTGACCGTCATGGATCCACGGTTCGAAGGATCGCGTGAAGTTCGGTTCGCGACCATCGGAACCTCGGAACTCGGACGGACGATCGTTGTGGCTCACTGTGAGCGTGGTGATCAGATCCGCATTATAAGTGCCCGCAAACCAACGCGGCGCGAAAGGTTGGCTTATGAAGAAGGTGCGTAAGCGTCGACAACCAGCGGACATACTGCCCGAATACGATTTTCGCGGGGGCGTTCGTGGCAAGTACGCGTCCCGATTTGCCAAGGCCAAGAATGTCATCGTGCTCGCCCCGGACGTGGCAAAGCACTTTCATGACTCGGCCGCGGTAAACGACTTACTACGCGCAATTATTCGGATCGGGCCACGGCGGGGACGTTCGGCGTAGTCTGTTCAACCGACGCGCATACAAGGCGACCATCAGGCAATCACGGAGCGTTCGAATGCCTACGGAAACCCGTATCGAAAAAGACAGCATGGGCGAGATGACCGTTCCCGCAAGCGCCTACTGGGGCGCTTCGACGCAGCGGGCGGTCGAGAACTTCCCCATCAGCGGCTACCGCTTCGGACGGAGGTTCATCCGCGCGATGGGACTGATCAAGCAAGCGGCGGCCAAGGTCAATCGCGACCTCGGTAAGCTCAACCCCAAGCTTGCGGACATGATTATCACTGCCGCCCAACAGGTCATCGACGGGCGCCTCGACGATCACTTCGTCCTCGACATCTTCCAGACCGGCTCGGGCACCAGCACCAACATGAACGCCAACGAGGTCATCAGCAACCGGGCCATCGAGTTGGCCGGCGGAAAAATCGGCTCCAAGGACCCCATCCACCCCAACGATCACGTCAACATGGGCCAATCCTCCAACGACGTGATCCCCGCGGCCATTCACGTCGCCGCCGCGGAAGCGATGCAGGTCGATCTGGTTCCCGCCCTGCAAGCTCTCGGCGAAGCGCTTGACGAAAAGGCTAAGCAGTTCGACAAGATCGTCAAGATCGGTCGAACGCACCTGCAAGACGCCACGCCCGTCCGCCTCGGCCAGGAGTTCGGCGGCTACGCCCGTCAGGCGAAGCTCTCGGCCATGCGGGCCATGAAGGCTGTCCGAGCCTTGCGCGAATTGCCCATCGGCGGAACCGCCGTCGGCACGGGCATCAACACCCATCCCGAGTTCGGACGACGCATGTGCGAGGCGTTGGCGTCCGCGACGGAAATCGAATTCGTGGAGGCCGAGGACCATTTCGAGGCCCAGGCCGCCAAGGACGCCGTCTGCGAAGCGAGCGGCCAACTGAAGACCGTCGCCATCGGTCTGACCAAAATCGCCAACGATCTGCGACTACTGGGGTGCGGCCCGCGTTGCGGCATCGGCGAAATCAAACTCCCCGAAACTCAGCCCGGCAGCAGCATTATGCCCGGCAAGGTCAACCCCGTGATGTGCGAAATGCTCATTCAAGTCTGCGCCCAGGTGATCGGCAACGACACGGCCATCACCCTCGGCTGCCGCGAAAGCTATTTTGAGCTGAATGTGGGAATGCCCCTGATGACGCACAACCTGCTGGAATCCATCCGCCTGCTCTCCTCCGGCGTTCGGGTCTTCACCGATCGTTGCGTGTCGGGGATTGAAGCCAACGGGCAACGCTGCGCCGAGCTGATCGAAGGCTCCCTGGCCATGTGTACGAGTCTGGCGCCGAAAATCGGCTACGACAAAGCTGCCGCTATCGCCAAAGAGGCCTTTTCCTCCGGCAAAACCGTCCGTCAAGTCGCCAAGGACAAGAAAGTCCTCTCCGACGCCGAACTCAGCAAAACCCTCGACCCCTGGTCGATGACCGAACCGGGATGATTGCCAATTGTCGATTGTCGATTTGCGGTTTACGATTGTCGGTTGATCGGAGCTGCGACCGTAAGGGAGCGGGCCGATCAGAGCCCGGAGCGCGCGAGCGACGGGCCAAAGTGCGGTGCGCGGCCTCAGCGCCTTGACCCCGCGCTTGGAATTCCGATCCGCGCGCCCGGACCATGTCCAAAGTGCCACCCCAATTCACACTGACGGGGCTCTTGCCCTTCCTGCGGCGACGTGATACACTTTGAATAGCGTGGGACGCCATCCTCAGGATGGTCGTCGGGGGCGTTGTTCATCTCCCCGCCGTAGGAGCGAAACATGTCTTTGCAGGCACGAGCGTTGGGCTACGTGGTCGGGAGTCTGGGCATCCTGTGGACAAGCGTGCCCGTCGAAGCATCCGTCGTTTCCCTGAAAGCAGTCAAGAAAAACGACGTGGCCATCGCGCCGACCGACAACCTGACGGTGACCGCTGGGGACAAGATCGAGACGGAAATCTTCCTGTCCGGCTGGGCTAACGAACTTCCCCTCGGCGTGCGCGCCTTCCAGGTAATGCTCGACGCGACCGGGTACACCAGCGGCACCAACGGGAAGGTGCTCCCCGACGGCTGGTGCGCTCCGCTGACAAAGATCGATTGCACGCAGTCGAGCACATGTCCAACGTGCTACCCGATCTGCATGCCGGATACGTATGGATGTACGTGCGCAGGGCATGATCCGAGCCTCGGCGTGTTCATCCGAGGGTCGCGACCGGACTGGATTTTCGACGGCGTGCTCCCGCTCCCGTGGTGCTCTGTGGACACAGGCTCGCTGAACTACAGATTTTTCTGCATTGCACTCGATACGGTTGGCGTGCCGGATACTGGCGTGCCCCGCTATATCGGTACCCTCGTCCTTCGGGTTTCGCAGAACGCTTGCGGCACATTCACAATCGGTCCCACAAACGACCAAGTGACGACGTTCATCACGGATGCGGGCGACGCGCCACGTTTCAGCTACCCCATCCCGCAGCCGCTGGTTCTTACGGCCCCCGATTGCTGTCGGCCACTCTGGTCATGCCTCCCCCAACACTGCAACATCGACGCTCGTATTTCCCATGCGCCGGACGACCCGTCGGTACGATACAACACCAACACGCTCATGATGGCGTTCTGTGAGCCTACCGCGAACATGACCGCCGACGACTTTGAGGTGACGATTGTCCCGCTCAATCCCGGTGACGTTGTGCCCTCTGTGTCCTCGGTTACACCTTTGGGGAACAGCGTGACCATTGTTCTGAACCGCAGAATTGCGCCGGAAAGATGGACCTGCGTCCGTCACATCGAGACAAACCGACGTTGTTGCATCGGCAGTCTGCCGGGCGATGTGGATGGGAACCGGATCGTTGAATCGGACGACGGGTTCGAACTCGTGGATAACCTGAGCGGAAGCGTAAACCCTGCGCTTGCGATCGAAAAATGCGACATCGACCGGAGCTTACTCTGTACGCCCGCCGACTTGCTCATCTTCGTCGACCTGCTGAACGACCCGTTCTTTTGCGATTTCGAGGACCGTCCGACGCTGCCGGTCTGCCCCTCGGGCTGCCCATGACTCGCAACTTGCCCAGGGGAGGCGGGATTCTCCGCGTACGAATATTCCTTGACCGCGAGAGGTTCCGCGCCTCCCGACCGCTCGTTGACACTCGCGGTTCTGATTGTCCGCTCGCTTCCGCTCGCGGCTCTGATCGGTCCCACACCGTCGCCTCAATCGCCAATCGATCCGCCGGAGGCGGAACAATCCCACTACCGCTTCTCCGCGGTCGCGGGTTGGTCGTCCGTGAGGATTCGTTGAATCGCGGTTTTGATGAAGGTCATCTTGGTATTGGTGGTCTCATCGACCTTGA
>CAYQZH010000141.1:0-11235 GCA_964421865.1 uncultured Phycisphaera sp. | reverse complement strand
AAGAGAAAGACACGCCAAGTGCCGATAAAGATAGTTAATTGCGAGACACTACACTAGCCTAGGAAGTTGGGGCGAAAGCTGTGTTCTACATCGACCCGCACATTCACATGGTCTCACGGATCACGGACGACTACGTCCGCATGGCCCGGGCGGGGTGCGTGGCGGTCAGTGAGCCGGCGTTTTGGGCGGGGTTTGATCGTGGCTCGGCCGAGGCGTTTCGAGATTATTTCCGGCAGCTCACGGGGTTCGAGCCGAAGCGCGCGGCGCAGTTCGGCATTCACCATCTGTGCTGGCTGTGCATCAATGCCAAGGAGGCCGAGAATGTCGCCCTCTCGCGCGAGGTCATCTCGATCATCCCGCAATTTCTGGATAAGCCCGGCGTGCTGGGGATCGGCGAGATCGGCCTCAACAAAAACACCAAGAACGAAGCGACCATCTTCCTCGAACACGTCGATCTCGCAATGAAGACCGACGAGCTAATCCTCGTTCACACGCCGCACCTGGAGGACAAGTACAAGGGCACGCGGATGATCCTCGACATGCTCCTCGGGGACCGGCGGATCAAGCCGCACCGCGTGCTCATCGACCACGTTGAGGAGCACACCATCAAGCCCGCGCTCGGCGCCGGATTCTGGGTGGGGATGACCCTATATCCCGTGACGAAATGCACGCCGGAGCGGGCGGTCGATCTGGTCGAACGCTACGGTACGGAGCGCATCATGGCCAACAGTGCGGGCGACTGGGGGCAGAGCAACCCTATGAACATGCCGGATTTCATCCGCGTCCTGCGCGCTCGTGGCCACGACGACTTGACCATCCACAAGCTGGTCTACGAGAACCCCTTGGGATTCCTCTCCCAAGCCAAACGATTTAACTTCCAACCGCCTATTCCGTTGCGGCAGGTGCCCGGATGACCCCCACTCCGACCCTCTCCCTGAGAGGGAGAGGGAGTCCTCGCGCTATGCCTTACTTCGGCGCATCGTGCGGCGGCAGTGGGCCGAAGAGGCGATCGGCCTCATTGATGATGCGGACGACCTGGCGGCGGTCACGGGTAGCCCGAAATGTGCCGCTGAGTTCAGCGCGGGCGAAAAGCGGTTCGCCGGGAGCCAGTTGCCGCTTGGGCCGCAGTACGGAGTGATCGAGCGTGCCCGCGAGGATGGTCTTTCCGCGATTCTGCCTAAAGAACACGGCGCCGGCGCCCTCGAAGGTGTCCCCGATGCGACCGCCGGTGACGAAGTAGCTGACGGCGGCGTTGATCTGCGTACGATGAGAGGCGGTTCGGCCTGGCACGGGACGCCATACGCTGCGGATTCGGATGATCTGCGTCACGTCCTGCTCGCCGCCTTGGCCTGTGTTGGTGCGCCGCAGCACGATGTTCACGTTCCCGTGCTCATCGAGATCGTAATAGGCCTCATCGAAGGTTTCCTGGTAGCGCTTGGCATCACCGGCGTCGTGGTAGTCAACGATCTCGAATGTCGTCGGACGGACGGCACAACCGAGCGGCAGAGTGAACAACAGGGGAAGGGTCAAATAAGTTGCGCGGCGCCGCGCTGCGGCGAGGAAGAGTCCACGTCCGAGCTGCGCTGGACCGTGCCACCGGTTGACTGGGAAAACAGCCGGACCACGCGTGGCGGCGCTGCGCCTGGCCATGCCACCCAACGCCACCGCCAACCTGCGCTGGACCGTGCCACCAGATGATCTTGCTGCAACGGAATCGACCACGCCGTCGGGAGGATAGCGAGAGGCCGGCGAACGGTCAATCACCGCAACGACCCCGAGCGTTGTGCGCGCGATCACCGCGGCGTTTCAAAAAGGGTGAAAGGGCCACGTTGCTCAAATGCGGCCGTAGCGGGTCAATGTGCACGCCATATAATCGACTGGCACGGGATGTTGGCCGCGGTGCAGGGAGGCAATGGCGATCCAAGCTGAAACACAGGAGCGATGCTGGCGGCTGGGCGTAGTGTCCTTTCTCAACGCCAAGCCGCTGATCGAGGGGCTGGATGCGGACGGGACGGTCGAGTTGATTCACGACGTCCCCTCGCGGCTGGCCGAGTTGCTCGACGCGGGGAGGGTCGATGCGGCGTTGGTGCCGGTGATCGACGTGGCCCAGCCGCACCGCGATTGGCAGGTGGTATCGGATGCGTGCATCGGCTGCGACGGGGAAACCCTGACCGTCCGGGTGTTTTCGCGGGTCCCACCGGAGGCGATCCGGCGGCTGCACGTCGACGGCGACTCGCACACGTCGGTCACTCTCGCGACGATCATCTGGCGGGAGTTGTATGATGTTCGGCTGGGGATCGTTCCGTTCACGGGACGAGAGACGGTGGACGAGTGCGAGGCCGTCTTGTTGATCGGCGACAAAGTCGTGAACAACACGTTGATCGACTACGACATCGAGACCGACCTGGGCTCGGCGTGGAAGTCTCTCACGTCACTGCCGTTCGTGTTCGCGGTCTGGGCGGCGCCGCGGGGTCTGGACGTGAGCGGTCTCGCGCCGCGGCTCTCGCGGGCCCGTGACGCGGGTGTGAAATCGGCGGAGTTGATCGCTGCGGACTACGGGCCGGGGTTGAAATGGCCCGTGGCGCTGGCGAAGCGGTATCTCACCAAGCGGCTGAAGTTCACGCTGGGACCGCGTCAACGGGCCGGCATGAGTAAGTTTTTGGAACTGGCGGCGCGGCACGGGTCGATCGCGGCATGCAAGGATGTGATCGTCGCATGACCATCGCGCCGCCCCCAACCGCTGCCCCGCGTGGGGCACGTCTTTCGGACGAAGACGCCCTGGCACTCTACACCGACTGCTCGATCCACGAACTGGGCCGGCGGGCACACGCGGTGACGCTGCGCTTGCACGCCGAACCGTATCGCACGTACGTCGTCGATCGGAACATCAACTACGCGAACTACTGCACCGCCAAGTGCATCTTCTGCAACTTCAAGGCCGACCCGCCGGGCATCGACACCGGTCGAAAGGACTTGCCGGAAGGGTACGTTCTTTCGTTCGCCGAGATCGGGCGAAAAATCGAGGAACTGCTGGCGATCGGCGGGACGCAGGTGCTGATGCAGGGCGGATTGGTGCCTGCGGAAATGCTGCCGTTGGGTTGGTACCTGGATTTGATGCGTTTCATCAAGCGGGAGTATCCGACGATCCACGTTCACGCCTTCAGCCCGCCGGAGATCCACGCTTTCCACGAGATCTTCAACATGAGCGTACGCGATGTACTGCTTCGTCTACAGGAGGCCGGTCTGGATTCCATTCCCGGCGGCGGCGGTGAAATCCTCGTCGATCGCGTGCGCCGCAAGATCGCGCAGGGCAAGACGGACACCGAGCAATATCTGAACGTGATGCGTGAGGCCCACCGGGTCGGGATGCGGACGAGCATCACCATGATGTTCGGACACATCGAGACCCTCCCCGAGCGCATCGAGCACCTGCGGCGAATCCGCGACTTGCAGGACGAGACGGGCGGCTTCACGGCCTTCATTAGTTGGACCTTCCAGCCGGGCGGCACGCCCTTGGGTCGTGTTCCTCAGTTTGAGCCGTCGCACGAAGGACCTCCGGACGGGCGGCACCTGGTTCTGGCCGATGCGAACGAATACCTGCGGGTGACCGCCATCGCACGACTTTACCTCGATAACATCGACAACATTCAATCGAGCTGGGTTACGCAGGGTGTGAAGATAGGTCAACTTGCCTTGTTCTTCGGGGCCAACGACATGGGGTCCGTGATGATGGAGGAAAACGTCGTCTCGGCTGCGGGAACGACGTATCACCTTACAGAACAAGAGATAAGGGCAGCCATTCATGGAGCGGGTTGGGTCCCCAAGAAGCGTAACTTCTACTATGACGTCCTCGAACCGAGTTGATCCCTGGTGGCGGGGAGCCCACGCGCGCAGGGCGAGCCAATTCGGGATTTTCCTATAGCATTAGTGTACGGTCGAGTGTTACAATACCGCTTCCGCTTCTGGAAAGGCGTCAGCGCGGCCGGTTCATCCTGGGAGCCGAGACGGAAGAAGGACCACACATTCGAGCTTCGCTTCCTGGGGGTCTGGTGGGGTACGTCGGTACCCGCGACACACGGGGAGGCGGAGCAGAGGGGGTGCCGTCCAGAAGCCGTTGGGAGACACGCCGGGTCGGCAGGGGAGTTCGAAACCAACGGGGGAGGCGGGTCGGTACGGATACGCCATAAGCTCGGCAGCGTAGATTGATCCGCGGCTCGGTTTAGGATCGGGCCGTCCCGTGGTCGGGGGGGGAAGGAGGCGTCCGGCGTGGCGTGGTGTTCAGCACACGCAAGACGGACGTAAACCGCGATGGATCTCGAGGCGATCTGGAAGCGCGCTCGCGCCGACTTGGTCATCCCCACTCCTCGTGGCGATTCGGACGTGTTCCTGTGGGAGCACTCGGCCCGAGTCGCCCAGACCGCGCAACACATTTCCCAACTTCCGTTGATCCGATCGCAAAGACCGAACGGGGCGGCGATCCTCGCCGCGGGGCTTTACCACGACGCCGGATGGGTCACTCGCTTTCACGAGGGCGAGGTGGAGCGGATGGAGATTTTGCTGGGGGCGCTCTCCGAGGCGGACTATGAACAGGGGGCGTTGCTGATGGAGCGGAGCCTGGCCGGTCTGGTGCCGAAGGAGTCGTTGGAGCTCGCGGCCCGGGCGGTGCGGGGTTGTCGGGATCGCAGCACCGCGCTGATCGAGGCCCAGGTCGTCGCCGAGGCGGACAGTCTTCAGGAGTTCGGCGTCGTATCGCTGTGGCCGGTGATCCGCCGGGGGGCGATCGACGGCAAGGGAGTGCAGTCCGTCCTCGACACCTGGCGGAGAAAAAAGGAATACCAGTTCTGGACCGCG
Source organism: uncultured Phycisphaera sp. (assembly GCA_964421865.1). Classification (GTDB taxonomy): domain Bacteria; phylum Planctomycetota; class Phycisphaerae; order UBA1845; family UBA1845; genus SBAX01. The sequence goes on along the minus strand of CAYQZH010000141.1, from coordinate 6,384 downwards.
CGGCTTAACGAATCGTTCCGCTTCGAGCCGGTTCGGGAGTTGGCCCGGCTACGGCTCGAGAAGTTTGAGCGCCTCCTCGCGGAACTGGAAGAACAACACGCCGGGGCCGACGTTTCGGCGCTTCTTGCGACGGTCGCAGGCGTCCCCACGCGCAGCCCATCGCCGCGATAACATCTCAGCGCTGCACGGCAGCCCGGTTTTTCTCTTCGATGGTCCACTCCTTCTTACGCGGTGGGGGGGACCGAACCAGCCACGACCACCGAAGAGGTCTCTAATCCGCGTGCCGTTCGCGAAGCCGCGGGGAGAGGCGGAGCATGAGTTGGATGCGCTCGAACTCGCGGAGCCAGTCGTCGGCGGTCTGCGCCAACGCTTCGGCGGAGGCGATGCCGGTAGAGCAAGCGGCGCCGAGCTGCTCTTGGGCCATCGCCCGGTAGCGGCTGAGCGTGCGATCGCCGTATCGCCCGCACTCGGCGAAATCCTCGGACAGGAAAACCACCACGGGAACCCGCCCTCCGCCGCAGAGGCGCAGCTCGGCGGCCAACTCCCCGTCGGCGTCGCGGTCCGTGAACCGCAGGTGAATCTTCGGACAAACCCGCGCGAAGTGCTCGAGGATCGGGCATTGGCCGACGCAGTCGCCACACCACGCGCCGGCCAGGCACAAGACGTTCATCTCACGAACGAACGTCGCCAGCAGATCGCGCTGGGCCGCCGTTAATCGGAATTGTTCTTCGAGGTCGCCCCAGCGGCGGCGGTCCTGGGGCAAACCGAGCTTTTCCAGGAAGGCCTTGTAGGGCAACCCTGCGGCGAACTTGGACGCAAAGTCAAGCATACAAGCCCCCTTCGTCCCCACCCGTCCGAAACCCACGGGACTACGATTCGTCGGCCAACCCGAGGGCGGCTTCCTCGATCCGTTGCGAGACCGCCGTCATCAGTTCGAGGTAGTCCGCTTGGGCCTTGAGGACGTCCTTGATGACCCGACTGCCGATCACCTTGGCGTGAAGGTCGGCGAGTCGGCGCTTGTCCTCCGGCTCGATGGGTCTGCCGGCGGCGGCCAGTTCGTTCATCTTCTGCTGCTGAGCTTCGTAGTCCTCCAACAGTTGCCGGTCCTGAAGGCTTCCGTCGAGCGCCGCCCGGGCATCGGCCATCTGGCGGCCCCGGGGGTCGGCGGCGATCTGCTCGCCCAGTCGTGCGGCTTGCTCAAGGATTTGATCCACCGTTCGTCACTCTCTCGGAACCGTCCGCCGCTCACGACCCGCCGTGCGGCTCGGACGAGCGCAGTATACTCGGTGGCGACCCCTTGCCGATAGCCCGTCTTTTCTTGGGCGACCTTCACTCGATTGTGTTCCGGCAAGCGTCGAAAAGTCAGGCCAAGTTCCGCAGTTCGGGGGTGACCACGGGCTTGGTGCGGAAGCCAGGCGTCGCCCCATCAGAGCGTGGAGCGGAAGCGACCCGATGTCGTTGTTTCCCGCGCTCCGGGAGCACACCACGAACCAGAGCGAGCCGATTCGTCCGCTCGGCATCGCGGTCCACGCGTTGAATCCGGTCGCTGCCGCTCCCGGCTCTGATGTTATGCGGGCGCGGGTTCGAGGCGGCGGGCGGGGGGAAGCGTTGGGCCGAAGAAAACGAGGAAGGCTTCGACGGCCATCAGGGCCGCGAGGGCGACGAGGATCATCGCCACCCAGGGGACGGGGTCGGCGGTGAGGCCGTGGGCGGTGAAATCCACGCGGATGATACGCAGCAATGCCCACATGCTCATCACGTACATGATGACGGTGGGCAGGCCGGTGACCAAGAAGACCCAGACGGCGCGGCGCGTTTGCCACAGCCAGACGGTCACGCCGATCAGCGTCAATGCGGCGAGCAGTTGATTGCTGGCCCCGAACAGTTCCCAGAACGTTCTCCAAACGGGAATGGGGTTCCCCGCCGCATCCACACTTCGTTGAAGCAGAAACGGGATAGGCACCGCGGCGGTGACGACCGCGGCGAGCATCCTTCCCCCGCGCTGCCGCCAGCCGGTCAGTTCCTCGATGATGTATCGCCCCAGACGTGTGCAGACGTCGAGGGTGTCATAGACGAAGGTGGTAAAGGCCATCAATCCGAACGAGACGCCGAAGGAGGGCGGGATGCCCAGGACGCCGAGGAAACTGCCGATGCCCTGGGCGTAGAGGAAGTTCGGTCGCGGTCCGGCGGCGATCGAGGGCGAATCCGGTGCCAGGCGCATGACACAACAGAGCGACACGACGGCGACCATTCCCTCCATGAGCATGGCCCCGTAGCCGACCAGCTTGGCGTCGGTCTCGTTGCGAAGCTGTTTGGAGGTCGTCCCCGAGGCGATAATGGCGTGAAAGCCGGAGCACGCCCCGCAGGCAATGGTGATGAAGAGCATGGGAAAGAGCGGTTCGCCCTTCGCGGCGGTCCAACCGACGAAGGCCGGGTATCGAACCGGCTCGCCACCGAACATCAAGCCCAACGATCCGCCGATCAGCGTCAAGAAAAGGAACCACCCGCCCAGATGTCCCCGCGGTTGCAGCAGTAACCAGACGGGGACGAGTGAGGCGACGAAGCAATAAGCGATGAGAGCCAGGTTCCACGCCTTGTGGGCGGACGATTCGCTCAAACCGGTCAGGCGAGTGAGGTCGAAGGGGATGTACTGTCCGACGCAGATGGCCAAGCCCACGAGCGGCAGGAAAATCCACGTTGCGGCGGAAATGGTGAGCTTCGTAAACCGCAGCAATACTCCCATGATGATCGGAAGCATCAGATACAGAAACGACGAGGTGGCGATGCCGCCGCCTTGGACGGTCTCGCCGCTCTCCAACTCGACCACGCCGATGAATGAGGAGGCCGTGATGTCCGTGAAGGCGACGATGATGTAGAGCAGGGCGAACCACACGAACAGGAGGAACAGGAAATACGACCGCCGGCTCATGTGCTCGCGGACGACTTCCGCGATGGAGCGGGCCTGGTGGCGGATGGAGGCGACGAGTGCGGTGAAGTCGTGCACTCCGCCGATGAAAATGGATCCCAGGAGAATCCACAGCAGGGCGGGGACCCAGCCGAACATGGCCCCGGCCAGAATCGGTCCGACGATCGGGCCGGCGGCGGCGATGGCGGAAAAGTGTTGGCTCAGCAGCGACGACGGTTCGAGCGGCTGGTAGTCTACATCATCGCGGAGGGCGACGGCGGGCGTCTGGGCCGTCGGGTCCAGCCGCAGCAGCCGCGACAAGTACGACCCGAAAGTCCGATAGGCGACGACCAGGCTCACCGCGGCGATTAACATCACCGCCAGCAGGCTCATCCCCACGCTCCCAACCTACCCGATCGCATTGTCTCGACTTAAATAGGAAGGGTCAGCGGTTGATCGCGGCGACCCATTCCTCAGACTTGATCGCCGCCGAGCCTAAGAAAAAACCGGGCGATCCAAAGTGCGACGCCCGGTGACAAGTTTTCAATACGACTTTCGAACGACGACTTCGCCTTCCTTCTCGACCTTGCGGACGCTCTTCCGCGATTGCCGGCGCTTCCGGTCGGAAGGCTTCTCGTAGTAGCTATGCCGCTTCATATCGCGGATGAGCCCTTCGCGCTGACACAGGCGCTTGAAGCGCTTCAACATTTGTTGCACCGACTCGTTCCCGCGAGGTCTGACTTTGATCAATCGAAACTCCTATGCCGACAGCGGCACTCCCACCCTGCACCGGTCCGGCGAGCGATCGTTCGCCCACAGGCCGATGAACCCTCAACTCTACGTCATCTCATCGGTGCACGCCAGTATCGTTCTGAATCCAAGCGCACACGGCGGACTTTGCGTAGGCGAGATGCTGTAGTCCGATAAATGCAATCCGCCGGACAGGCTCAATACGCTTGCAACCTAATGCACAGTAACGACTTATGAACGCGCGTACGCAACGATCACAGAATGAACCGGCTCAGGTCGGCATCCTGGCTAATGCCGGAAAGGCGCTTGTTGACGTAGGCCGCGTCGATTCGGATGGTCTCGCCGCGACGGTTCGGGGCCTCGAAGCTGATCTCTTCCATCAGCCTCTCCATCACCGTCATCAGGCGACGAGCCCCGATGTTGTCCATCGTCTGGTTCACGCGATCAGCGATGTCCGCCAGCGCGAACACCGCGTCGGGCGTGAACTCGATGAACACCCCCTCCGTCGCCAGAAGCGCGGTTTGCTGTTTGGTGAGCGCGTTTTTCGGTTCGGTGAGGATGCGGACGAAATCGTCGCGGGTGAGGTCCTCGAGTTCTACGCGGATCGGCAGTCGCCCTTGCAGCTCCGGCATGAGGTCGCTCGGCTTGCTGCCGTGGAACGCCCCGGCGGCGATGAACAGGACGTGGTCGGTGCGCACCGGACCGTACCGTGTGCTCACGGAACACCCCTCGATGATCGGCAGCAAATCTCGCTGAACGCCCTGCCGCGAGATGTCCGGGCCATGCGTCTGCATCGGCGACGCGAGTTTGTCCAGCTCATCCAGAAATATGATCCCCGCGTTTTCCGTCCGCTGGATGGCCGCTTCGGTCGCTTTCTCTCGATCAATGAGTTTGTCGCACTGCTGCGAAAAGAGGATTCCACGGGCGTCGCGCACCGCCATACTCCGTGTCTTCGCTTGCGCAGGGATCAGCCGCTCCAGGAAACTCTGCATGTCCGGATCGAGCTGATCCATGCCGAACGTGGCCATGACTCCGACGGGCGCGGCTTTGGTTTCGATGGTCAACTCCACCATGCGCTCTTCGAGTTCGCCGGCGTGCAGTTGGGTCCGCAGCTTTTCCCGGCTGCGCCGGCGCCGCTCCGCAAGATCGCTGTCCGTCTTGCTCTGCTCCACGTCCAATGCGGTCGGCGGCATCAAGGTGTCGAGCAACTGCTCTTCCGCGCGGCGCTGGGCCTCTTCCCGCACCACCTCCGTCTGCTCGTCGCGGACGATGCGGATGGCGATGTCCAACAGGTCGCGCACCATGCTCTCGACGTCCCGCCCGTGGTAACCCACCTCCGTGTATTTGGTGGCCTCGACTTTCAGGAAGGGGGCGTTGACCAGTCCCGCCAGTCGCCGGGCGATCTCCGTCTTCCCCACCCCCGTCCGCCCGATGAGGATCATGTTGGCCGGTCCGACCTCGTCGCGGAGGCCCTCCGGCAGTTGCCGCCGCCGCCAACGATTGCGGATCGCCACGGCCGCGGCGCGCTTCGCCGCCTGCTGCCCAACGATGTACTTGTCGAGCGCTTCGACGATCTGTTGGGGCGTCAAATCATCCATGCGAAGCTCATCTTGTCCCCTTCACTTGCGAGGACGCATCGGCCGCCCGAATCGCCGCTCGCCAACTCGCTTCCAGCCCTTCGAGACTCATCCCGTCGTAATTCGCCCCCAGGGCCTCCGCCGTCGTTCGTCCCTCTTTCAGACTCCGGATGAATCCGCCGAAGCGTTGCCGCCCAAGGCTTTCCAGATGTGCAACCAAACTGTGGGCCAGGGGGTATTCATACACCTCAATCGGCGCCGTGCTCTCCAACATCCCCCCGAGCGGCCAATCGTACCGTACATACTGCCGCGCGAGTAGCGCCGCCTTCTCCGCCGCATCGCAGTGTTCCCCCAACACGCGCTCGGCGATCAGCTCCGCGTACCCCTCATTGACCCAATGGGGGATCAATCGCGTCGAATACAAGCGGTGCAGGAAGGCATGAGACCCCTCGTGCACCAGCGTGGAGGCGAAACGATCAAAGTCCGGCCCCGTTTGTCCTTGCCGCAGCAGCACGACGTGGACATGCCCGTTCTTCTCGATGGATCGAGTGTACCCCACCGCGTTCGAGCCGTCGTAGCCGTCGAAGTAGCGAGCGAACTTCTGGAATCTCGCCTTGGAACGCCAGCAGTACAGCGGACACTTCGCCAAGAACACCTCGTCCGTCGCTTTGAGGCTGAACTGTTCACCCAACGCCGCGTACATCGCCTCGGCCCACCCCGTCAGCCGATCGCGGTATTTCTTCTCCCAGTCGGTCCAGATCAGGAAATGGTCCGTCTCGACCAGGGCCACATCCTTCCCCATTACCTCCCGCACCTTTTCGCCGAACGTGCGGTAGGCCCCCATGACCCTGGCCCGAGTCTCCGGCGAAGGATGCGCGGCGAGGACGGTGTCGTCTAGTTCGGGCACTCCCATCGAATGACCCACATCGGCGACCGCCTCATCCGTGGGGTTCTCAAGCGGCGCCGACGGTTCGGCCTTGAACGGGTCGTCGTCGTCGTTTGTCGCCGCTTTCCGCCGGCGGTACTCGTCAAACGCTCGGCGGATCGGTTCCTTGAGCTTCGCGTTCAGGCGTTCAGCATCGCGGAACGCCTGCGCCGCGACGTCGTTTCGATCGTTGGCCAGCGCGAAACGGCCCAACTCGAACGCATCCT
>CAYQZH010000140.1:3810-11272 GCA_964421865.1 uncultured Phycisphaera sp. | reverse complement strand
CTTGAGGACGGCCTCCTTGGCGAGCTTGAGGGCGATCGGCGGGCGCTGGGCGATTGCGTGGGCGAGGCGCAGGGCCTCGGTGAGGAATTGTTCCTTGGGGACGACGCGAGTGACCAGGCCGGCGTCGAAGGCTTCCTGGGCGGACAGAGACCGCCCGTTGAGGATCACTTCCATGGCCTTGAATTTGCCGATGGCGCGGGTGAGCCGCTGTGTGCCGCCCGCGCCGGGCATGACCCCGATGTTGATCTCCGGCTGGCCGAACTTCGCCGACTCGGAGGCAATGATGATGTCGCAGTGCATGGCCAGTTCGCACCCTCCGCCCAGGGCGTAGCCGCTGACCGCGGCGATGATCGGCTTGCGGACGGCCTTGATCCGCAGCCAGCGGGCGAGGTTGTTTCGTTCCATCATCTGCACGACCGACGCCTCGGCCATGTCCGCGATGTCCGCCCCGGCGGCGAAGACCTTCTCGCTGCCGGTGATGACCATCACGTGGATGTTCGGATCGTTGTCGAAGCTCTCCAACGCCGCGACGAGCTGATCCATCAACTCGACCGAGAGCGCGTTGAGCACTTCCGGGCGGTTAAGGGTGCAGACGCCGACGTGGTCTTCGGTTCGGGTGAGAATGAAGTCGCTCATGGCCGTCATTGTGCAGACGAGGGGCCGAACGGCAAGGGCCGGCGGCCTCGGAGCCGGCTACGTTCGCTTGATCGTCTGGCGCAACGATCGTACGATTCAGGTGCGTTCACGACGGAGACGAACCGTGCGCCCGGAAGATGTTCGCGAGCACGTTATCAAGCAGCCCTTCGAGCCGTTCCGCATCTACATGTCGGACGGAGCGACCTTCGACGTGGGGCATCCCGAGATGTGCATCATTGAACGATCGTCGGTGTATGTGGTGATCCCCAATCGTCGGCAACCGTGGCTGACGGATCGCTTGGCCCATTGTGCTCTGATCCACATCACTCGTATCCAACCGGTCAACGGTCGCAACGAGCGGGGGCGGCGTGGAAGAGGGTCACGAGGGCGTTGACCCGCCTCGCCTGCTCCGCCGCATCACGGCATTCGTCCCGCGGCGTCGTAATCCACCGCCCGCTTCTCGACAAACGCCCTGACCCCCTCGTGAACTTCGGGGGAAAGGTTGTGCAAGGCCACCCAATCGCGGGTGTGGCGGGTCTCAGGGCTATCGCCCCCAACCGCGGAGGGAAGCGCCCTATCCGCCGATGTCTCTGGTCGCCTCTCCGGGCAGACGGCGGGTCACGAAGGTCCAAACGGTTTGCACCACCGCCAACGCCCGCTGGACCTCGGTCACTGAGGGCTCGGCGGGTCCCGGATAACGATAGGCGACGGCGAACAGTGTTAGCGGCTCGACCGAGTCGCGCAGCACGTCAAAGTCCCGCTCGCATGTCGTACATTGATTCAGCAACAAGCGCAGGTCGTGCACTTTCTCGAACGGAAGGCGCCGACTCACGAGGTAGGCCTTCAACAGCTTCTCAACGACCTGCTGGCAGTGGAACGCTGCGACGTCCGTTTCCACCGCGCCGCCGCCCATGATCTGCTTGGCGACCGCCCAGTCATGCTTGGCCTTGGTCAGCCACTGCCGGATCTCCAGAATCTCATCCGTCTCATGCGGCATGGACGAGTTTCCCCGTGGTGCGGACGGTTCGCTCAAAGGAGACGGGGAGAGTCGCACGGCGGTCGAATTCGGCCTGCGTGTAAACCTGGATATCGAGTGGAAGCGGGATATCGCGGAGAACACGATACGCGATCGCGCCTCGCTCAAAGAAGCTCAGGTTGGATTCGCGGACCACAACAAGCAAATCGAGGTCGCTACCGGCTCGCATCTCGCCCCGCGCACACGACCCATGAAGGTAAATCGCCGCAGGCTCAAAGGCGTTGCGGAGGCGAGTAACGATGTCGCTCAACAGTTCTTCGAGCGTCGGCGGCATTTCAGACTCCAACGTCAATCATCGCGGGTCACGTTGCAGGGCAGAATAGTCCACGCCTCGCTTCTCGACAAATGCCTTGATCCCTTCGTGGACTTCCGAGGAAAGGTTGTGCAACGCGAGCCAGTCGCGGGCGTGGCCGACGGTGAGGGACCAAGAGAGGTCCCGCCAGAAGTTGAGTTGCTGCTTGGTGTAGCGGGTGCATTCGGGCAGTTTGTGGATGAGCTTCTCGCACATGGCGTCGACAGCGGCGTCGAGCTGAGAGCGAGGGACGACCTGGTTGATCAGCCCCCATTCGAGGGCCTTGGAGGCCGGTATTTCTTCGCAGAGGAACAGCATCTCGCGGGCGCGGCGGTCTCCGACCAGGAGCGGCAGCCATTGCGTCGCCCCGCCCGCGGGCACGCTGCCGCGGGCCGTGCCGACTTGGCGGATGACGATGTCGTCGGCGGCGATGGCCAGGTCGCACGACATGTTCAACTCGTTGCCCCCGCCCACCACCATGCCGTTGAGCCGCGCCACCGTCACCTTGCCGATGTTCCGCAGCTTCTCGTGCACCTCGATGAAGGCCCCCATCCACTTCCAGTAGGCATTGGGCTTATCGAGGCACTCCTCAGCCTGTTCCTTCAGGTCGGCCCCGGTACAAAACGCCCGCTCGCCTGCACCCGTAAGCACCATCACGCGAATTTGATCGTCCCAGGAGACATCCTCGAACGCGCGGTGAAGCTCGCGCAGCGTGGGGAAGTCGAGGCAATTGAGCACCGCAGGCCGATTGATCGTCACCGTCGCGCGGTGCCCGGCCTTCGTGTAGATGATGTTTTCGAAGCGGAACGAATCCGCCGCCTGTGCCTGGGGAAAGTCCATCATACGTCCTCCCAAACGACGACCCGCTCATCGGAGCGTTATTGTCGAGGATGACCTACCGAATGCAAACGGACCGGCGGCGCCGACGATTCTGCAATCGCCAATTGGCAATCCGCTGGAGTGGGCGGTTAAGCCGAATTCTGTCGTGGGCGATCATCTATCTAGGCCGATCGTCGCCGATCGGCTCGTGCACCCTACCCGCAGCTTACGAACAGAAACGCCGAAAAGCCGAAACACCGAAACCGGGTTCGCCCTGCGACATTCGCCATTCAACGAGGCGGGCCGCCTCTCGCTGCTTATTTGGGCTTGCTGGCGGTGGGGTTTACCCTGCCGCGGTTGTCACCAACCGCGCGGTGCGCTCTTACCGCACCATTTCACCCTTACCGGGGAAACGCAGAAATACAAAAACGCAGAAAGCAGAAACGGCGCCGGCTAGGTTTCTGCGTTTTTGCGTTTCAGCATTTCTGCGTTTCCCCGGCGGTATCTTTTCTGTGGCACTTTCCCTCGGCTCGCGCCGGGTTGGCGTTACCAACCACCGTGCCCCGCCCAGTTCGGACTTTCCTCCCGCAAGAAGACACCGGCGGTCAAGCCGCCCGTGGCACGCTTTCGGGCGATCGCCTTCGCCCACTCCAACGGATCCGAAGGATTGTAGATTGTCGATTGTCGATTGTCGAATGGTATGCCCGGTGCGATACCCTCGTGGAAGTACGGATGAATCAACGCCAGCCGAACCCGCGGGCGGTTCCCCTTGCCGCGAAGAGTCAAGGGCAGCCTGCGCGGCCCGTCCGCAGTCCACGCACCGCAGCCGGGCGATATCCGGTCCAGGGGCGAGTCCGCGTCACGTCGGGTTTTTCGCCAGCCACTTGGAGCCGCCTGTGGTTTTTGTGCGGGCGGCCGCCGGCGGCCGCGGGCGGACCGGGCGTTGGAGCGCGGGTACGGGGCCGTAAGGAGCCGATCCCGGGCGACCGGGGGCTTGTGGCTGGCGCGGACTCTTCGCCGCCGAAGCCGATCCACCGGACGGCTCGGGGATTGGAATCGCGGCCGGCGGTTCGGCGGAGACCGGCGCGTCGTTCCAGCGGTTGATGAGTTGCCGATCTTGACGGCGCCAGTGCTCGATGATTTGATCGAGGTTGTCTTCCACGGTCTCGGCCGCCCAGAACTTGAAGAAGTCCAGGTTGGCGCTCTGCGGGGACGGGTGGGGCATTTCCACCAGCGTGCGCATGGGCATGATGACGCTGTCGCCGATGACGAACGCCTCCCCCGGCCGCATCGACGGCAACATCTGGATCACGCCCGCGAAGTGGTCGCCCACCACCTTGGCGACGTACTTCTGGTCCTCGGGGTTGCTCAAGCGCATCACGATGAAGCTGTTGCACTGGGCGAGCACCGTCTCGGAGAGCTCCGACGGACGTTGCGACACGACCATTGCGGCCACGCCGTACTTCCGGCCTTCCTTGGCCACGCGCTCGACGGCCGTTTTGGCGAAGTGCTTTCCGTGTTCGGTGCGTGGGATGTAATTGTGGGCCTCTTCAAACACGAGCAGGCTCGGATGACGCTGATCGGCGGGCGTCCAGAAGTTCAGGTCGAACATCAACCGGGTGAGCACCGCGACGGCGATGTCCACGATTTCAAAGGGAATCCCGGAAAGGTCAATGATCGTCATGTTGCTTCGCGGTTCGACACGGCCGGTGAGGAGGCGAATCAAATGGTTCATCAGGCTCGACGTTCGCTCACCTTGACCGACCTGCGCAAGGTGATCGCGGAAGAAGGATGACTTCAGGCCGTGCTCGATGGGGTTGAGCAGAAACTGGTATCGTCGGTCGTTGTACTTGGTGTCGATCTGGTCGATCAGCCCAATGAGCTTGCCGAAGTAGAGCGGGTGCGGCGTCTCGCCCTCGGGGTTGCCCCGGTTGAACTGACAGCGCTGCTCGCGCATCAGCTTCTGTTGGTCCTCGACCGCGAGCGAGCGGAGGGCGAGCTGACTGAAGGCCAGATGGTCGTCGTTCAGCACGTACCGCGCGCCGTTGAGGTTCTCCGCGTAGGTTTTCAGCTTTTCGAGCGAGAAGTAGATCGGCGTGTCCAGCGTCAGGGACTTGGTCAACCCCAACGTACTCGCCGCGTCCTGCTTGAACTCCAAAAGCGCCGTCCGCAGGAAGGAGATCTGCGTACTCACGTGCAGCGGATTGGATCGATCGAGGAAGAGGGCTTCCAACTCCTCATACTTGAGCAGCCAGTAGGGCAGGACCAGGTCGTCCACGCCGAGATACGTCACGTTGGCGTTGATCTGCCCCTCGTCGTCGCTGAACGCGGTCCGGTACTCGCCGTGCATGTCGAAGAGAACGACCTGCGATTGGTTGAGGTCCAGGACCTCCTGTAAGACCTTGGCGGTCGTACAGCTCTTGCCGCTGCCGCTGTTTCCCAGGATGGCCACATGCTTGGCGAAAAGCTCGCTTCCCAGGACCTTCACCTCGAACTCGGGATTGAGTGCGAACTGCCCCAACGTGAAGCTCTGCGGATGTTTCGTTCCCGCCAGGAGTTGATCGAAACTGCCGAAGATCGACTCGAAGTCCTTGCGGACCGCCACCCACACGTCGTCCCCCAGGATCGGGTATTCCGTGACGCCGCGGACGAACCGCCCGGCGTGGATTTCGCCGACGAGCTGAACGTTCATCATGTTTTGCGGCTCGACGTCGACGACCGTCATCTCTTGCCGCCCCGTGCCCATCACAAACCCGACAATGGTCTTGTTGTCCATCGGGATGATGACGTAGGAGCCAAGTTGGCCGATCCGGTAGGTCCGTTCCTCGTGGAGGAGGTTCAGATCCTTGGCGGTGATGAGGACCTCGACCCGTCCATTCTCCACCCGGACGACGTTGCCGATCTTCAGTGCATTCATCAATCGTACCCCGTTATTGGACCCGGTGCGGCGCCGTGGCGCCCGATAGACGATATCGTACGATGCGTCCTCGGTCGGGAGTAAAGAAATGAGCGTCCGCGGACGAGCCGCCGTCTGTGGGCAGGCACCACGACGGCCCGCGCTTTATCGGCGGTGGAACGGCGATGGCACGTAGATATTCGACGGCGCCCAGGGTCGCGCGGTATGATCCGACGCGGTTGTTTCGTGCGCCCGTCGCCGCGAGGTACGATACGATGAACTGGCAACTGATCGGCATCGGTGTGTTAGCGGCCCTAGCGATCTTCTTCGTCGTCGTCCGACGCGGCGGCGGCTGAAGCTCCAAGGGCTGCAGCTAGGCGTGTCCTAGCGACGAAGCGCACGCGCGAATTGGGTGGCATGGCCAAGCGCAGCGCCGCCATGCCGAACATCGGCGGACGGCGAACGACGTTCGTTCACCTCCACCTTTGACAGACTCCGTCACGTCCATCATCATGTTGATGCACCGTAGGCGCGGATGGTCCGGGAAGGTTGTCATCGTTCCCGAAGAGAGAGACGGACATGAGTAAGCGAAACGGACGCGGCCCGTCGGCGGTGATCGCCGAGCGGCTGGCGCGGTGTCGGCGACAAATGAAGGCGTATGGGGCGGGCGCCTTCCTTCTCTCCAACCACGTGGACTACTTTTACCTCACCGGCTTCACCGGCGAGGAGTCGGCCGTCGTCATCACCCCGCGCGAGGTTCATCTCATCACGGACACGCGCTTCACTGAAGAGATCAAGCACGAGGTTCCGTGGGCGCGGAGTTGGCTGCGCCGCGGCTTCCTGAACGATGAAATCGTGAACGCCTGCAAGGAGCTCAAGATCAAGAGGCTCGCCGTCCAGCCGGGCCACTTCACCGTCGGCGATCACGCGGAACTGAAGAAACGCATGAAGGGCACGCGCCTCGTGATCGCCCCGCCGATCGTGGGCACGATGCGCCGCCTCAAGGACGACGGTGAGATCGCGACCCTGCGGCGGGCGATCCGCAACGCCGAGGACGCCTTCACCGCGACGCTCTCCACGATCCGCGTCGGCCAAACGGAGTTGGAGATGGCCGCGAGGCTGGAGTACGAGATGAAACGGCGTGGCGCCTCCGCCCCGGCCTTCCCTACGATCTGCGCCGAAGGCCCCAACGCCGCCGTCCCCCACGCCCGTCCCGGCCTCCGCAAGGTAAAACGCGGCAGCGCGATCCTTTTCGATTGGGGCGCGAGCGTTGGACGTTACTGCAGCGATTTGACCCGCATGGTCTTCGTCGGTAGCATCCCCGCCAAGCTCGGCGAGGTCTATCGCATCGTGTCGGAAGCGCAGCTCGCCGGGATCGCGGCGGTCGGACCCGGTCGGCGGATGTGCGACGTGGACGCGGCGGCGCGGAAGGTGATCGCCGACGCGGGGTACGGCGATTCCTTCACCCACGGCCTGGGACACGGGTTGGGACTCGATGTCCATGAGCCGCCGTCGTTGAGCTTTCGGTCGAAGGAAAAGTTGGAACCGGGCATGGTGGTGACCGTCGAGCCGGGCATCTATCTACCCGGCGTCGGCGGCGTGCGAATTGAGGATGACGTGCTGGTGACGCCCAAAGGCCGCCGCGTGCTGACCACCCTGGACAAGTCGCTGGAAGGAGCGGTCGTCTAAGAATGCGGAATGGTGAATGCGGAATGAGCGGTGTCATGCTGAGCGAAGCAGCGGTGTCATGCTGAGCGAAGCGAAGCATCTTAATCGCGAGAAT
>CAYQZH010000140.1:0-3800 GCA_964421865.1 uncultured Phycisphaera sp. | reverse complement strand
TTCGCTTCGCTCAGGGTGACAGCCGCTTCGCTCAGGGTGACAACCGCTTCGCTCAGGGTGACAACCATTCCGCATTCCCAATTCCGCATTCAGCATTTTGGGCGCGAATGACCAGCGCAGAGGTTTGACCGTTGTTGGAACTTGATCGCATTCGACAACTCGTGGAGATGATGGTCGCCAACGACTTGATCGAACTCTCCTTGCGCGACGGCGAGGTCGAGGTCAACTTGCGGCGTCCCAACCCGAAGTCGAACGAGGCGCCTGTTCTTCACACCGTTCACTCTGCCGCGCACCCCAACCCTCCCGCCCCGCCGGAGGCGAAAATGGCGGGTGAGGTCGTCGAGGTCGATTTTTACGAAATCCGCTCGCCGATGGTGGGGACGTTCTACGCCTCGCCGGACCCCGACTCGCCGCCGTTCGTGCAAGTGGGCAGCAACGTCGAGCCTTCGGCGGTGGTTTGCATCCTGGAGGCCATGAAAGTCTTCAGCGAGATCAAGGCCGAGACGACGGGAACCGTCGAACGGGTTCTGGTGCGGGACGGTGAGGCCGTCGAATATGGACAGCCCTTGTTTTTGGTTCGTCCGCATTGATGCTTCGATTCGCGACCGACTGGAAAGTCGGTCCCACATGGATCGGCGGGTCAGCCAAGCACGGACTCCCGCCTCACTGAACCCGGTATGTTCCGACGCATTCTCATCGCCAACCGAGGGGAGATCGCCCTGCGGATCATCCGCGCCTGCCGGGAGATGAACGTGGAGATCGTCTGCGTCTTCTCCGACGAGGACCGCGGGGCCGAATACCTGGCACTCGCCGACCGGGCCATCTGCATCGGCGGTCCCGCGCCGCGCGACAGTTATTTGAAAAGCGACCGCCTGATCGCCGCGGCTGAGGTCTCCGGTGCCGACGCCATCCACCCCGGTTACGGCTTCCTCGCCGAAAACGCCCAATTTGCCGAGAAGTGCCGGGCCTGCAACATCGAGTTCATCGGTCCCAGCGTCGAGGCCATGAAGCTGCTCGGCGACAAGGCCTCCGCCCGCGCCCTCGCCAAACGAATCAAGGTTCCCACCGTCCCCGGCAGCGACGGCATCTTGGAGGATGACAACGAGACCATCCGCATCGCCGATCGGGTCGGGTTCCCGGTGATGATCAAGGCCTCCGCCGGCGGCGGCGGACGCGGAATGCGCATCGTCCACGATAAGACCGACCTGGTCGCCGCGATCAAACAGGCCAAGCAGGAGGCTGAGGGGGCCTTCAACAGTCGCGACGTCTACATCGAACGCTACATCGACCGCCCCCGCCACGTCGAGGTGCAGGTCATCGCCGACACCCACGGCAACATCGTTCATCTCTTCGAGCGCGACTGCTCACTGCAACGCCGCCACCAGAAGCTCGTCGAGGAATCGCCCTCTCCGGCGATCGACGCCCGCACGCGCAACGATCTCTGCGCCTGCGCCGTCAAGCTCTGCAAGGCCGCGAAGTATTCCAGCGCCGGTACGGTCGAGTTCCTGGTCGACGCCAAGAGCCGCTACTACTTCATCGAGGTCAACACGCGTATTCAGGTCGAACACCCCGTCACGGAAATGACTACAGGAATCGATCTCATCAAGGCCCAGATTCGAGTGGCCGCGGGGGAGAAACTGGACTTCGACCAAAAGGCGGTGAAGCCCCGCGGCCACGCCATCGAATGCCGCGTCAACGCCGAGGATCCCGACGAAAAGTTCCGCCCCTGCGCCGGGGTCATCGAAAAGTTCCGCCCCCCCGGCGGTTTGGGCGTCCGCGTGGACACCTTCGGGCACGACGGCTGCCGCGTGTCGCCTTACTACGACTCACTGCTCGCCAAGGTCATCGTCCATCAACCGACCCGCCCGGAAGCCCTCCGCTGTATGCAACGCTGCCTCTCCGAATTCATCGTCGAACCCGTGAAGACGACCCTGCCGTTCCTACGCAAGATGATCGCCCACCCCGACTTCCTCGAAGCCACCATCGACACCGGCTTCGTCGAACGGACCTTCTGATGCCTCCGCGGACCACGTGGGTGCCACTGCGGTGTCAGCAGGGGAGGTACGGGGGGAGAATCACGGCCCGAAGATGCGTTGGAACCCGCTGAAATCGAGCAGGTCCACGTCGCCGTCAAAGTCGTCGGTCCGTCGTCACGTGTAACCTAACGCCGCCCGGTCACGACTCGTACCATCGCCCGCAACCGCTTCAGGTTGACCTTGTCCAGGTCCGTCCCTCGCCCATCAACGCCCTTCGGCGTTTCAAGGATCATCGGAACGCCCGCGAAACGGGGGTCGTTCATGAAGTTGGCGAACCCGCTTTTGCCGATCTTCCCTTTGCCGATGTGTTCGTGGCGGTCCACCCGGCTGCCCAGTTCCCGTTTCGAGTCGTTCATGTGGATGCAGCGCACGCGTGCCACGCCGATGACACGGTCCACCTCGTCGATCATGGCCGCGTACGCCTGGGGAGTGCGGATGTCATACCCGGCTGCGAAAAGGTGGCAGGTGTCCAGACACACGCCCAAGCGATCCGGCTCCCCCAAGCGATCCAGGATTCCGCGAAGATGCTCAAAGCGCCAGCCGATTCCGGTCCCCTGACCGGCCGTCGTTTCGAGGAGGATCATCGACCGAAAGCCCGCACATCGCCGATGGACTTCATCAAGCGACCGCGCAATCCGTTCGATTCCCGCCGCGATCGCGTTCGTCTCCGTTGTCTCCTCTGGACCTCGGGTTAGTCCATTCGACAATCGACATTCGACAATCGACATTGCGGCGCCCGCTCCCTCACGGTCGCGGCTCTGCTTTCGATCTTCGATGTTTGATCTTCGATCCTCGCCCGCGCCGAGATGCGCTCCCGGATGCAGCACCAGAGCGGTAACGCCCAGGGCCTCGCAGCGTTCGAGTTCGTTGGTGAGGGCGCGGACGCCGCCCAGCCGCGCGCGATCGTCCGGCGAGGCCAGGTTCAGCAAGTAGCTCGCATGCGCAATCACAGGTGCCATATACGTGGCACTTTGCGCCGCGCGGAAACGCTCGATCTGTTCGTTCCGCAACGGAGGCGCCCGCCACTGCCGCTGGTTCTTGACGAAAATCTGTACGCAATCGCAGCCCACCTGAACCGCGGAGTGCAGGGCGTTCTCCAGTCCGCCGGCCACGGAAAGGTGCGCCCCCAGTAGTAGGCCCCTCGGTTTGCCTGGCGCGAAAGGCGTACCACTAGGCGATCGCTCCGTAAGTGCCTTATTCACAATAGGTTACGCTCTGATTTCCATCCGGCGCCTGTATCCACCAAGTTGCAAAGAAAACGAAACAACCCGCTTGACGCCCGGTGGCGTTGTGCTAACGTACGCGGCTCGCCCCGGTTGCTGCAAGCGCACAGCTGGTAGCACTGGGACGGCGTGCTCTTTGACAATTGAAGAAGCGGACGCAGGTCCGTCGAGCGTGGTCGAACCAGGCCGTTTGCAGGTTCAGCCCCAACGATTCGGCGGGCTTATGGTATTGTGGACATCAACCACTGGTTCTAACGAGTCGAGCCGACGCAAAGCGCCTTGACGGGCAATGCGGCGGCGCGGTTCCGAGGAATCTCAAGCGCTGGAAGTTTTCTTGACCCCAAGGATGCTGGGGGTGAGGTACGGGTTCCGAAACCCGAAAGGCGAAGCTCGAAGTGACAGAAGCTTGTCATCCGATCTTTGTCATTCGTAACTCGTAATTCGTAATTCACTCACGACAGCCCCTCATGATTGTGGTCAAGCTAGTAAGAGTGCATGGTGGATGCCTAGGCGTCGAGAGGCGATGAAGGACGTGGTAGGC
>CAYQZH010000139.1:8320-11303 GCA_964421865.1 uncultured Phycisphaera sp. | reverse complement strand
CACAAGCGCAACGCCGGAGCTACAACCTGGCTCAGAAAGGGCCAAACCCCAGGCCCAGGTCCTTTGGACCTGGGGCAGACGAAGATATACGCTCATCGCCGTGCCCACGATCATCGTCTCCCCCACCTCCAAAGGAGGCGGGCCACCCGGCCAGCGGTACCTTGCAGGCTGAAAGCCTGCTCTATAGTAGTCGGTGGCAAGCGAAGCGTCGCCACCGTATCGCGGATGCGCCCCACCACCCGACCCTGAAAGGGTCGTCTATCCCCAGCGAAGGTATGCGACCCCTACAGGGTCGGATGAACCGTTGCGGTCGTCGTATCCGTGGGCGGCGCTACGCTTGCCCACGGCTACGGTCGTTGACCCCTTCGGGGTCATTACGCACCGGCCGAAAGTGTCACACACCCCCGTCCCACGATCGCGGAGGTCGCCGCCCCCACGCCGGTCGCCACCCGGTCAAGGTACATCGCTACTACGCACTAAGGACTTCGTTTCGACGTTCAAGCGGAACTGGAGTCCCGCTTCATTGCCGCGTGTACGAGAGGCACCAATCTTCAGATTCCCGTTGTCCATTTCCGCCCGGACTCGCAGGACCGGCTCATCATCGTTCGCAAGCGCGGCGGACGTCTGTGCAAGCGGTTCCAGCCCATGTAGCTCGAAGGATGGTGCGCCGTCCTCGGCTTCCTTGATTAGAATCTCATGAACTCGGAGAATAACGTTCCGACCGATCGACTTGCCCGTTACAACGTAGACAACTCTCGATTCCCACTGGATAAGGATCGCTCCTCCCCGAACGATCGGTGGAGCGCCGAGCACATCGTGTGTCGGGATATCAGGTAGTTCGGAAACAGTCTCCCGTGTGGCAGCGTTGTTTCGATCGGCTGCCCGTTTGATATTCACGAGGTGAAAGCGGAAGCGGTTTCCCGCAGAGCCGTCGGGCAACCGTTCTCGCACGGCGCGCAGCTCCAACGCCCGGCGGTCGTTGCGGTGGAAATACTCCCTGCTATCAAGGAGCACGTCATCGAGTGCCGGAGCGATTGCCCTAATGCCAGTGTCGCCTTGCAACGCGAACAGCATTCCAAGCTGTGAGAACAGAATTGCTAGTTTCATGGTAAGTGAATCCTATGGACCCAAGAACACCATTTCGTTTGTTGCCTCGATCAATGTGCGGCACCTTGCCCTATTTGCCTTGCGTTTCTTACTCGCCCTTGTGCGTTATTAGGTCAAGGATATAACGCGTGCGTTCCCCGTCTGCGATCAAACGGTCGGCAGCCTGCCGGAGCGTATCCCGGGTCTTATCGTCTGCCTCGGAATACAATCTACCGCAACTCTCAAGCAAGATGTCGCGGTAGCGCACCAATTCGTTCTCAAGTATTACTCGCTCCCGCTCCTCCATTTCCTGTCGGTGCTTCTCGACCAGTGCCTTGCAGCTTTCACTACTTTCTGGCCGACAATCGAACTTGCCAACGGCAGGGAGGTCCCGACGAGCCGGCGGGGGATTCTGTTTGAGCACGAAATCGAGCCCTTCCAAATATACCTTCCACGAGGATCTCGTAAGCTCCTGCGCCTCTTCGCCGCGGGCGATGCGCCGCTTGGCTTCGAGAACGTAGGCAGCGAATAAATACATTTTGCCGGTCGTCTCAACATCGAGGGGGAATTCCAGAGCCTTGGTACTATATTGGATCACCTTGTCAGGGTCGGTCAAGCCTTGGTCGCAGTAGAGTTTTGCGATTTGGGCGTAGACAAGTCCTTTCGTCGCAGGACTGGGCGTCCCGTCGAGAAGCCTCAGACATTCCCTTTCCAGTTGCGCTGACTTCTCCTTCGTTCCGTCGCGCTGGTTGGCAATGATCGCCAACTGCCACCTCAAGTCCGGCGTCTCCGACTGGGCATCGCCGGGATCGGGCGCGATCGGGGGCAATAAAAACAGCGTGATAAGAAGTTGCCAAGCAAGTGACATCAGGTGGTCCTCCAAAAACGAGCCCGACGACTAGCGTCGGCACTCACAATATGCTCCTTTATTGCCATGGGCCTTGCCAAGCACCGGCCGCGGTGTTTGTTGCCTCGATCAACGTGCGGCACCTTCCCGCCGTGTCGTACTCCTTGGGGTGGTTTTCGCCAGGCAACCATACATTCCACGCACCGGCGTCATCCCGATACTCCTCGGGTACGCGAATGTTATAACGAAAGGGCGCGAGTCCGCCTCCTGGCGGCGGAGGATCGAGCCTGCCTATTGGATCTACGCAGCTCTCCGAAATATCGGTCGCTTCATTAGCCTGTGTTACCTCCCAGTACTTTATCCGCGCGGGGTCAGTATCCGCCGTGCCGTCGGGCCAGGTGAACGATTCGCCCGGAATATTCTCGCGGAAGCTTGCTCTGTAGAACGAGACGGTCGTGGGCTGTACGATTTGATTGAACACAGTAGAAGCTCCGATGGAGTTGTTAGGCGGGCCCATTGTCCCGCATCCGTCGTCCGACCCGACGGTGCTGGTCAACCCGTTGGGCGCAATCACGGTGAACGTTATCGCGCAGCGATTACCGTTGGGAAATTGGGCTTCCACCATGGGACTCGACGGGCTCATGCTCGCCGTAAGCAGCGCGCTTGTGCCAATCGGGGAGGGAGTGATAGTACCGCCTCCGGTTACCGACCACGTTGCGGAGCGAGGTGGATCGACTGAGATCGTTACGCGCTCACCTATACCGAGGGTGGTACGCGCCCGGTCCAATGGAATCGTCGTGGCTTCGGTCTCGGACGTCAGCCGGACCGCTGTGGCGGTTTGCGGGCCCACGACCATTGGTGCCGGCGGACACTCCCGATTCGCGGTTGCGGTGAAGGTGCAGGAGTAGGTACCGGGTTTGTCGGCCACCACGGTGGCCGTCGCCCCTGAGCCGGTCACCGTCATCCCATCGGGTTTGATGATGATCCAGGTATAGCTTGGAGGTACGCCGGTGACGGTGACAAGATTGCAGTTTGCCCGCTTGGTGCCGC
>CAYQZH010000139.1:0-8220 GCA_964421865.1 uncultured Phycisphaera sp. | reverse complement strand
CGCTGTCGGTCACCCCAGAAACGGTGAAGATAAGACTGTTGTTAATGCACACCGGGTTGGGATTGACGGCGATGCTACCACCCGAAAGGGAGCCATTATTGACACACTCGTTACACGGATAGGCGCAGCAGACGCCGTTGGAGCACGCGTTCCACACGCTTATGGTCGCGGGACTCGGCGACTGAGGACGAAGTCGACCACCTTGCGCACGCGGTCCGTGTGGTCGCGGATAGCGCGGGCGGTGAAGAGTTCGCGACCAGTGTCGTCGAAAAGCTTATCGCGGTGCAAGAAAAAGTTCTTTTGCTCGACCCTGTCTTCGATCAGCGTGAGCGGTTCGCTTTCGACCCGCTCGACGATGGGGTCGCAGGTGGCGTCCTCCTTTTCAATGTCACGCACGATGCACCACCCGCCGTCCTGATCGGTAACGAGTGACTTGCCATTGCCAAGAATCAGGAACTCGTTGGGAATTTTCACAGCATAGTTGCTTTGGTATCTCCACGTCTTGCCGTCGTACAACCATTTGAACAGGTCGCCGTCGGCGGTCATGAACAACTCGACCCGCGCCTCGTCCAAGGCGCGAATGTCGTAATGCACGACCTTCGCGGGTTCGCGAATGCGGTTCTTGCCATCCGGCCACGCGATATAGAGCCCTGTCAGGGCATCCCCGATCGGGGCGCAGCCAACATAGGTGGGAGTGTCGAGCATCGCCAAGTCGAACGCTGGACGTCCGTCGTCCGGCCCCGAGAGTAGGCTACGTAGTGGATAGCGTTCCAATGAGGGGCAAAGCGGATAGCCGCCGTATGTGAACGTACAATAAAGGTGGTCGTTAGCAGCACTCCACCGAAAGGGCCTATCGGGCCGGTTCGCCCCTTCCCTCACACCGAACAGATAATAGAAAGCGCTGTCATGCCCAGTTGTCCCGCCCCCTAGCTTTACCAGTGTAGGCGTTCCTGGTCCGCGGGAGGTTCCAAACGCAAAGAACGACGCGCCCGCGCCGTCAACCGCTACGCGATGCAATACCGGTGATACGGCACCGGTGTCGGCGCCCAGCGCGCGCCCGCAATGCGGCGAGATGTGCCAGAGGACCAGAATTGCCCAAGCCGCGCACGAGGTTCTCATGTAATTATCTCCATTGCAGTCCACCGGTCTGGCTATGGGTACTCACCGAGCAAGTCTATCAGCTGATTACCGGTCGGGTTCCTTTTAAACACCCAGGCATTGACTGTCACGATCGTATCGGTGATATGCGTGTCGTTGTTCAGATCAACCCCAACCTGCAGCTCATTTACAGAAACCGCGCGTTTCTGGTAGTACCCGTCAACCGCATTATTGTCGATGTCTGCAAGTGAGGTATATGTGAGACCGTAGCTGGGGTCGTAGTATAGGGGCGAAGTGCCGAACTTGACGACTTGGTGGTTCCCGAACAACGATTTCGGGTTCGCATTTCCCTGTCCGGCGACTCCGGTGGCATCGCTCACCTCCGCAAACCGCCAGGTGTAAGCGTTCCCGCTTTCAGGAAACCCGCTGACCGGTGGAATGTTCAAATACGGATAGCTTGGCACTCCGCTGATGCCGCTCCCGCATGCAAAGCTCCAGTTCTTCACCGCGAACCCGTAATCGAAGTCGGAAGGACCTGCCCCGTCGCTTTGGTAGAATGCCACGTACTCATTGGCGTGATTGATTCCCTGAGCCCCCATCGCGTCGATGAATAAGCTCGCCCATGCACCGCACTGCCCATCGCCGTTGGCGAGTACGGTAGCCGTCGTCGTATTCACGCAATTCCAGTTCGCGTAATAGGTCAGTTGCGCGCCGTCGGGGTTGTTGAATCCGTCCTTCGGCTTTCGACTCGCTACGCGGTCGGTGAACTCGTTCCAGATAGCGGCCACGGTGTCGTTCTCATTGTTCTTCCCCGCCGCGTCGGTGGAGGTCAGGTGAATCAGCGTCTCATAGCGCGAGCCGCTGTTGGGGATTGCAAGGAGTACGTATATCCGGTGCGTGGTGTTCGCCACGCTGCAGTTCAGTGGCGGTCCTGTCGTCGGTGTAATCGTCCAAGCGAT
The DNA here is from genome assembly GCA_964421865.1 of uncultured Phycisphaera sp. GTDB lineage: Bacteria > Planctomycetota > Phycisphaerae > UBA1845 > UBA1845 > SBAX01. The sequence goes on along the minus strand of CAYQZH010000139.1, from coordinate 6,163 downwards.
CGACATCGGATTGTAGTACTGAACCGTGTTCGGCAAAGCAACGTCGGCTTGGGCGTTGCTGAGGGTAATCAATCCCCCTGACACGGTGCCCGTGCCGCTGAAGCGATACGTTGCGGCTCCGGCGGTGCCCACTCCCGCCACCGTGGCGGAGGTCGCCGTTCCCAGGCCGTCCGCGGGTTCGACCGTGAACTGCCCCGTCAGACTCATGTACGCATTGCGGACATACGCGACCGGAATGTTGTGGTCCCCGACATCGTCATTATCGTCATCGCGCGGGTTGGACTTGTCCTGCCAATGCGGCGATGGATAGACGCCCAATCCGTCATCCCTCGAGATAGCGTACATGTTCGCGCCGCCGAACGTCACCGACTGAGGCCGGAATTTCACGGCTTTGCCAGTCTTCGGACCGACAGTCCGCGCAGCAGGCGGGCATTCGCGGTTGGCGGTTACGGTGAAGGTGCAGGAGTAGGTACCGGGTTTGTCGGCGACGACGGTGGCCGTCGCCCCTGAGCCGGTCACCGTCATCCCATCGGGTTTGGTGATGGTCCAAGCATAGCTTGGAGGTACGCCGGGGATGGTGACCAGATTGCAGTTTGCCCGCTTGGTGCCGCCGCTGTCGGTCACCCCAGAAACGGTGAAGATAAGACTGTTGTTAATGCACACCGGATCGGGAGAGACGGTCACGCTTCCGCCCGACAGAAACCCGTTATTCACACACTCGTTACACGGAAAGGCGCAACAGACGCCGTTAGTGCAGCACCGGTCCGCCGGGCAGCAGGTTCCATTGCAGCAGACCTGACCGGCAGGGCAGCAGAGTCCATTGCAGCACGCCTGCCCGGAGAGACAGCACATCGCACCGCAGCACGTCGTTGCGTTGGGACAGCAGGCGGTTTGACCCGGGCAGCAGAAGGTCCCCGCTGCGCAGCAGCCTGCACCGCAACACGAAGCGCCCGAGGGACAACACACGCCGTTGCAACACGGCCCCGGACAGCAGGCGCCGTTGCAACAGCTTCCCCCGGCCGCGCAGCAGATACCGTTGCAGCATGGCCCGGCGCAACACAAACCATTGCAGCAGCTTCCGCCCGCTGCGCAGCAGATGCCGTTGCAGCACGGACCGGCGCAGCATTCATTGTTGCAACAACTCCCACCCACGGGGCAGCATTGGCCCGTAGCGTCGCAACATGGGCCCGAGCAGCACTGCAGGTTGCAGCAGCTTCCCCCTGCCGGGCAGCAGATTCCGTTGCAGCAGACCCCGGCGCAACACTGACCATTGCAACAGCTCTGGCCCGACGCACAGCATATCCCATTGCAACAAGTCGTCCCACTCGGGCAACAGTTGCTCCCGCAGCATGTGGTTCCCGCCCCGCAGCACCGCCCCAGGCAGCACGCCCCGGAGCAACAGGCGCCGTTGCAGCAACTTCCTCCCGCGGAACAGCAAAGCCCGTTGCAACACGGTCCAGAGCAACATGATCCGCTGCAGCAACCGGAGGAACACCGACAACATGGATCGGGACTCCCGCAGCACGGATCGGGATTACCGCAGCATGGGTCCGTGCTTCCGCAGCAGGGGTTCGTGCTTCCGCAACAGGGATTCGTGCTTCCACAACAGGGATTCGTGCTACCGCAACAAGGGTCATTGCTGCGGCAGCACGGGCCGCTGCACTCGCAGCCGCAACAACCCGCGACGACGCCCAAGGCCTCGCGCACCAGAGCGTACGGCGAGTCGCAATGGCTGGGAGGCGGAACGCCCGCCATACAGGGCCCGCATGCGCACGCCACCTGCGCGCCGCCGTCTTGCGAATCGTCCATTGTCGACGGGTCGAACCCCATGATTTCAACCGCCCGATCCAGCGTGAGGGGTTCCCAACCCGAATCCTGGTCGGCGTCCGCCGCTCGCGCTTTCATCGCCTTGGTCAACCGTACGTCCCTGCTCCTCAGTTCTTCTACGTCTACGCCGAAGTCGCGACGTAACGATTGGAGGACGGTGGCAAGATCGCCAGAGTCATAAATGATCCCGACGAACAAATGTGTTACGACGTCGCCCGTCGGCTGCCAGTACACCGAATAACCGGAACAGTCGCTCCCATCTTCCGTTGGCCTGGCCGCGTCAAACACCACCAGCACGCCCTCCTCCGTTTCCAGTCTCATCCGCAGGGTCCGTGGCGCGTCGATGGGAATCGTCCCATCGAGGCGCTCGGGGGTCACGACCGCGGCGCGCGAACGATGCTTCATGCGCCCCGTCGCGCGATCATCCTGGGCGCGTGCCAGCGGCGCCGTGAGCGCCACAAGCAGCCCGCAGACAGCCACCAATCGCACAGCACGTGTAACCCGTGCGATACCCAACTCACGGGTTGCCATCGCCCCAAGCAGGAACGGACGACGGCGCGAAACGAGGCCGGAACAATCGCAACGCTCACACAGAACGACTTGACAGGTTTGCGTTTTCGATCCTCTCTCTATGAATTGGCGCTACGGCGAGTCACTACACGCGAGCGGCAGATCCGTCACCGCAATGTCGGGAACCCAGATTATCCGACACGGCTACCCGTGTCCAGCGAAATCCGAATTATTTTCAGGAGAATTTGCGGGTGTATTCTTTGAGGCCTTAATCCAGTATTTATTCGTGTGAAGCGGTAATCGCGCCGCCCGGCAAGAGGAAAGTCAGACCCGGCCGTGCCCGCCATCGTGGAGAGAACGCCCCACACGATCCCAGGAAGGCCGTTGAAGCCGCGAAAAATACGACGATGACGACGAACTACGTAAGTGGGGCCGGACCCGTTACAATTCCCCGCGATGCCGAAACCTGCGTCAAGGCCTCTGTTGGAAGTCAAGGAGCTGGTCAAGCGGTACAACGGCCGGGCGGTCGTGGATCGGCTGAGCTTTCACGTGCAAGGCGGGGAGATCGTCGGATTACTGGGCCGCAACGGGGCCGGCAAGACGACGACCTTCCGCATGACCGTGGGAATGATCGACGCGGACGCCGGATCGGTCACGTTCGACGAGCAGGATGTCACCACGCTGGCCATGTACAAACGAGCGCAGCTCGGCATGGGGTACCTCTCCCAAGAGCCGAGCGTGTTTCAACGGCTTTCCGTGGAGGACAATCTCATCGCGATCCTGGAGACGATGCGGAACCTCAATCCGCGGCAGCGTCGAGAGCGGGCCGATCATCTCATCGAGCAGTTCGGATTGGTCGAGCAGAGAAAGCAACTGGCGCGGACGCTCTCCGGGGGGGAGCGGCGGAAGCTGGAAATCGCGCGGGCCTTAGTCACCGAGCCGAAGCTGATCATGCTGGATGAGCCGTTCAGCGGGGTGGACCCCAAGGCCGTCGAGGACTTGCAGAAGGAAATCCTCCATCTCAAGCGGGATCGCGGCATCGCCATCCTACTCACCGACCACAACGTGCGCGAGACGCTGCGGGTCACGGACCGCAGTTACATCATCAACGAGGGGCACCAACTGGCCGAGGGCACGCCGAGGGAGATCGTCCGCGACCCGCTGGTGCGGGCGACGTATCTGGGCAGCAGCTTCCGCAACGACGAGTTCGATCATGCCGGATGACGCCCACGGGGCCGCGTTCGAGTGGCTCGACGGACACGGTGTGCCCTGGCGGATCGAGCTGCCGCCCGAGCGGATCGTCCTCCACGGCGCGGTCGCAACGATGGAGCTTCCGGCGAGCGAGTGGCGTCGGGACATTTTCATCGCCATCCACGGCGACGGTTTCATCGTCCGGTTTGAGCGGTTCGATTCGTCGATCGGCTTCGTCCTGCGGGCGGAGCAGGCGGCGCCGCTGCTCGCCCATTTGGGCTTGCCGCTTGAGCGGCCCCCCATGCCCGAGACGGCCGAGGAAGGCCCGGCCCCGCCGACCCCCTTGCTGTGGCCGACGGTTTCGCCGCTCGCGGTTTGGGCGCTGATCTGCTCCGCCCTGGTGTTCGTCCCCTTCGTCGGACTGCTGCCGGGCATCGCCACGATCGTCCTGTTGATCCTCCATCGACGGAAGGTGCGGCGATCGGCCGCGTTGGGGCACTCGCGTTCCATCTGCACTTGGGCGTTCGTGTTTCTGGTCTTGGGATCCGCAGTCTCCGCCCTGGCGATTTGGGGATTGCGGAAACACCTGCCGGAGTTCGACGGCGAGCGCTTGTTTTCGGGGCCGGCCGCGAAGGGACGGAATTGGGGGATCATTGCGTGCGGGATCTTCGTGGTGGCGTTGTCGCTGACGGTGCATGAGGCCGCCCACGCGATCACGGCCTGGTGGTTGGGCGACGGCTTCGCGCGTTCGTTGGGACGGGTGACGCTCAACCCGCTGGCCCATCTTGATCCCTTCGGAACGATCCTGCTGCCGATCCTGCTGGCGACGGCGGGCCTTCCGGTGTTCGGATACGCCCGGCCGGTGCCCGTGCGGGTGGAAACGCTACCGCGGTATCGGCGGGCGCACATCCTCATTGCGATCGCGGGACCGGGGTCGAATCTGATTCTGGCGTGCGCGTCGCTGCTGTTGCTCGTGGGGCTGGCCTGTGTGGTGCGCATGGCCGTCCCCGGTGCGATTGTCGCGCACCTCGCGAGCTTGGACCTCGAAGCGCCGGTGACGGCGACGGGTTTCGCGTTGGCGGCGGTGTTCGGCCCGCTGTGCATGATCCTGAAGCTCAGCTTCGTCATCAACGTGGCACTGGCCTTGTTCAATCTCATTCCGATCCCGCCGCTGGACGGATCGTGGGTGCTCGAACACCTGTTTCCGGGAAGTCTGGGGCGACTGTACGCGGCGCTGCGGCCCTACGGATTCCTGATTTTCATCGGAGCGGTCTACGCCGGCGTCTTCAATTATCTCGCGTATCCCTTTGCGCTGGTGGTCGGTCCGGGGCTTGCGCTGCTGGCCGCGGCGACGGGAATGTGACGGGGTGACATTTCTTTGGCGCCTATCGGCGATGGTGGATTGCCGATTGCCAATTGTCGCTTACGTTTCCGGCTCGGATGGCGGTCGACGAACGGTTAAATCAAAGCGCTGACATCGACGCGGAGGGCCTTGGCGAGGCGCTTGAGCGTGCGGACGGTGGTGCGGTCGGGGTTGCGCTCGATGCGCGAAATCTGCGACTGCGGGACGCCGAGCCTCTTGGCGAGTTGCGTCTGCGTCAGCCCCGCCGCCTTGCGGGCCTTCACCACGCTTTCGGCGGCCAGCTCAATCGCCAGATCGTCTGCGTCAACCCATTCGGTGTTAGGATCCTCAAGCTTCGCGAGAAGCCTGTCCACGGTCTCGGCCTTCACGAGGCGTTCGTATTCCTCAATCGGCACAAGAACATGCGTCGCGTCGCCGTCGCGCACGAGATACGCACAATCCTCTCTATTCTCGGATGAACGGCGAGCACCGTCCCACGTACGACCTACGGACCGCGTCCGTTGTTCTTGGGAGGAGCGGCTCTTGGTTGACGCTTGCTTAGTCGGCATTCAGCTACCCGAATTACGTTGCGCGCGGGATCATACCCAAAGATAGCCACACAATCGGCGAACCTGAAAATCCGCAACATGTATCGGCTCTTCTCAGGGTCGGCGTAGGCCTCCGAATTCGCAATCGGCTCCGTGGAAACCCTCTCAAGTTGGTCATAGAACAGTTTGAGCGTCGCCTCATCGCACCGCTTCCGTAAAAACCAGACTGCGTTCGGATCGAATTCCACCTTGAAGCGCATGCGCGCATCTCCTCTTTGCGGAAAGCGACCTATGACCGCACCGCAGAGTGTTCAAGGTGGAACCCACACGACATCCTCTAAGCGCCGCGGATAAGGCGATGCGGCGGCGCTTGCCCAGCTCCCCATCGGGTCCCACAGCCGGGGGATCGGCCTATTCACTTATCTCAAATAGAGCATATATCAGATTTGAGATTTGTCAAGGGGTTGCGGTCCGACACGCGCAGAAAAACCGCGCCACCCACAGTTCGTGTTTAGCGTGCGCATGGGATCGACCCCAACGGGGTCATGACCTCAAGCCCAGGGTTGTCCGCCGTGGCGGACTACCCTGGGTCAACGGTGACGAACACCAACAACCCCGATGGGGTTGCGGCGCAATCGCCGAAGCGTCTTCAAAACTCGATGTACAACGTAGAGACGAATTGCGTCCTATGGGCACAACCCCGTTGGGGTTGTATGGCTTGATGCCCCATGATCCCAGGGTAGCC
>CAYQZH010000138.1:0-11340 GCA_964421865.1 uncultured Phycisphaera sp. | reverse complement strand
GCCGGCACGGTGAGCGTGTAAGCACCCTCCGCGTCGGTCGCCGCGGAGGTCCCCAGCGCTGCGCCGTTTACGTCTACGGCCTGCACCAGGGCACCCTCGATGCCGATTCCGGTTGCAAGGTCAAGGACCGTCCCTTGGATCAGTACGGGGGTCACGCACCGAGGGTCGCCGTCCCGTACGGCGTCGCAGACCCGTCCGTCGGAACACTCCGGGGCCGCCAGGTCGCATGTGTCATCCGGTCCGTCCCTGGGGCCACGCCGAGCGCAGGATGCCACCACGGTCAACACGGAAAGCACGATCATGAACTGAATTCTTTGTCGCATAAGGATCTCCTTCGTGTCTTTAAAGATCGGCTAAGCGCACCGATCTACACAACGGGAAAGATCGTTCTAAAGGCCATGTTTTGCAATAGCCTCTAAAACGATTCCTCACCCAACATCTTGGCATCCTTCACCGCGCGGCGTAGGGCCTTGATCTCTTCGTTGGCGAGGCGGTCGCACTCCTCGTTTTCGGCATGGCCGGTGTGGGCGGCCACGTGTTCATAGCTCATGTCGTGGCGTTGGGCGAGTTCGTGCAGCGACTTCCATAAATCCACGTTCTTTACCGGCGGCGCGTCGCTCTTCTTACCGCGCCGCCAGTGGTTGGCGATCCAGCCGTCGATCCACTGGGTCAGGCCGAAGATCAAGTACTCGCTGTCGCTGATAAGGTGGACTCGATAGCGCCGGGCGGTCTTGAGGCTGCGCAGCCCTTCGATCGCCGCGGTCAGTTCCATGCGGTTGTTGGTTGTCTGACGCTCGCCGCCGGAGAGCGCTTTGACTTGCCGGGTGCGGGGGTGTTTGAGGATGGCGGCCCAACCGCCGGGACCGGGGTTGCCGCTGCACGCGCCGTCGGTGTACAGAATGACGTCCGGCGTTTCGCCCAAGAACACGGACTCCCGCGTGTGCAGCGCACGACGCTCAGGGTAGTATAGTCCCGTTCGAGGGGTCCGCCACGGGCGGAGCGTGCAACGCCATGGATCATTTTCATTATCAAAACGGCATTCTCCGTTGCGAGTCCGTGGATCTGCCGTCCCTGGCGGAGAAGTTCGGCACGCCGCTCTACGTCTACTCCAAACGGACCCTGCTGGACCATTACGACCGCTTTGCGCAAGCGTTTTCCCCGTTGAAGGCGGTGATCTGCTTTTCCGTGAAGAGTTGCCAGAACCTGTCGATTCTTCGACTGCTCAACAATCGAGGCGCCGCCTTCGACGTCGTGAGCGGGGGAGAACTCCGTCGCGTGATGGAGATTGGCGCCGACCCGTCCCGGGTCGTCTTCGCGGGCGTGGGCAAGACCGATGTCGAAATCCATGCGGCCCTTGAGGCGGGGATCGGTTGGTTCAACGTCGAGTCCGAGGCCGAACTGCACAACCTCGCGACCATCGCGGCGGCCACCGGCAAGCCCGCTCGCGCCGCACTTCGCGTCAATCCCGATGTCGATCCCAAGACGCACATCTACACGACGACGGGCAAGCGGGAGACGAAATTCGGGGTGGACCTCGAGCGTGCCCGCCGCGTGTTCAACGAGTTTCGCGGTCGGCCCGCACTGGATCTGTGCGGCATCCACTTGCACATCGGCTCGCCGGTCAACACCATCGACCCCTACGTCGAGGCGATCGGCAAGGGACTTGCGCTCATCGACGAACTGCGTCGCGACGGTCATGCCATCCGAGCCATCAACATCGGCGGGGGCTTCGGCGCGCATTACGACGGCGGTGAGGCTCCGCCGGCGTCGGCCTACGCCGCACGGATCGTGCCGCTGCTGCGCGGACGCGACCTCACCGTCCTCCTCGAACCCGGACGAAGCATCGCCGCTAATGCAGGCGTATTGCTCACGCGAACCTTGTACACCAAAGCCTCCGGCGATCGGCAATTCGTCATCGTCGATGCCGCCATCACGGAGCTGATCCGACCGGCGTTGTACGGCTCGTTTCACTTCGCCTGGCCGGTGAAGCCCGAGGACGGTGCGGTCCCGCCCGATCGACGGGCCGACGTGCACCTTCCGCGATCGGTGTTGGTGGATATCGTAGGCCCGGTGTGCGAGAGCGGCGATTTTCTGGCCAAGGACCGTTGGCTGCCGCCGGTCGTGCGCGGCGATCTCCTTTGCATCTTCTCGGCCGGGGCCTACGGCTTTGTGATGAGCAGTCAGTACAATTCCCGCCCCCGCGCCGCGGAGGTCTTGGTCGATGGCGAAACGGTCAAACTGATTCGCCGCCGGGAAACGTACGATGATCTCGTCGCGGCGGAGCGGATTTGATTGTGCATGTTCCGCTGCGGGCGGCGCGGTCAAGCGAAGCTTGGCCGTGTGGTCGAGCGAGTCCGGCAATGACTGACAACGGCGTCCTACTCTACGCCACGGCCGCATCGGTCGCCTTCGTACATACGTTGCTCGGACCCGATCACTATTTGCCCTTCGTGGCCATGTCGCGTGCGGGAGGATGGTCTCGACGAAAGACCATTCTCGTTACGCTGCTCTGCGGCCTCGGACATGTGCTCAGCTCCGCCGCATTGGGCTTGATCGGAATCGCCTTTGGCGTCGCGGTGTTCAGACTCGAAGGGATCGAGCGGTTCCGCGGCGACCTCGCCGGCTGGCTTCTGATCGCGTTTGGGTTGGTGTACTTTCTCTGGGGCGTCCGCCGCGCGATCCGCAATCAACCCCACACGCACTTCCACGCCCATGCTGACGGCATCATCCATACCCATGAACATAGGCACCACGCCGAGCACGTTCACGTACACCGAGGATCCGAACCCGGAGCGCAAGCGACGGGCCAACGTGACGGGGACGAAGGGACGAGGGGACGGAGGGACGAAGGACGGCGCGGCGCATCCGTCACCCCCTGGGTGTTGTTCACGATCTTCATCTTCGGCCCCTGCGAACCGCTGATTCCGATCGTCATGTACGCAGCGGCCAAGGGAACCACGTGGACCGTCGTCGGCGTGACGATCGTGTTCGGGGTCATCACTCTGGCCACCATGCTCACCGTCGTCCTGTCGTCGTCGTGGGCGATCGGAATCGCGCCGCTGCGCCGTTGGCAACGCTTCGGCCACGCCCTCGCGGGATTGGCCCTGCTCGCCTGCGGAGCAGCCGTCCAGGCCGGACTGTGATTCCAGGCGTATGCCATCGGTATACCGATGATCAGAGCGGCGACGGTCAAGGAGCAATCCGTGGGGTCCGCAATGGTTTCTTGCCCGTTGCCGGAAAATGTGCTATCATTATGCTAGCAGACGGGGAGTTTCTGATGTAGGAGGCTAGGTATGGGCGAAGTGCTCATTCGCGGACTGGATCGGACGCTGGTGGAACGATTGAAGAGGCGGGCACGGGGGAGCGGTCGGTCCCTGCAAGCGGAGGTCAAGGGTATTCTCGAACAGGCCGCGAGCGCGGACTCAGCGTCGGCGCGCAAGCTGGCGGCGCAAATCCGTAGGAAACTGCGCGGGCGGACCTTCGGCGACAGCACGGCCCTGGTTCGTGCAGACCGGCAGCGATGAGCCTCTACGTCGTCGATTCCAGCGTCGCGGCGAAGTGGTTTTTCCCCGAACCGCACAGCGACAACGCCCTTGCTTGCAAAAAGGGATACCGGTAAGCTGGTGTTTTGTGAGGTGGATGATGACCCGACTAATGTCTATTGCTGTGGCACTTGTCGCTGGGTGCGGTGCCGCGCTATCACCGTCCGATCCTAACGCGGGAAGCCCGCTACCCGGTTTGCAAGGCCTACCTGGGGCGGAAGGGCCACCCGGTCCGCAAGGACCACAAGGACCGGAAGGGGCCCAAGGACCAGAAGGCCCTCAGGGAACACCGGGCGCTCAAGGTCCTCCCGGTGAGACATCTTCTTCAAGTTTCGCTGTCTGTGGTATCGCCGGTTTGAGCGGTGTCGAATCGTCCACGGGTTGCGCCACCTATTGCCGAGGTGCCAACCGTGTCGTCACGGAAGCGCTTGCGCCATGTCAAGTTACCGCCGACACTGGATCATGCGATGCCGATGTGACTGTGCTGCCATCCGGTGCTGTTGTTGTTGGCGTCTGTTGCATATGCGAACCCATTGACTAGCACTCCGGCGGGCGGCTGGCATGCCCGCGCGAATCGCCCGCCTGCGGTCTGCATTTTACCTCCGGTACCGCGCCGCGCCCAGCCTCCGTATGGCGCAGACCGCGACGAACTTGGACCGCAGCCCTTCCTTTGCTACAACGTGCTACCATGAGGGTCGCACGGTCAGACGGAACTCTGAGAAAAGCCGCGGAAGCGGCTCAATACGAATTGGCGATGCTTGGTAGTACGCTTGAAACCCTACTTCAGAGCGGTACGTGGATAAGCAGTCCGCCGCAAGAGCAAATGAGGTCCAACGCGTTGCTCCATGGGTTTCTTCTTGCTGCGAGAAACCTGTGCCAGTTCCTCTACAGTCATAGGCCTCGCTCCGACGATATCATCGCCGACGATTTTTTCGACGATCCAAACGACTGGCAACGCTTACGCACCAGTTCTTTGCCCGAGTTCGCCAACGGTTCATTCGTCCGCGATATAAGCCGGCGCTTGGCTCATCTAACGTACGACCGCGCCGAGGGCACAAAACTGACTTGGACGCTTTTTCGCATCGCGTGGGAACTGAGCGCGTCCTTTGAGGTTTTTGTCGCCAGCGTCAAACCCTCCCGGCTATGCGGGGGGATCAAAGAAGATATCCGACTCCTTCGGTGTCGTTTGCAATTCTACGTGGATGAGTTTGGGTCAATCGACGACGTTGCAAGTGTGTCGTTGACCAACCTGTGGCACGAAGACGGCTTTTGGACCGATCCGCGTCGCATTGTGCCCGGCGGGGCAAATTCGTGATCGCCGTTCCTTCGGCGCGTCTCATCGCCAGGGCCGTAGGTTGGGTCATCGACCCGACACCCCTCGATCGCTCGCCGCTCCCGCTAGCGGCTCGGATGGGATATGCTTCGAGGCGTTTGGCGCGGTGCTCCCTTTCCCTTCCAGGGAGAAAGTATGCGTGAGTGGGCGGGGTGCGTCCCGTGAGCGCACCTTCCACTTTCCTTCTTTTGGTCCGCGGGCTTGCGCCCGCGGCTCTGATCCCTTCGTGCCTCTGCGCGTTCCTAGTCGGGTCGATGACCCGACCTACGGGTGGATGGGCGGCGGCCTTGGCGGACGTCTTCGTCGAAGGTTTGTTTCTGGCGCAGTTTGTGATGATAGGCCTGAGCGAAGCGGTGGGCTTCGTCGCGCATTTGTTGGAGGAGGCGTAGGGCCTCGTTGTTGCGTTGGAGGCGGACGGGGGCGGATTTGGCCTGAATGTAGATTTCCTCTTCGCGCTTGGCGAGTGAAATGACCATCGGCGGGCGGACGTTCATTTCCCCGAAGGCTCCTAGTCCGGCGTGGAGTTGGCCTAGTCCGCCATCGATCAAGATCACGTCCGGGTAGAGTTCCTCTCCCTCCGCGGCGTAACGATAGCGACGGGTGATGACCTCGCGGATGGCGGCGTAGTCGTCCACGCCCTCGACGGTTCCGATTTTGAAACGCCGGTAGCCGTTCTTGAAGGGCTTGCCGTCGATGAAACAGACCAGCGAGCCGACGGTGGCCTCACCGTGCAGATGGGCGATGTCGATGCACTCCATGCAGCGCGGCGGGGCCTCCAACTCCAGAAGCTCAGCCAGTTTTTCCAACCCATGCCTTGGGTCGATGTAGAACACCTCGGGTTGGATGTCTTCGGCCACATCGCCGGACAGCGCCAACGATTGAATGGCCTTGAGGCGATCGCGGATCTTGGCCGCCTCTTCGAAGCGCTGCTCCGTCGACGCCGCTTCCATCTCCTTGGTCATTTCACGGATCAGGATGGTGCGCTTACTGGCCAGGAACTTCTTGAGCCGGTCGATGTCCTTCTTGTAGTCCTCCTTGCTGATGAGGGCCGCACAGGGGGCCGTACATTGATTAATCGCGTGGAGCAGGCAGGGGCGGAAGAACTTCCGAGACTCGTCGCCCTCGTGGATCTCCAACTCGCAAGTGCGGAACTTGAAGACCCTTTGCAAGGCGTTCATCGCGTCGCGCACGGCGGAGGCGGAGAGGAACGGCCCGTAGAGCTTGCTGCCCTTGAGACGCGGCGTTCGAGTGACATACACGCCGGGGAAGTCGTCGCCGGTGGTGATCTCAATGTAGGGGAAGGTCTTGTCGTCGCGAAGCAGGACGTTGTGCGGCGGTTGGATGTCTTTGATGAGGCGGGCCTCTTTGAGCAGGGCGTCGACCTCGCTTTCGCATTCGACGTAGTCGATCGTGTCCACCTTTTCGACCATCCGGCAGATGTCCGGGCCGCGGGTGTTGAGCAGGTCGGCCGAGGGTTGGAAGTAGCTCATCACGCGGGAGCGGAGTTCCTTGGCCTTGCCGACGTACAGCACCCGGCCCTCCTTGTCCTTCATCAGGTACACGCCGGGCGTCTTGGGGAACGCGGCGACGAGCTTGCGGATGGCTTCAAGCCGAGTTTCGTCCATGCGTTCCATTGTAGCGAGGCTAGGAGACAGAAGGGCGAAATGAAAAAGGGGACCGGAGCACGAGCGCCCGGCCGCGAGTGCGCGCCGTCAGTCGGTCATGATCGCGCCCGCCAGCCTTTGGGGTCTCGACTTGCATGGAAGATGGCGACAACGACCACCGTCTCACGGTCGACCAGATAGTACACGCCGAATGGGAAGCGCCGAATAAGTGCACGGCGGACGTTGCGATGAACAACGGGAAACAAGAGCGGATTCTCCTGGATCGACGCGAGGGCGGCTTCGACGGACAGAAGCAGGCTTTGGCCCAGTCCCGCTCGCCGCTCTTCGTACCATGCGTACGCTTCAGCCAAATCCGCCTCGGCTCGCGGCCGGAGAATGAGCTGCGATATCATGAGCGCGGCGCAATGCGGGCCTTCACGATGTCCCAGGGCGAACCTGCCGCGGGATCCTGGTGATAGGCTTCGAGTCGCGCATCCAGTTCCCGGCGCTGGGCGTCGGTGAGTCGCACGGACTCGGGGAAGTCAGCGATGCTATCCCAAATGGTTTCGACGAGCAGAATGCGTTCCGCGACGCTCAGGGACAGGAGATCGCTAAATGGGAGTTTTGATACCATCCCTCAAGTATAACGCCATCGGGGCGTTCCTTCAAGTGTGCGACCGAGCGATGAAGGGAGCCGACCTCGGAAACCAGCGGACCGGGCGACAGCTTCTGACGGACCGCGGGCTTTGGCCGCGGCTGGATTTCGGGTAGGATCGCCGTCGGCGGCGGATCCGCGTGTCGCGCAGGCTGAAGCTTGCGGCTCGACGGGATTCGCCCCGTTGGTGCAGGCAAGAAAGGGTCAGGCCATGTCGGAATGGACGTTGAAGAAGACGATGCGTCGGTCGATGGTGGTCGCGTTGGCGATCGGGTTCCTTTTGCCGTTGCGATCGGCAGTTGCGGGCGGGGATCCGCCGTTCGTCTACCCCAAGGCCAAGAAGGCCGATCAGGTTGACGATTATCATGGGACGAAAGTGGCCGACCCGTATCGCGGGCTGGAGGACCCGGACTCGAGCGACACGCAAGCCTGGGTCGAGGCGGAGAACAAGGTCACTTTCCCGTTCCTTGAAAGCATCCCCCAGCGGAAGGCGATCCAGAAGCGGTTGACCGCGATGTGGAACTACGAACGCTACGGGGTGCCCTTCAAGCGCGGCGGGCGATATTTCTTCACCAAAAACGACGGCCTCCAAAACCAAAGTCCCCTCTACACGGTCAAGTCCATGAGCGAGGAGCCGAAGCTGCTTCTCGACACCAACAAGCTTGCCGCGGATGGCACGGTCTCGCTCAAGGGATATGACATTACGGAAGACGGCAAGTACATGGCCTACGGACTATCGGCGTCCGGGTCGGATTGGGAAGAATGGCGAGTGCGCGACGTTGAATCGGGGCAGGATCGCGACGACCTCATCAAGTGGGTCAAGTTTTCCGGGGCCTCCTGGACGCACGACGGCACAGGCTTCTTCTACGGTCGCTTCGATGAACCGAAGGAGACGACCGAATCGGGGAAGCTCAAAGCGCTGAACTACTATCACAAGTTGTGCTACCACAAACTCGGGACGCCGCAGTCCGCCGATCCCATGGTGTACGAACGAAAGGACGAAAAAGAATGGGAGTTCAGCGGCAACGTGACGGACGATGGACGATATCTCATCATCACGGTCTCTCATGGGACGGAACGGAAGAACCTGGTTTTCTACAAGGACTTGCAGAAACCGGACGCACCGGCGGTGGAACTAATCCGTGAGTGGGAGGCGCAATACGGCTTCATCGACAATGACGGACCGGTTTTCTGGTTCCAGACCGATCTGGACGCGCCGCTAAGCCGCGTCGTGGCCATGGACACGACCAAACCAGAGAAAGCCAATTGGAAAGAGGTGATCGCCCAGGGGGCTGACGCGCTGCGCGGCGTGGGCACCGCGGGAAACAAGTTCATTGCGGCCTATCTGAAGGATGCACGGTCGCAGGTGAAGGTGTTCGAGTTGGACGGAAAACCGACGCGAGAAGTGACTTTGCCGGGATTGGGCAGCGCCGGCGGATTCGGCGGGCGGCGGAACGACCCGGAGACCTTCTATGCGTTCACCAGCTTCACCACGCCGGGCACGATCTATCGCTACGACGTGGCGACCGGTCAGAACACTGTTTTCAAGCAGCCCAAGCTCCTCATTAAGGCCGAGGACTACGACACTAAGCAGGTCTTTTACAACAGCAAAGACGGGACGAAGATTCCCATGTTCATCACGGGCAAGAAAGGGTTCAAACTCGACGGGAGCAACCCGACGTATCTTTATGGATATGGCGGGTTCGATATTCCCATTACGCCGTCGTATTCGGTGCCCAACGTGGTGTGGATGGAAATGGGCGGCCTATTCGCCGTGGCCAACATTCGCGGCGGGGGCGAGTACGGCAAGGAGTGGCATGAGGCCGGTAAGAAACTAAAGAAGCAGAACTGCTTCGACGATTTCATCGCCGCGGCCGAATGGCTCATTGTCAACAAATATACTTCGACTCCCAAACTAGCCATCGGAGGCGGCAGCAACGGCGGATTGCTGGTCGGTGCGTGCATCACGCAGCGCCCGGATTTGTACGGGGCCGCGCTGCCCGCAGTGGGCGTAATGGACATGCTGCGGTTTGACAAGTTCACCATCGGCTGGGGGTGGACATCGGACTATGGCTCGTCCTCGAACCCGGAGGAATTCAAAGCGTTGTACGCCTACTCCCCGTTGCACAATCTCAAAGCCGGTACGAGCTATCCCGCGACGCTGGTCACCACAGCCGATCATGACGACCGGGTATGGCCGGGGCACAGTCTTAAATTCGCGGCGACTCTGCAGGAGATGAATTCGGGGCCGAACCCGGTCATGGTCCGCATCGAAACCAAAGCCGGTCACGGGGCGGGCAAGCCGACGTCCAAGCAAATCGAGGAAGCGGCCGACCGCTGGGCGTTCCTGGTCAAGGCGTTGAACATGTCGGTGGACGACAAGCTGAAAGGATAGCTTCGCTCGCCGAACCGTTCGTTCTTATTTGCCGACGACGATGATTTGGAAGCTGCCCGGCAGGGCGCTCGGTCGCGCGTGGGGATTCTCCGCGGTCGGCGCGGGAGGCGGCCCGAACTTCGCGGTGGGCAGATAGACGTTGCGGGTCTTGGGGTCGAGCGCCATGGTCCTCGCGCCGCGGAGGGTGACGACGTTCTGAACGACGGTGAACGTTGAGGGGCTTTCCTCGTGGACGATGGTCAGTGTGCCGTCGCCATTGGAGCTGAACGCCAGGTCGGTCGTTGGATCGAAGGCCGCCCCATCCACGTTCTCGCCGATTGTGGGCGTGGCCACTACTTTGCCGGAATCCGCATCCAGAACCACCATCATCTTGTTGCCGCACACGCTGAAGAGGCGGCGGTTCTTCACGTCGATCGCCAACCCGGACGGCTCCTCGCCCGGCGCCAGGGGCCAGCGTGCCGTCACCTTCAGTTCCTTGGGGTCAAGGACTACGACCTCGTTCTGGTCCTCCAGATTGACAAAGAGCTTTCCCTTCCCATCGGCCACGGCGAACTCCGGCTTTCCGCCCAGCTCGATCCGGCCCAGGGGCTCTCCCGTAGCGGCGTCAATGGCCGTGGCGTCCTTGCTTCGCCCATTCAGGGTGAAGATGCGCTTCGTCGTGGGCTCATAGACGATGGCGTCGGGGTTTTCGCCGGTCTTTACGCTCCCGATGACTTTGAGCGTTTTCAGATCAAAGATCGTCGCGCCCCCGGCCTTTCCGTTGCTTGTGAAACCCCGACCGAACTCTGGGACGAGAGCGACGCCATGCACGCCGGGTGTGTCCGCGATCTCGCCGAGCGATTGACCGGTGTCGGCGTCGAGGACCATGACGCGCGTCGAACGGGTCACGAACAGTCGGCGGCCCTCCGCGTCGATCGTGAGGTAATCCCACGCGCCTTCGCCGCCGACCTCGTACGTTTTCAAGATTCGATAGTTGCCGGGGGAGGACTCGGCCGACTTCGACGGTTGTCGCCCATAAGCCGGGGCCGTCACACCGACGGCAACGCACGACGCGACAAAACCGACGCCCGACAGACGTGATAACAGCACGTGAAGTCTCCTCAATCTTGATTTCATCCTGCGGACTCCGTCGGCTACGTCGGCCGACGGCCGCGTTGTAACGTGCGCATGATAACCGGCTTCCCATAGAACCCCAAGCGTCCGCTCCAGGCGTGACCGCGATCTCGCCGATCGCCGCCCGGATACGTCAAACCGCCTTACTGGAGATTCTCCGGGTTGAGCGGTTCGAGTTCCTCGACCACGAACAGGCCGTTGCGGCGGATCAACTGGCCGTCGAAATAGATTTCTCCCCCGCCGTGGGCCTCGTCCTGTAGGCATACGAGGTCCCAATGGATCATGCTGCGGTTGCCGTTGTCGGCCTCCTCGTAGGCTTGACCCGGCGTGAAGTGAAACGAGCCGGCGATCTTCTCGTCGAACAGGATATCCAACATCGGCTCGGTCACGTAGGGATTGAACCCGATGGCGAATTCGCCGACGTACCGGGCGCCCTCGTCGGAGTCCAGGACCTTGTTGAGGTGCTCCGTGTTGGAGCTGGCGGCCTTGATGACCTTGCCCTGTTGGAACTCCAAGCGCACGTTGTCATGCACGGTGCCTTGGTAGATCGTGCGGGCGTTGAACTGGACCGTGCCGTTGACGCTGTCACGCACGGGGGCGGTGAAGACCTCGCCGTCGGGGATGTTGAGCTTTCCGTCGCAGGGGATGGCCGGGATGCCTTTGATGGAGAAGGAGAACTCGGTGCCAGGTCCGACGAT
>CAYQZH010000137.1:0-11374 GCA_964421865.1 uncultured Phycisphaera sp. | reverse complement strand
ACCCTCCGCGTCGGACCGGGCGGAACCAGCTCCCGTTTTTTCACCGCCGAATGACGGCCGTACGTAACCCTCGCCTTCCGCGTTGAGATTTTTCGGGGTTCGGTTTGCTTTGCCGCACTAACGCGGAATAATCGAATAGGGTCATATCCGACGGGGTAGCGTGAGGGTCGCAGGCAGAGGACGCGACCGAAGCGGCGGTGCAGGTCGGGCCTGTCGCGCGGAACAGAGCGGTCGGGTAGTTCCGGGTTTGTGACTCATCTCCCCCCAGGTGCGTTCGCAAGGTTCGCGAACGGGAACAGGTGTTTTTGAAATTGTCGATCGGTGGTGTTCGGTGGTCCATTCGTTCGCGGAGGTCGTGGTCATTCGACAATCGACATTCGTGGAGTTCGGGAACCGTCACCCTGTGCGCCGCGGGTGCGTCTTGGCTTCGCGGTTCGGGTGGGGGTGCTTTCCGTGGGGGACCGGCGGGTAGGATGTGTGGACGGACCGCTTCCGTAGGAGGCGGCCGTCCAGCCGCCCGTCCATGTCGCCAAGCCAACCATCAAACCTAGTATGACAGCGCTATTCTCGCTCAAGATTCCGGGGATGTCGAGCCGCTGGATTTCCTGAAGGTGATTTCGGGAGCGCGCTCTCCTGGACCATCTATCAGGAGACCGGAGGATGACGGCGGATCAGGTTCGATCTTTGCAGGCGGCGTCGGCGGCGCTGTGGGAGTCGTTTCGGCCTTACCTGCGGGCGGGGCTCGAATCTCGGGCACCTGCTCGGGCATGTGTTGGGTTTGCTGGCGGACCTGAAGCGGAAGAGCATTGAACCGATCGCCCTGGCCGCGGGGACGGCGGTGCGGACCTTGCAGGAGGGCCTGTCCATTCTGGACTGGGATCACGAGGCGGCCAACGATCATCTTCAGCGTCTGGTGATGGATCGGCACGGGAGCGAGCGGGCCATCGGGGTGCTCGACGCCGGCGGGCATGCCAAACAGGGGCGCAGGACGCCGGGCGTAGCGCGGCAGTGGTGCGGAGAGACGGGGAAGATCGACAACTGTGTGGTGGGGCAGCATCTGCTGTACAGCGACAATCATCCGACCAATCCGTTCCACTGCACGCCGCGCCAGGCCTGTTCGGATTGTTCTCCGTGGTCGCGTTGCTGTACGCGCGGCTTCCCGCGAAACAGACGCGTACCGATCCTTCGCGGCTCAGGACATGCTTCCTCGCGTGGCCCGGAAAAACCGATCGGACGTTCTCCGACGCCATGACGGCCGTGCGGCGGTGGCTCTGGGTGAACTGGGTTTTTGCCACACCCCGACATCACGATACCTTCGCAGAACTATCCGGCTCTACCCGGGCCGTGTTGTTGTACGCCCTCGCCCCCGCGGCCTAGGCTCGGGAAAAAGGGCAAAAGTCGAGCTCAGGAGTGGCGTCCGCTGCGAAAAGGCGTGGCCGACCTGCATCGTCGTGCCCAGGTCAGTCACGCAGCCAACGAGCGATACTTCGCCTTCCTGGGGGCGGTGGAGGATTCCAAGCCCTTGGCGGAGCTGGCCGACCGTCTATGCCGTCCGGTGAACGGGAACGGCAAGCGGGCGCGGGCACTAAATCCGCCGTCTCCCGACGACGCCCGACTCCTGGAGGTCGTCAACCGCGGAGAGTTTGCGGTCCACGGCTTCCGCAACCGTGATCTTCGCGCGTTGCTCTTCGATCAGAAGAACGTGGCCGATGAGGAAGCGCGACGGCAGTCGTCCGCTGTCACCCGCAGACTACGCCTCCTACGGGATGATGGACTGATCCGCAAAGTCCCTCGGACTCACCGGTACGTATGTACCGAGCCGGGGGCAACAGCAATCTCAGCGCTGCTCTCGGCCCGTGCGGCCGATACCGCCAAACTCCTCGCCGCGGCGTGAAAAATCTTCGCGCCCGACGAAGAAACTGACGGATAGCAGTACAGGGAATGTCACAGCCCCGGGTGGGTCCAAATTGCGCGCCCACTACCACCCGGGATCGGGATTGTTGTCGAGTAATCCTACGTGGTCGATCCGTTCACCAAGCTCGAACGGTCCCGGATCATGGCCGCTGTGAAGTCAAGCGACACAACGCCCGAACTCATCGTCCGCCGACTCATTCACTCGCTCGGGTACCGGTTCCGACTTCATCGCCGCGACCTGCCCGGCTGCCCCGACGTTGTTTTCCCTTCACACAAAAAGGTCATCCTCATTCACGGCTGCGTTTGGCACCGGCACCGCTGCCGCAAAGGTCGTTCGACGCCTTCAACGCGCAGGACCTTCTGGCGCGCGAGGCTCGAGGCGAACAAAAGCAGGGATGTCGCGAGCCGACGGAAGCTGCGAAGAAAAGGTTGGGGCGTGCTTACAATCCGGGAGTGTCAACTCGCGTCCACGCAGGTTGCTCCCACAGTGGTGCGTTTGCGAACATTCCTCACGGGATCATCGCCCCAAGGAACACGCCGCCGCGTCCTACAACCCCGTCATCAGCTCCGAGACCTGTAGTCCCAGCGAGTTGCTGATTCGCGCCAGGGCCCAAATGGAGGCCGCGTTTTTGCCCAGCTCGACCTGCGAAAGCTGTGAGGTCGTCAGGTCCGTGCGATCCGAAAGCTGACGCAAGGTCAGGTTCTGGCTGAGTCGGTGGCTGCGGATGCGCTGGCCGATCAGGCGGTTCAGTTCCGTCTCATCGGTGTAGATGATGCCCATCCGCAGGCAGGCGCGATCAATGGACGCGATCAACTCATCCTGCTTGAACGGCTTGGCGATGTAGTCGCACGTGCCGCGGCGCATCGTCTCCGTCGCGCTATCCAGGTCGGGATAGGCCGTCATTACAATGCAACTCATCCGCTCGTCGATCTTTTTGAGCCGCTCGACGACCTCCACGCCGTCCATCGCGGGCATCCGCAAATCGATCAGGGCGATCTGAAACGACTCCTTCTCCGCCGTGGCCAGCGCGTCATCAGGGTCCGTGTACGTTCTCGGACTATACCCGTGGTCCTCGAGCAACAGGCCGACGGTCTTACAAATCGACGGATCATCGTCGATCACCAATACTTTAATGTGATGTCTCACGCTCATCGTACCTTCCCTTGTGTTAGCACGCCGATGTTATTACGCCCTATCCAACCGATTCGCGGTTCCACGGTTGTCCGTCGTTGCCCCAGCAATCGTCAGATCCGGCGCCCGAAACAGCCGTTCACCCATACCGGTGTGCCACACGGCTGTCGCTGAACTGTCTTTTTCGGGCCGCTGACCAGACTTCAGACCACGCCATCGTCCGCTGTGCTCCGACCTGCGGCAGCGTTCAATCCACCTGAACTATAGTGCACCACTGGACGGGATTCCAGCCCGGAGCGATGAAAAACCACGATTTGGAGTTATGGTTTTACCGATGCCGCCGGCCCGTCGTGGTCAGCGGGCGATGGTATTACATTGGGAGGTTCAAAACGTCACCTACAACGTATCTTCTTGCTGTTCCGCCAGCGGATTCCAGCCGCGCCGAACAACCCTACACCGGAGCAAAAAGCGTTCCGCAGCCTTTGAGAACAACTCGTACCCGAACGGCGTCGGAATTGCAGCGTTCGCCCTACGTCGCCTCCGACAAGGGTCGGGCTCGTGACAAGTCCCGTAATCGCATCCGGGAACGTGAGTATTCATGGCAATAATCCAAAAACGAGTCGGAATTGACAGGCGGTGGCACGATCGAACGTCTCTTAGGGATGACCATGGCGATGCCCCTCGCGGATGAGTTTGACGCCGAAGAGCCGGTGATCGAGGCCATTCGCGGCGGCGATCGCTATGCGTTCGAGGAGTTCGTGCACCGCCGAAATCGGTGGGTGCGCGGAGTGATCTTCGGGGTCTTGGGCGACCGGGAGTGCGTGGACGACGTGTCGCAGCAAGTGTGGTCGGCGGTTTGGCAGCGGATCGGCGAGCTTCGCGACAGCCGGAGTTGGCGACCGTGGTTGTACCGCTTGGCCCGCAACGCCGCGATCGGCGCAGGCCGGGAGATCACGCGGCGACGCAACGTTGTGCAGCCCCTTGCCGTCGACTTGGCGGAGCGGGCCGTTTCACCCGGACCGGACGGGGAAGCGGGGCGAAAGGAACTACACGACGAGGTGCTCGCGGCCATCCAGGCGCTCCCCGCGATTTATCGCGAGCCGTTTGTGCTGCGGCACGTGAACGGTTGGACGTACCGGGAGATCGGGGAAGTGATGGGGTTGCCGATCGACTCGGTGGAGACGCGATTGGTTCGGGCCCGCAGGTTCTTGCGCGAGTCACTCCAGGACAGGATCGGATAGACGAATGCCGGACATAAACGAACAGCTCGAAAGACGGATGATCCGCTCCTTGGACGGTGCGTTGACCGAGGACGAGGAGTTGGAGCTCAACCGAGAGCTGATCCGCAACCCCGAAGCCCATCGCCTCATGGCTGAGTATCGTGCGGTGGACGGGTTGGCGGCGGCTGCGTTGGATCGAGTTGTCGGCGGCGAGGCGCCGAAGCTGGATGGGGCGACCTGGGCGCGAGCCGTGCCGGCCAAGAGACGGGCGTGGCAGGCGCGGGCGTGGTTGTGGCTGGCGCCTGGAGCGATCGCCGCTGGGTTGTTGGCTTTAGTTGTCCCACGTCCCTCGCTGACCGGCGTGGGGCCGACGCCGATCGTGCGAGGCACTGGCGCTTCGATCCCGGCGGGAGTCGTGCGATCGCCCTTCAACGGCGGCCAACCCGACATGATGCGATCGGTTCGCTTGACGCCTGCGATTCACCGCAACACCGGGCGGGAGATCATCGGGGTGGTCGGCGACGACGGGAATCTGTATTGGATTGAGGTGGAACGTACACGAACCGTGACGCTTCCCGCGGGTACGAGCTCGCAAGCGGGAACAGACGGTGATTTGTAGGCTGAACAGGGCATGAAAGGACGTGCGGGCCGAAGTAGCGGACGCTGCCGGCCGCACGTTGAGAAAGGAGTCGAGGTTATGAAATCGGTATTGGTCCATTTGTTGTTGGCAGGCGCTCCGCCGTGGCTTTCGTGGCAACTGGCGAGCGTGGTCTTCGCGGCGGGGACTTTCGCGGGCCCGTTGGTGAGTTCGGCGGCGGCGGATGAACCGGCGACTCAAGAGATCGCGGTGACGATAACCGCGGAGGATGCGACGGCGCCGGAGAATCCCGACGAGTCCGACGCCCGTCAGATCATCGTGACCGCCTTCACGGACGACGGAAACGGGCCGGTCGTCTTGGTCAAAACGGATGGGAAGACCACAAGGGCGGACGGCCGGAGCACGGTCAAAATGACCCGGGTGGAGGGCAAGGACTCCGCCGACGCCGAGCAGCGTGGTTGGCTCGGCGTGTCCATCGACGAGGTGCCGGAGGCACTGGCCGCGCAGTTGAACCTCAAGGGGCGCGGCGTACTGATCGGCAACGTCGTCACGGGCAGCCCCGCGGACAAGGCCGGCTTCCAAGCCAATGACGTCATCCTCTCCGTCAACGGGGAACCCGTCGAGGGCGACATCGTTCATGCGGTGGGATTGATTAAGTCCCGCAAGCCCGGTGAGGCCGTCACTTTCGTCGCGCTCCGCAGCGGCCAGGAAACGACGCTCAAGGCGACGTTGGGCTCGCGGGCCGACATGAAGACGGCGCCCGGCGGCTTCACGTGGAAGTTCGAAACCGCGCCCGGAGGGGAGATTAAGGATCACATCAAGACGCGGGGCAAGTTCATCCATCGTGGTCCCGGCGGCGAGTGGATCGTGAAAGACCTCGGCGATTTGAAAAATCTTGCCGACCTCCCCGAGAACATTGAAGGCTTGTTGCCCAAGAGCGGCGATCGCTCCACGCAGGTGGTCGTCGAAGGCGGCGCCAAGACCATCCGAACCAAGGTGGAGAATGACGGCAGCGCGCTCGTCGTCGAGCAGAAGGACGACGGCCCGGTCACCGTCCACCGTACGGACGACAAGGGCCAGGAGACGGTCGCGTCCTACGACAATAAAGACGCCCTGCAGAGCGGCGACGAGGAAGCCTTCAAGCTCTTCGACGAGGCCGGCAAATCCATCGTCATCAACCTTCAGGGCGGCGACGGGATCGACGGCAACTTCGATTTCAATTTTGATTTCGACTCCGACGCCTGGAAGGACGCGATGTGGACCCTGAACGGCAGTCTTTCCGGCGCTCGCGAGGCCTACGAGAAAGCGATGGAGGAGCTCCATCAGTCGATGGAAAAGTTGAAGAGCGAGGGGTTCAAGGGGGGTGCAGCGTTTTCCATGGCGATGGGTCTGGCCCATCTGGGCAAGCCTCGGCAGTCGTTCGAGGTGCGGACCGACGGGACCATCGAGGCCCGCATTCGCAAGGACGACTCCGAGCTCGTTCAACTCTACAAGAACGAATCGGACCTCAAGCAGCGGAACCCGGAGCTTCACAAGAAGTATGCGGAGTTGATGTCGAGCAAGGAGTAGCCGTCCCCAGGAGCGGCTTCCGGCAAATCAAGCAGCGGACGCCCATCGACCGGGCGTCCGCTTTTTTGTGGGTGGACGGTTTGGCCGATAAGACCGTGTATGGCCGCTGCCCCGCCGCACCCGGTGGATCGCCTGACCGATGCGCAACTCCATGAATTGTTGCTGCGCGTCGATTCCCGCGGGTTTCCGGCGGACCTCGAGGACGTGTGGCGCGTCGAGCGGCTGCGGTTTCGAGAGACTCTGCGGCGGATTCCACCGGCAGCGGACGATCGTTCGACCCTGTTGGACCTGGGCAGCAGCCGGGTCTGGCTGCCGTTCTTCCAGGTGCTCCTGGGCTATCGCCGCATCGTGTTGAACACGACCTACCCCGAATCGGGATTCGTGGAAGACGGGCTGGGAGTACGCAACGCGCCGCCCGTGGATGTGCGCATGTCGGTTTTTGACGTGGAGCGGGACGAGTTTCCGCACCCCGACGAATCGTTTGACGTGGTGCTGTGCCTGGAAGTCCTCGAACACTTGGCCATCGACCCGATGGCGATGATGTCCGAGATCAACCGCGTCCTGAAACCCAGCGGGACGTTCGTGCTCACCACGCCCAACGTTGTGCGTTCCAGCAACCTGGTGAGCGTGCTTCTCGGCGAGCAGCCCTACGGCTGGGCGCCGTTCAACGGCTTCGACGGCAATCGCCATAACCGCGAGTACACTCCCGCGGAGGTCGAACGTCTCTTCCTCGCGGCGGGGCTGACGCCGTCCGAGGTGACGACGTTCGGGAGCAAGTCTCGCGGATTCAAGCGAGACCTCTTCAAGTGGATGGTGATGCCGGCGGTGTGGCCGGTGTGGTCGTGTCCACGCTCGTGGCGGCGTGATGTCATCCTCGCGGTCGGCGCCAAAACCTCGACCCGCGTCGATCGGCGTCCGAGCTGGCTCTACTTCGACATGGCTGAGCGAACCAACGTCCCTGTCCGAAGACCTCGTCCTGCGCAGCCCGTCAGTGTCCCGTACTGAAAACCTCAAACAACGCCGCGTCGCCGGGGCGCAGCTCGACGGGCAGAGTGAGTTGGCCCCGTTGGGCCTGGATCACGCGTCCCGCGCCGCTGGCCGACGACGGCGGCACTTCCACCGCCCGTTGGACCGACGCACCGAGGACCGAGGCGGGGAGTCGCACTTCCTCACGCGCAAATCGATCCGCCGAGCGGTTGAACACAAGGACGTGTCGCCGCGCCCCATGACCAAACACGGTGCTCGTCAACCGCGACGAACCCGTCGCCGCTGCGTCGAGCGGAGCAGCGGAAAGCCCGCGCAGTCTCGGCCCCCAGCAACGCGCCCGCTGCACTAATTCCGCGATCGCGGCGGTATGCGCGGGCAGCAGGGGGTCATCCGGGGAGGTCAGCCCCGGCGGATCGCCCGGCACGCGCATGAAGCGATCGACGATGACGCCGCCGGTTTGTCCGGCACACAGGGCTTCATGGTATTGGGTCAGTAACCGCTCGACGGCGGCGCCCGGCGGACCGTCCCGCACGGTCCGTGAATCTATTACCGCCAGCCTGGTTTCCTCCTCGCCTTCGAGCGACAAGTAGGGCGTACCCTTGCGGAGTAGTTCGAAGCGCAGCCTTCGACTTCGTTCCCGTGCGGATCGACCGCGACCGCACTCCACAACATAGGAGTGAAAGGCCGGGTGATGGACAATGGGGTCGGGTGGGTTCGAGGTCAGATCGCCGACGCTCCGGCAACCGGTCGGCCATTCGCCGGTCACGACGAATCGCTCGAACCTTCGATCCGGAACCGCCGCCCTCAAACCCACTTCGCCCGCGAGGTCCAGCAGCGCCCGTCGATCGCGGTCCTCCGCGTGGAAAAGCACGACGCCGTTGAAGCCGAGGTCGGAGATGGTCTTAAAATCGCTGCGGACCGCGCTAACCTTTTGCGAAAGGTTCCCCCCGATCAAGCGGGGTTCGACATCGTAGCGCAGAGCGATGAGATAGTCCGTCGATCGGGCCTTGGGGGCGTTCGCGCATCCTCCAGCCAGAAGCCCGATCCCGCACACCGCTGCGGAAACCCGACCGAACGTGCCGCGGCGCTTGACGCCTTGCCACGATCGAGGATAAAGTACCCGCACTGGCGCGGTCAGTGACATGAAATCGTCCCGGGGTTCATTCCGTTGAACGCACGGAAGCGATGGACAGGTTGTGGAGCGGGCGCGGCGATGCTGATCACGGCGGCTGGCTGCGCATCGACGCCTCGGGCGACGGACGACGCCGCCCGGCACGACATGCTCACCCTGCTCATGCCCAGCCGGATCAAAATCGTCGAGCCGTTCACCCGCGTCAAAAGTTTCGACGACGACCCCACGCCCGATGGTATCGAGCTTCTTCTACAGGCTGTCAATTCCCTGGACAACCCCGGCCTGATGATCGCCGGGCAGCTTCGGGTGGAGCTCTTCGAGCATATTGCGGGCAGCGCCGACCAGAAGGGGCGGCGTCTCGAACACTGGGACATCGAACTGGCCACCCCGGCTCAACAGCGTCGGTACTGGAACCAGCTCACGCAGATGTACGAGTTCCGTCTGGGCATCGATCGCAGCGTGATGCCCCATGCCGACAAGTACGTGTTGCTCGTTACCTATAATTCTCCGTTGGGCGAGCATCTGACCGATGAATGTGTGGTTGCGTATCGTCCCGGCCCGGGCACCCCCCGCAGCACCGCGGCCCGGGCCCCATAGTTGAATGTTCCGGTGCGGGCGGCAAGCCCGAAACATGGAGTGAACGAACAATGTGGAACTTTTCCTCTCGACGGAGGGTCGCGGTTTTAGCCGGGTTGGCGGCCATAGGCCTCACCGGGTGTGCCGAGAAGCGCGACAAACTCGCTTACGACAACTTCACCCAGATTCGTACCCAGGTCCACAACCGGGATGACGTGGAGGCCATCCTCGGCGAGCCGGACCAGCGGTTCGACGACCGTTTCATGTACGAGCGGCCCGACAAACATCTCCACGTCTTTGTGGAGTTTGACGACAAGGGCCGGGTCAGCCGCACCCAATGGATCGACGCGATGGGCGAGGGTTGGGAGGACACCGACGACGCCCGACCGCACAGGACGCCCGGTGGTCACTAACTCGTGGGGAATGCCCGAAGAATTGCCTTGACGACGGGAGGGGCGTCGGGTATACACGGGTTTGCGTCGGCAAGGGCTGACGATTCTTTGACAAGTGAACAGGTTGCGATTGCCGGTGTCCGGCTTGGGCCGGACGAAAGGGAAGGTGGTGCGAATCCACCGTGGACCCGCCGCTGTGATCGGGGACGAACGCCGCACAAGGCCATTCGTGGGGCCGCGCGTTGCACATCGTGCAGGGCGCGGAAACGCGGAGAAGGCGCGGCTAGTAGTTTGATCCGTAAACCAGAAAACCTGCCGGTGATCGCTGTTCGTTGAAGTGGTGCCTTCGAGGTCGGGGCGCTGCGATCAGTGACGGCAACCGGAACCCGCTCTTGCGGGATCTCCTGACGGCGCAAGGCAGCGCCCGGCTGTGACGACTCTGAATCCCGGCTCCCCGCCCTCGTGCGGCGCCGGGTTTTTTCTTTTTACCGGCTGCGGATCGCGAGGTCGAGTCCGCGCCGGGGAGAGGAGTCGCACCGATGGATTGCGTACGGAGGACACGAAATCGAGGGTTGTTTTCGATCGCAAGGTTGATGGGAGTGGGGGTGCTCTGCGCCGTACCGGCAAGGGCAGCGCCGGCCCAGAGGTTCCCGGGATATCGATATGCGTACTCATTCCCTTTGCCCACCGGCGCCGGCCCATTCGATATGTTGGATGACGGGCGCGTCATTACCCTTGTCGGCGCACAAGTCTACCTCGAAACGAGTCCGGGTTCGCACAGCTTTACCCACACTGGAACGCTGCCCGCCGCTGATTTCCCTTCGTTCGGCGCCGCATTCATACGGGTTTCGCCTGATGGAACTCAGATCGCCGTGGGCAATAACGGAGGAACGTCATTCTCCCATTATCAGGTGGGCGTATTCGACGCTAATTCGCTCGCGGGCGATTGGTTCGCCGCCAGCCATCTCGACGCTGAATGGATCGACAACACACATCTCGCCCTGACGGCCGGGGATTTCGGGAGTCCGAGCCTAGTCACGGTACTGGATACTGCAAGTATAAATCCACCAAGCCCGACGAATATCACGATCATCGACAACATCGGCGGTGCTTCCGGGGGGATTGCGTTCGACTCAGCCGGCAATCTGTATACGGGCAACGGTTTCCAGACGAGCGGTCCAAGTGGAACCGGCGCGGTGAAGGCGTTCCCCCATGCGGCGTGGACGGCGGCGCTGAAAGGAGGGCCGCCGCTCGATTTTGAAGAAGGCGGCGTTCTCGTGGTAGATGTCCTGTCCGCATCTCCACTGGCGTTCGATCGCCAAGGGAATCTTCTGGTCGGCGGCGGAGACTTCTCCAGCAGCGGTGAAACTGACTTCGTGGCGTTGGTTCGCGCGTCCGCGGTTGCAAACGCCCTCAGCGGCATGGGACCGGCCGATTCGAGCAACCCGGACGAAGTGCGACGTCTTGACCCGGATGCCGCCAACGACTTCAACTATTTCTCCGTGAACTACGATCCGACGTTGGGGCGGCTCTACGTGCGGGACAGTGGTAGCGCCACGGTGCACACCTATCTGCATGTGAGCACGATTCCGACGCACCCATTTGCGGTACGAGTGTTGGAGTTCGCACCCGCGCCGGGGCAATTCGTGAATCACCCCGATTTCAACGATCCGACTCGTGCGTTGGGACTGCCGTTGGGCGGAGGCACGTCGGCCCCGAACAACACGTCCGTCGTCAGCTTAGGCGGGTTCGGCGGCTACATTGTACTGGGATTCGACCATACTGTAGTCGATGACCCGCTCAATCCATTCGGTATGGACGCGATCGTTTTCGGCAATGCCTATTGGGTCGGCG
>CAYQZH010000136.1:7432-11382 GCA_964421865.1 uncultured Phycisphaera sp. | reverse complement strand
GGCGGCCAAGCGACTCAGCCCCGCATAGGACAGGCTGATGCGATACGCTTGGCCGGTGCAAAGACGGCTTTCAGTATGTCGGCAGCGAGAGGATTTACATTCGAGCAGCGAAAAATATCCACATTCCGGCGGTCAACCCGTAATCGGTTCGGTCAACGACCGTCCGCGAGCGACGACTCCTTGAGTTCCGACGAGGCGGGCGTCACCTTCCGGGCGTGTTGCCGTAGAGGGAGATTTGGAGGCGAGGGCAAAATCGGTAGCCGCGTTGCCTGCAGAGGTCGGCGACCCAACGCCCGCGGGTGACGAACTCCTCGTGAGTGACACCTTGTGGCATCAACAGGATGTTGGCGGGTTCCACGTGGCCGAGCCGGGCGACGATCGAGTCAATTTCCGTCAGGTCCTCGGGGGCATCGACGACGAACTTGAGCTGATAGTCGGGCATGGCCAGAAACCGCCGGATGGTGTCGAAGTTGAGGCGATGGTCTTCATGGGCGTCGGCGTGCCGCCCCTGGGCACGCGTCCACGGCGTCGAAGAGCCGAGCTTGGGACTCAGGCTCGCAAGGTCGCAGACGACGTCCTTCCAGACGGTGGCGGCGGTTTCGAGGGTGAGGTGGTAGCCGCCCTCCTTCAGCCGGCGGGTCAGCTCCTCGACGCCCTCGGCGATCATCGGTTCGCCGCCGGTGAGCACGACGTGCGTGCCGGAAAAGTCGGTGAGGCGGTCCAGGATTTCGTCGATCGCCATCGCTTGGCCGACCGGCTCCCACGAGGTGGACGGGCTGTCGCACCAGGTGCAGCGCAGATTGCACCCCGTCGTGCGAATGAAGATGCTGGGCACGCCGGCGAGCTTGCCCTCGCCCTGGATGCTGTAGAAGATCTCGTTGATCTTCACCTCATTCACCCCGACGACCCTGGTGCGAGAATAGATTCTCGCACCAGACCGGATTCTCGCATCAGACCGCCGCCCGATCCCGCCGGCTCACTTTCCCGCCGCGGTGACGCGGAAGGTAAACGAGCCGAGCGACGAGTCGGCGCTCAGCCCGGCGGAAAAGGAAATCGTATAGGTACCATCCGCGGGAAGCACGTGGGTACGAGTGGCGAAGGACGAGCCGTCGAAGTAGAGCGGTTCCGATTCGGCGACCTTCGCGCCGTCCGGACCGATGATCGTGACCAACACGGGCGTGGGTCCTTCCGTGGCCAATCCCTCGATCGTCGCCGTCTGGCCCGCGCCGCCGACGAACGTGTAGGTGATCGCCTCGCCGATTTGGTCGATGACGGCCGTCGCTTCGGTGCCCAACGGGTAGGGCGAGACTTGCGTGGTCGGGGCGAGGTGGACGACCATCGTGTACTCGGGGAACTCGCCCTCAAAGGGCGTCACCAAGAGACGATAGATGCCCGTCTGTTGCAAGTCGAACGCTTCATCGCCGGTTCCGGGGGCTTGGGCCTGGAAGTCGGCGCGCGGCGCGGTCGATCCGTCCGGAGCGAGAAGCGCATAGGAGAACATCGTCCCGCCGGGATCGCAGCAGGGTCTCTCCACGGCGACCCGCTGACCGGTCTGCCCATCGAAGAGGATCACCGCCGCTTGCGTGCCGACATCGAAGGCTCCTTCGATCGGCGATCCGAAATCAAGGAGCGTCGGGTTCGGCGTCATGGAGAAGGCGTAGGGTGCTCTTTCGTCGCCTTGGATGTCGGCGGCATAGACCTCGAACCCGAAGGACTCCTCGTTCGTGAGATTCACGACGTCGAATCCGCCGCGGCGGGCGACCGCGACGGCCCCATCGGGAGTCGATAGTCCGGCGAGCGCCGGCGCGTCGGCGGCAAACGCCGCCCGCAAGCCCTGCCGCTGGGGGGCATGGAGCGTCCAACGGTGGACCGGCGCCTCCGCGGTCAGCGTCCCCGACTCGAACGCACCCGGAGGGAGGGCGTGGGTTTCGATGCCGGCCGTCAAGGCGAGCCAACCGGAGGAGCGCAGGGCCTCGACAAACTTCGGTTCCGCCAAGGGAATGCTCGTCCGTTGGAGCGACGGATTCATGGCCACGATGAGGCACTCCTCGTTCAGGCGTCCGTTGGACTCACCGAGGTCGAACGAGGCGACGCCATCCGTGGCGATAGCGACGCGCGTCGCACCCATCCGGTCGCAGACCCGTTGCAGCGTGGTCGCTCCGCCCAGGTCGTCCGCGCCGGAGGGAAGGCTGACGGCACTCACCATCGCGCTCGCGGTCTGCTCGAGCCGATGCAGGCCGTCGACGAGCGCATCGTAGGCGTCGACCGCCGACGCGAAGGGGGCGAAGTCGCGATAGGCCCTGTTGAACTCCTGGGCGACGCTGCGGAAGGCGCTGAGCGCGTCCGTGGTCAGTCCCGGCGCGCCGGGATCGGCGTAGAAGGGGGCGAGCGCGGCCGTCGCGGCGCTGAGTCGATCATACCGCGACGCGTATTGCTGAACGTTCGCGGCCGCGTCGGCGAGCCGCGTTTCGAAGTCGTCCACGCCCGCCGTGAGCGCATCAGCATCGCCGGTGCACACGACCACGTCCTTGCAGGCCACCCGCAGTTGGGCGATCCCGATGGACAGGTCCTCGAGGTCGCCGAGTTCCCGGTAGAGGGCCTGATACTCCCCGGCTCCGTCGCGTGCGGTCGCAACCAGGGGCGCGGTGATCTGTCGGACGGTGTCCGCGCTGGTGCGAGAATCCACGCTGGTGCGAGAATCCATTCTCGCACCAGAGCTTTGGAGAGAACCCAAGGCCGCGTCGAGCCGCCCGAACAACGTCCGAGCGCCGGGCACGCGGACGGCGTCGGCGGATTGAACATCGCGGAGAAGGGCAGCAGCCGCAGCCAGACATCCAGCGGGTCCCGGCGCGCCGGGATTCTCGTCCGGGCAAGGCTCGCGGACGGACAGTTCCAACTCGGTGAAGAAGTGCCACCCCGAGACACGCACGCCGCCGGCGGTCGTGGTGATCCGGCCTCGATCGTGCTTGCCCACGCCGTCGCTGACGAACTCCCCGCTTTGACCGTCCAGCGACCAGAGAGATCGAAAGACCGATTTCGCATCGCCGCTCGATTCCGGGACGGTGAGCCGCACGGGAACCGGGAAGTCGATCCCGGCCGGTTGAAGGGTGAGGACGGCGCGGGTCCGCCCCTCGAATCGCGTGGGGAGTGCGATCGGTGTCCGGTCCGGCGCGACGTTGACGATGGCGATCGGTCCTTCGTAGGGTTGTCCGCCAAGCCGCGCCCCGCCCGCGGGGATTTCGACGGTGACGCCGTCGCCGCTGGTCGCGGTGGTGACACCGTCCGGCACGATCGTACGCTGCGAAGCGTTGGGGACGAACGGCAGATAGATAGGCCGCTCGAGGACGCGCTTCTCCTCCTCGGCAAGGTTCAGCGAGGTGAAGAACTGGGCGTACTTTCCGTCACCGGCTTGCACCCCGCTCCCGTCCGCGGCGAACGGCTGGGGACCGGCCGGTACATTCGAGAGCGTGAAGGAGCCGTCCACGTTGGAGTACGCCTGGGCGTCACCGAGCGACAGCCTCACGCCGCCGACGGGCAACGGCGTCTCGCCCTCCGCGGATTTCACGACCCCGATGAGCTGGGCGGTGCCCGTTCCCGGCCGCGCCGCGAGCGGATCGACCGGCGCCGGCGGAGGTCCATTCGTGATCGTGCAGGCCGTGAGGGCGAGGGGGGATAGAAAGCCCAGGCCGACCGAGCGGCGGCGTCGTATGGATCGCATCAAATTGAGCCTCCATGCTGCGGATCGCTGTATCCGACCGCGATGTTCTAATCCGGGGGCGTCCCCATTGCAACGCATGACATTGGCTCGGGTAGGGTCCGAGCACCGGTGGTCGGGTGGGGTCAGAGCACCGGGCGCGAGCCCTGAGGCTCATACATAAGTCGCCCACGACCGTGGGCGTCCGGGCGGGACGCCGTGAGAATAGCCCAGCGTTTCAACGCTGGGAAAGCGA
>CAYQZH010000136.1:0-7422 GCA_964421865.1 uncultured Phycisphaera sp. | reverse complement strand
CTCAGCCGTCCCTCTGGGACTCGACTTGAACGGACGCCGTTCACCCAGCCATGAATGGCTGGGCTATTTTCGGCGTGTCCCGCCGGGACACGGCTTCCCACGACAACCAAAATGTCGGTGAACATGAGGCGCAAGCTTGCGGACACAAGGGCCCTACACATTGCCGACGGTCGATGATCAGGCGGACGAGTTACGGGCGCGGCCCGGTAAAGGGGTTCTGCCAGATGGCCAAGTCACGGCGCGCTCGACGCGCTGCTTGGGCTCCAATCAGTCGTTCATGACCCCCCACCCAGTCGGCCAGGAACCTCATGTATTCCATCTTTCTTATCGGGCAAGGGCAAGGGTTGTTGGGTATCCAACCGCTGGAGCGCTCGATCCGGGCGACGCGCCGCGCGGTTAGGCCCGATAGTCTGTTCGTCGTCCGAAGGCGGAATGTCCGCCTGGGCGGCGCAGCGCATGATCCGCCCGCGATCCGCGTCGGTGATGGCGCCGGACCGTTTCCAGCCATTGGCGAGCTGCGCGACACATTGAACGAACTGCCCGTGATTGCGGGCCTCCTCGGCGCAAACGGCCACGGTGTCGGCCCGCGTACACCCCTCGTCAGACACTTCGTTGGCAATGCCGGTATCACATTTGTCGATCACGATGGTTTCGCCGACGTCGGAGCCCAGACAGAGGTCGTCGCCATCCACCACGCCGTCGCCGTCGGCATCTTCCACCACCCGTCTGATAGCGAGACTGTGGCTGCTGTCCGCAGCGACGGCGATGAAATCGGCATTGGGCGCGGGGACATTACATTGACCGTAGTCGGTGCGTAATTCACAACCCCACGCCACGATGGACCCGTCAGCCTTGCGGGCCAGACTGTGGAACCCGCCCGCGGCGACGGAAACGAAACCATTATTCAGCGAAGGGGGTCCCAACGCTGACGCGGTGCACCAACAGCCCGAGTTGTCGCAATAGACCTCGCTGCATCCCCACGCCACGATTGCCCCGTCGCCCCTGAGAGCCAGGCTATGGTTCCCGCCAGCGGCGATGCCGATGAAATCGGCATTCGGCGCAGGGACGTTGCATTGTCCGTAGTTCCAGGGGTTACCACATCCCCACGCCACGATGGACCCGTCGCCCTTGAGGCCCAGACTGTGGAACAGTCCTGCCGCCACGGCCACGAAACCCGTGTTGGGCGCAGGGACGTTGGTCTGACCGTAGTCGTTGAATCCCCACGCCACGATGGACCCGTCGCCCTTGAGGCCCAGACTGTGGAGCAGTCCTGCCGCCACGCCCACGAAACCCGTGTTGGGCGCGGGAACGTCGATTTCACCGGAGCCGTTGTATCCCCACGCCACGATGGAGCCGTCGGCCTTGAGACCCAGACTGTGGTACTGGCCCCCGGCGACGGCCGTGAATCCGCTGTTCGGCGCGGGAACGTTGATTTGACCGCCCTCATTGGCTCCCCACGCCACGATCGCGCCTTGCGGCGGGTGTGCGATGGCGATGCCCGCCGTGCTTAGCGTCGCGCTGACACAGGCGAGAGCGAGGACGCAAGCGCCGCGGATTGCTGTACAGTCGCGTCTAGCGATTCCTCGAATTGATGGATTCATAGAGCCCTCCTCAATATGTTCGCCGGACCCGATTGCGGCGATCGAAAAGAACGAAGCTCCATTGTACAGCCGCCCGCCGGGTCAGCACAAGCCCCAAAACCGCCCGGTTTCGGTCGGATGTTTGGGGGCGGCAGCTACATCCTCGGCCAACGGAGGATGCGGTCGAGAGACTTCCCCGGTGCGGCGCATCGGGACTCGCCGTAAACCAGTGTGCCTGCCCACCGCATCAGTCCCCCGTTGTTCGGGTCGATGGTTTCGAACGGAAGAAGATCGTAGTACCGCGTTTCGATCAACGCCTCGACCTGGGATGGGCTACAGCGGCAAAGGACGGTCGTCAGCGCGCGGCTTGGCGGGGCGTCGAGGTAGACGTACGGCCCCATGGGCACAGGCCCGTCGTCGATGATCCGGGCCACAACCACGTCCGGCGCTTCATCGGCGGCGCGTTCGATCGAAAAGCGCCGGCCGGGGAGAGGATCGCCGAATTGGCGTCGGGCGGCTTGCTCCAAAGATTCCGCGATGAAAAGGACCGTCGTCCGCGTATCGGTGGAGAGCGCTTCCCATACGAGCGGGAACCCGTTTTGGCCGAGAGTGATGCGTACGCCGCGCCCCTCGTGGGAAATGCAACGCTCGCCGCCGCCAGGAGCCGGGTAGCGCCAAACATAAACCACCTGCTCATGGTCGGCGCCGTCGATGGCCGTCGTGACCGTCGTTGCGTAGAGCGTCGGTTTTTCGGAGTCAATCCGGGCACGCGACCCGTCGGCGGCGACCAACGCACCGAATCCCGGCGCGCCGGGAGCGTCGCCCCCGGCAACCTCTTGAACAAGGAGCGGGGCGAAGGTCATTTCCAGGCCGGTCATGGAGTCCTCGCGCGGCTTGTAGAAGATCGCGTGTTGGAACGTGGCTTGCGTCCGGGCTATGATCTGTTCGGCGGTGGGCCGCCAGGACGGATCGACCTGCGGCGGCGTCTGGTTCACGCGCCGACTTGTGGACGGATGGCACGACGAAACGCCGGTTAGGCCGACCGCGCCGGAAATGAGCACGACCACGTAGAAGCACTTCATGGCGGAACTATGTGCAACCCAGACGCCGCGGTTGATTGTGCAATTGCACAAATCACAGCACCGGAAGCCTTTCGGCCCGGTCTGGGGCCGTGAGGACAAACCCGCGGGCGCATCCCATTAAGGGTGGCGTGGGTAATCGTTCCGCGTCATTCTGAGCGTAGCGAAGAATCTCGGAGCGAAGCATCTAGACGCGTAAGAAGATTCTTCGCGGCGCTCAGAATGACATCCCGTGGGCATTTTCGCCACCCCAAACGGGATGCACCCAGGGAAAACCCGCACCATCGTCGAGAGAGTATTGAAACACATCGACGACTGGTTCACAATGCACGGTGCAAGGACGATATCGCCATCGTGCGGCACGGGGTTCCCGTCCCGTATTCGGACGGGCGGGAAAGCGGTGCCACACCGTGGGGACCTTATCGGCAGGGACAGGAGGAACAGCCATGACCGCCACGACATCGGGTCCGCACGTCGGCTCTCGGCCGTCGCCGGATGAATCCATCAAAAAGGCCTTGGGACGCGTGGAGGAGGTGCTGGAGGCCGGCCTGGAGCGCGACGCGGAAGCGGCTCGTTTCGCAGCACTCGCCGAGGAATTCAAGCAGTTGCACGCCCACATTCGCGCGCACCACGCGGCGGACTACCTGCGGACGACCGCGGCGCCCGGCGCCGTCATCCCCAGTGAGTTGACCGAGGAGTGGGACCGGCTGCGCGGGGAACATCCTCGCATTCTCGGGCAGCTCGATCGGCTCATCCGCCACGTGGACGCCATCGCCGACCAGTCGGTCGAGGACAAGGACGTTTTCATCCTGCGCGTGCGGGAGTTGATCGCCGTCCTTCGTCGCCACGACGCGGAGGAGGACCGCCTCTTCGCCATCGCCCTCTGCCGCGACACCGGCGGGGAAAGCTGACCGTCGATCCCTACCGACCAGACGACTCCGCGTTTGAAACCGGGACCGAGTCCGCTCGCGAAGTCGCCAGAACGATCCCGGCGATCAGCAGCGCGGACCCCACCGCCACCCATGCGCTGAGCTTTTGCTGAAACCACGCCGCCTCCACCAGTACGGTGATGAGGAAGTGGGCGTTGGTCACCACCGACGAGCGGGTGACGTCGTATCGGGCCGTGACGAGATACCACAGAAGGTAGTTCGTGTAGGCGGTCACGAGGGTGATGAAGCCGAAGCCCGTCCACCCCCGCCAGGTCACGCGAGCGAGATCGAACGTCGATAGATCGAACCACAGACCGTCCGCGGCGACCAGGGGGACTTGCCAGACGGTTCCGATCACGAACGCGGCCGTCAGGGTTTGGACGGCCCCCAGCTCCTTGACCAGCGGCTGACTGAGGACCACGAAGACCGACCAACTCACCGCCGCCGAGAGGAGCAGCCCGTCCCCGACGATCAGCCCGAACCCCAATCGCCCGGGTTGGGAGACGGCCGGTCCGGTGGACAGGTCGACCACCGTCGCGCCCGCAAAGGCCGACAACGAGGCCAAGGTCATCCGCAGGGTGAGCGTCGTGCGCCGCAGAGCGAGGGAAATCCAAAACACCAGCAGCGGTACGAGGGCGTAGGCGATCGCGGCGTGGGAGGCGTTGGCCAGTTTGATCCCAAACAGAAAGCCGGTCTGGTTGATCGGCACACAAAGCGCTCCGAGGACGATGAGCACACGCCGTTGGGAGGGCGTAATCGACCAGCGCAGTCCCATCGCCCGGCCGGTCAACAGCAGCAGCACGCCGGCCGATCCGAACCGGCAAAACGCCAGCGTCAGCGGGGGCAGTTCGGCCGTCGCCATCCGGGCGGCGATCGGCGTCAAACCGGCGATCAGGGTCGTCGCGGCAAGCAGGGCATAGACGTTCCACATCGGGGGGTACGGTAGTAACTCGCGGGCAGACACGACAGGGGCCGGATCACGGAGCACGGCTCGAGGGGCCTGTGGGGCGCGGAGCAGGGGGAGACGATCGCGGAGCGAGCACCGAACGGCAGTTACGAGTTACGAAGGCAGGTAGGCACGGACGGAAACGGCAAAACGCCGAAAAGCCGAGATGGAGGGGATGGAGGGACGAAGGGACGAAGGGACGAAGGCACGAAGGGACCAGGGCCGCACCGGCAAGCCCGCGGACAATCCGAGCGTAGAGCGGAAGCGACACGATGGTGGCACTCCACGGGGCAATTGCCAATTGCCGATTGCTAAATGTCGATTATCGAATGAAGAGCAGTGCCATGTTGGCACCAACGTTGTTCCACGTGAAACAAAACCCGCGCTGCCGGCGCGCGGAGCGGGCGCGGAAGGCGCAGCGGCTCAATACTCAAACTGACCGATTTTCGTCGTGAACGCGGATCGGGCCACAAAAAAGCGGTGTTTCCTGCCGATACCGGTGTTGGAAACGACACCCGGTCAGGAGGACCACCGCAGGATGACCATCGGCACAACGCCCCGCGTTTTGTCCAGCTTTTTTCACCCGCAGCGCCGTTTCTTCTCCAAACCCGCCTGGCCGCACTTCTGGGGATGGGTCATGGCCATGGCCGTGGGGGTCGAGCACACCGTTGGGCGGCTCAACGGCCTGCTCCGAGGGCACACCCACCGCACCAACGACGGCGAGTTCCGGTGGCCAAGCCACTGGGACGAATCGGAGGTCCTGCGGGCCATCGCCTTGCAGCGGTTCAGCCGGCTCTATCGCCAGGGGGAGACGATCTACTTCATCCTCGACGACACCCAGACTCTCAAGCGAGCCAAGAAGCTTGCCCTGAGCCTCGAAGGGATGGAGGCGGTCGGCAAGCTCTATCCTCACGCCGAAAAACGCTACGCCACGGGGCACACCATCCTCAAGGCCTGCCTGTACTATCGCGGCGTGACCATCCCCTGGGGCAGTTGGCTGTACGTCAAGAAACAGGACGCGGCCAAGCTCGGCGTGTCCTTCACCACCCTGACCGATCCTTCGAGGCTCAGGACAAGACTGGCGGCGCGAGCGATCGCTTCGTTGCCCTTCCCTTCCGACGTTCCGGTCACCGTCTTGTTTGATTCCTACTACTTGTGCGGCAACGTAGTGCGGGCCGTGGAAAACAAGGGCTGGCATGACATCGGGGTGGCCAAGTCCAACCGGCGGCCGACCGTTGAGGGGTCGTCCCGCGGCGGACATCGCCTGACTTCGTATGCCCCGAACGTTCTGCGTCGCTCGGGGAAGTGGGTGAATGTCACCGGGCTGCAGCGGACGCATGGCTACCGTGGGGCCGGGCGTGTCGGAACGATGAAGAAACTGGGAGAAGTTAACGTCGTCTTCTCGCGGAGGCGCGGGGACGGCGCGGTCATCACCTTGGTGACCAACGATTTGAAGCGATCGCCCAACAGGGTGGTTGGGGACTACCTGCGTCGCTGGTCCATGGAACTGCTGATCAAGGATGAGAAGCAGAACCTGGGGCTGGGCGCCTATCGCGTACTGCGATACCGGGCTGTGGTTAGACACCTGCACCTGGTCGACTGCGCCTAGGCCTGCCTGACCCACGTGGGCTTGGAGGCCCAACGTGCCCAAGGCCGCAAGGATGCCAAGAACGTGCTTCGACTTCCGCCGATCTGGCAGCTCAAACAAGAACTGCGGCAAAGGGTCTGGAACGAAGCGGTCAAAGATGTGGCCAAGGTGAGTCATGAGCGTGCCGTCATTCGCCGCTTGGAGAAGCTCCTCGTGGCATAAAATCGGTCAGTTTGAGTGGTTAGCGCGTTCGAACTCGACCGAGACAATGGATTCACGAGACCCGAGTCGCTTCAAGACCTGGACCAGGCGTGTGCGGACGGCGACGACGATTGCAGGGATTGTGGCAGAGCGGTCATCAACTTTGTGTATCAATCACCTTGATCGCGCGCGACCAGCCGAGAGTAAGATCAACAGGGACATTCTGATTTTAGAGGCACTTTTTTCACCCTGCCCAGTTCCGCCCGGCTGCGTCCTCGCCTTCATTCGACAATCGACACTCGCCATTCGACAATCCCTGCTCCCCGATCGCGTCTGTAGAAAGTCGCGTTGCAGGCGTTGGCCGACCGCCTCGGCTTACGCCTGACGGTCTGCCATTTTCCACCGGGGACGAGCCCGTGGAGCGAGATCGAGCGTCGGATGTTTTCGCACATCACCATGAACTGGCGAGGCCGGCCACTGGTCAGTCACGAGGTCATCGTTCAGTTGATCGCGAACACGACGGCCGCAAGGGGTTTGAAAATCAGGGCGGCACTCGATCGGCGTCCCTATTCGCCGGGCGAAAAAGTTTCTCGTGCCGAACTCGAACGCGTGCCATGGACATCAGCCGACTTTCACGGCGACTGGAACTATGTCATCACGCCGCGATGATTTGTAACCTTTACTTATGTACGACTCCTTAGCGTTGTAGTACTGGACCGGCACATGCACGACCGGTTGGCGTCCGATTTGACCCGCGTGGCGGCAGATGCCGATTGGTGCGAGCTTGGCGAGGAAGCCGGATAGCCGCCGCGGGGCGAAAATGGCCCACGGCGTGCCGACCAGAGTCTGCCAATCCAGCCACAGCGATCGGTGCCGTGCGTACTCGACGTCGTAGTAGATTCACTCTTGGAAGTCCGTGTCCGGATCGTCGCGAAGCCGTAGCACCTGCCACAACCCCGTGATCCCCGGCTTGACCGACAGCCGTGCGCGCCGCCGGGCCGGACAGAGCTGGTTCTCGTCGTCCGGCGAGGGTCTCGGCCCCATCAGACTCATCTGCCCGAACAAAACATTCAAGAGCTGCGGGACCTCGTCGATGTTG
>CAYQZH010000135.1:0-11386 GCA_964421865.1 uncultured Phycisphaera sp. | reverse complement strand
TCAACAGCACGAGGTCTCGCGGCGGCTGGCGTCGCTGGGCAAGCTGGCGGCGCGTGTCGCCCACGAGCTGAACAACCCTCTCGACGGCATCCTCCGCTACATCAACCTGGCGTTGCGAATCGTTGGCGATGCCCCACCCCTTCGCGGCTCAGGGCAGGAGCCGAAGCTCAAGACTTACCTCGCCGAGTCGCGGACGGGGTTGATGCGCATGGTGCAGATCATCGGCGATCTCCTGGAGTATTCGCGAAGCACGTCGGGAGAGTTCGATGCGGTGGGAATCAATGAAGTGATCGACGAAGCCATCCGCAGCCTGGCCGCCGCGGCGGAGGAACATCACGTCGTGGTCGCCGCCGATTTTCAGACTCCGACGATGCCCACCGTCCGTGGGAGCCGGCTATACCAGGTCTGCTGCAACCTGCTTCGCAACGCCATCGACGCCATGCCCGACGGCGGGCGTCTGACGATCACCAGCGGAATCGTCGACGACGAGGTCGTCCTTCGCGTCGCGGACACCGGCGTGGGCCTGCCCGAGCCGGTCGAGAAAGTCTTCGAGCCGTTTTTCACCACCAAGCCGCCGGGCAAGGGAACGGGATTGGGCTTGGCGATTTGCAAGGACTTCATCGAGGACATGCGGGGGACGATCACGGCCTCGCAGGGCGAAAACGGCGGGGCGGTTTTCACCGTGCGAATACCGGCGGCGATTGGTCCAGCCCCCGGGCCCATCGTGAAGCCCGGCGGACCCGTCGTGACGCAACGCGGATCCGCAAGGACCAAGAGTCAATGATCGCGAAGAACGAACCAACCGCGACGATCCTCGTCGTGGACGACGACCGCATCATCCTCGATTCCCTCTGCGAGTTTCTTCGTCTGGAGGGTTACCAGGCCGAGGGCGCCGTCTCCTTCGCCGAGGCGGGGCAGGCGATGGATCGCCGGCCGATCGACCTGATGATCAGCGACGTCAATATGCCGGGGGGCAACGGCTTTGAACTGCTCCACCTCGTCCGCAAACGATCACCCGAAACGGTCGTCGTGATGATGACAGCCTATGGCACCGTCGAAAGCGCCGTCGAGTCGATCAAGATGGGGGCGTACGATTATCTCACCAAGCCCATCATCGACGACGAGTTGCGGGTCTGCGTCGAGCGGGCCCTTGCCCAACAAGCGATCCTCCGCGAAAACCGCATCCTCAAGCAGACGCTCGACGTGCGCTTCGGTCTGGAGAGCGTCGTCGGTCACGATTACCGGATGCTCAAAGTGTTCGACCTCGTCGAGTCCGTCGCCCCTTCACGCGTGACCGTGCTCATCACCGGGTCGTCGGGAACGGGAAAATCCCTCATCGCCAAGGTGATTCACCAACTCAGCGGGCGGGCCGGGAAGCCTTTCGTCGAGGTAAGCTGCGGGGCGATCCCGGAGACGCTGCTGGAGAGCGAACTGTTCGGCCACGCCCGCGGGGCCTTCACCGGGGCCATCGCCAACAAGGCGGGGAAGTTCAAGGCCGCCGACGGAGGGACCATCTTCCTGGACGAAATCTCCGCCGCCTCGCCCGGTTTGCAGGTCAAACTGTTGCGATTCCTACAGTCCCACCAGTTCGAGGCGGTGGGCAGCAACAAGATCGAAACGGTGGACACCCGCGTCCTCCTGGCGACCAATGTGGACCTGGATGCCGAGACCAAGGCCGGGCGATTCCGAGAAGACCTGTTCTACCGCATCAACGTCGTCGCCATCGACATGCCCAGCCTCTGGGAACGCGTCGGCGATATCCCCCTGCTGGCGCGTCACTTCCTCAATCGCTTCTGCGCGGAGATGGGTCGCCGGATTCTCGACTTCGACCCCGCGGCTATGCAGACGCTGCAACGGTACCGCTGGCCGGGGAATGTCCGCGAACTGGAGAACGTCGTCGAGCGTGCCGTCGTACTCTGCAAGGGTCACACCGTCGGCGTGGACGATCTGCCCGCCAAACTGATCTCCGCCGCCGCCTCGGAGTCGCCGCCGGAGAGTTATCAACCGATGTCGTTGAAGGAAGCCTTGGAGGAGCCGGAGAAGCGCATCCTGGAGGCCGCCCTCCGCGCCAACGGGTGGAACCGGCAACTCACGGCCGAGCAACTAGGCATCAATCGTACGACGCTCTACAAGAAAATGAAGCGCTACGGCCTGGACCTCGAACCGGCCCGGACGTCGTTGTATTGACCGGTCAAGGCGAGGCGTGAGCGAGCACCTACGGCGGCGGCGTCCCACCGGGCAGGTCGTCTGACTCGGTCACGGCTTTTTTACCGGAGACGGCGGAAGGCGTCGGTTCGGGCACCCCAACGGACGAGTTTTGACGGCAATAGGGGATGCTTTGCACCGTTAAACAGGGTAGACTTGCAGAGCTTTTATGGAACCGGACGCTCCCTCCGGTCGCGTCCACCCACGGGGATGACATCGGCCATGCGTCGGGCATTCACTCTTATCGAGCTACTGGTGGTGATCGCCGTGATCGGTCTGCTCGTGGGAGTTCTTATGCCCGCCCTGAGTGGCGCCCGTTCGTCCGCCAAACGTACGGCCTGCGCGAGCAACCTGCGGCAGATCGGCGCCGCCTTGCAGGTGTACATGTCCGCCAGCCGCGACCGTTTCCCCTACGCTTCCTGCATGCCCTCGGTCGGCCCGTCTCCGCTCATGGGGCCCAAGGCGATCCGCATCGCCGACGTACTTCGGATGGAGGTCGGCGACCCGGCGGTTTTTCATGGCCCCAACGACGTATCCGGCGATGGACGACTCGCGCCCAACAACGGGCTGACCTACTTTCAGTCCGCAGGATCGAGCTACGAATACCGCACGAGGCCGCCCCTGGGAGGGCTGACCGCCCCGGAGGTCGCGGCGTTGTTCGAGCGCGGGCCGCGGGGGGCCGATGTCAAAGTCGCCGACAACGCGTTCTCTGTATTGCGCGACTACAACAATTTCCACGGCCCCGCCGGAAAACCCGGCGCGCGGCGCTATCTCCACAGCGACGGTCACGTGACCGATTTCGAAAATTAGGAGTTGACGCTCATAACCATGCCCAACTTTCACACGCCGCGGACTTGGATCATCACGAGTTTGTGCGCCGTCGCGGTCGGCGGATCCGCCTGGGCGGTCTTTCGCGGTCCCAGCGCCAAGGCGGGGGGCGTGGCGATCCCGCGTGAGCTCTCGGTCGAGTCGCTGAAAGCCAAAGCCCAGGAACCCCATAAGCTCCGCGAAACCATGCGCGAGACGATGCCCCGCGACGATCTCACCGATGAGCAGCGCCGCCGGATCGCCGAGAACATGCGCGCCGTCTGGGAGCGGGAAATGCAGAAACGCGTCGATGAATACTTCGCGGCCTCCAACGAAGAAAAGACCGCTGTCCTCGACAGCCAGATCGACGAGTGGCAAAAACCCATGAAGGAATGTGATGAGCGGCGCAAAAAAGAACAGAAGAAAGACGGTG
The DNA here is from genome assembly GCA_964421865.1 of uncultured Phycisphaera sp. GTDB lineage: Bacteria > Planctomycetota > Phycisphaerae > UBA1845 > UBA1845 > SBAX01. The sequence continues at coordinate 7,941 of CAYQZH010000135.1, read as the reverse complement.
AAAAGAACGCCGCCCAACAGGGCCCGCGCTTCGCCGGCAGGGGCGGCCCTCAATCGCGCGAGGATCGCAAGCAGCGCTCCGAAACGCGCGACCCGGACCGCGCCGCGAGGCAGATGGCCTACTTCTCGGTCATGCGCGAACGCATGAATGAGCGGGACATCAACGCGCCGCCGCTCGGCCCCGGCGGCGGCTTCCGCGGCGGTCCCGGGCCAGGGGGTGGCGCCGGTCCCGCCGCCGGCCCGCGCCCCGGCCGCGGACCGTAACGCGCGTGTCACGGACATGTCACACGGCAGCGGTCTCCCCATGTACAACCGCTCGCCCGCAAGCGATCCGCCCGACGGACGACGGACGGCGAGCAGTAGGGCGGGTTTTACCCGCGGTCACCGGCGTGGCGGGGTGAGAAAGCGACTACACGGAGCGGCGGGCCGAGCGCGCCCCACGCGGCTTTCCTAACGGGCGGTTTCCAGACCCTTCCCGCACCGTCCCGCCGACCACGATGGCCGCGCTGATCAGCACCAAGTTTTTGATGATGTACTGACCTTCCAGCGTGGGTACCCACGGAACCTGCACAAAACAGACTTCCGGCAGCAGAAACAGCGGCAACATCGTCCCCGGCATCTGCAAGAGCAACAGCAAGATCGCCGCCCGCAGCAACGGGCGGATCAACATGCAGACGCCGATCGTCACCTCCCACCAACCCAAAAAGGGAATGAACCAGTGCGGATCCACCCAATAGACCGTCCGCTCCACCAATTCATTGGCCGTGCTTTTCCCGAGCGGCTTGAGGATCCCGAACCAGATGAACACAATGGCCAGCGACACGCGCAAAAAGACGAAACCATTCCGCTTCATCCACGCCACGATCCGCCGATCCACACGATCCAGCGCCGGAACCACCGTGGAAACATTCTGAATGGCCATGATGATGTTCCCTCATAATGCCAGTTGCCGTTGGGCTGGTTGTACCCGCCGTCACCCACATGGTACAACAAGAAGGCGAGCACGGGCTGCGGCGGGCCGAGCCCGCCCTACGCGGCCGGACGTTCAAGAGACGCCCTCGATAATCAGAGTGTCCTCGTTGCCCCCGACCCGCTCGCGGGGGTACTACTCAAAGAGACCCCACCAGCGTGGGACTCCCACGCACGCAACCGGGCGTGGTAACCTGGAGGGCCACTGGGTTGGCTTGCAGAACCGGTGCTGCTACCATAGCGGGGTACCGAATTCGGAGTGCCACAGATGACGCGCGCGAGCCGAAGTCTCAAGTTCACGAACCTACCCTTGGTAGAGGCCGTCGTGCGGCTCTATTTTGCAACCAATGTTCGAATTGACTTCCGCCTCGTTTCGGACCTTCACCACAAGTTAGGAAGTGAGTTCCCGAACGTCTCTCCGCCGACCCTACTGGAAACGAGTCCAGCTCTGTCCAACCCGCAGATGCTGATCGCCCCCGGAGCATTGCCCGGGGCAGAATACGCCGGTGGACCGCACGGTCTTTCCCTCCACCTTCAGCAGCAGATGGTTGCCGCACGATGGCGCCGGGCGATTTCTGAACATGCCCCTGACTATCCGAGGTATGGGCGACTCAGAGCGATAGTCCATGACGCGATCGACCATCTGCAGGGGTGCGTGGGTGTGGCGGATCTGTCGCCGTGCATAGCGAACATGACGTACGTAAATTTCATTCGGGTCGAGAACCCGCGACCCTATCTGAAGGACGAGCACTTGACCGGCACAACCATCGGGGCCAAGACGGTCCAAGAGCAAATCGTCGCATGGCAGGCCCAGAATGGAGTTGATCTTCGCTTTGAGGTTCGCGGTGCCGAACGCACCGCTGGTGCCGAAAGGGAGGGCGGCTATCTCCTGACGACTGCAGCGGGACGGCGACTTGACCCAGGGGATGACGCGTTTGCCTGCCTCGATGCCGTTCACGACGAGCTGCAGGTTCTGTTTGCCGATCTGATCTCTGATCGAGCAAAAGACGAGTGGGGGTTCTCGAATGGAAACGCGGGCTAGCGCTGCAACGGTTTGCGCCTCTCCAATCGAGGAGAACGATCCTACCCCAGACTTGGTTTACGGAGGCTGGTACGCATGCCGCCCACGTGGTTCGGCGAGTCAAAGCCGAGATGTCAGGATCCCGGACCCGGAACAAGGGGCTGAAGTACCGCCTGGAATAAGGCTTAGAGGGCAGGCAGCAATGGAGCTAGGTGCTGATCGCCTGGAAACAGGGCGTACGCCAGTCAGTTTAGGCGTGCAGAGCGCTGCCGCCGTCGACTCGTTACTCAAATCGGTTCGTCGCGAAATCAACGAGGATTTGGACGAAATTCCAGAAAGCGAGACTGCCCGTCCTACCGAGGTTAGCATTTCGCGGGCTATCGAGGTCGCTCGCGAACTGGCCATGCGATTCCACCGACAACCGTGGATTGACGTGGTGGGGTTCGTGGCCAACGGCGGGCGTGCTGCGGTGTTGGCACACTCAATGGAGACCGGGCGGCGGATTACGTTTTACGCCGATGGCGATAGAATCCGAGCGATCCGCGCCGCCGTGAGTGGGCAACCAGACTGGTTTGAACCTCGAAACATGAAGGAGGTCCGTTCGTCACTCGGTTGGATCCACGCGCGTTGACCGATGGATCGAGCGGACCGCCAGTTCATTAGACGCTTCTCCAAGAAGAACGAGGTCAAGAATCGCCAGGTCCTTGCCGCTGCATTTGCACCTCGCGGTGACGAACGAACGTTGAGTTTCACGCTTCGCGACAAAACTCTGCAATCAAGAGACGCCCTGCTTCGATTTCGCAACCACTTCGAGATTCGACCGTCGGGTGACCTTCCTGGACTGTGCTTCCTGACCCACGCGAATCTGGCGGAGGACTTGCGACCGCCACTGCCGCCGCGCTACAGGGAGGACGAGCGCGACCCGGTGTTCGGCAAGCTCCACCACGAAACTGACCTGCCAAACGAGACCCAGCAGAATCAGATGGCTACTCAGGCAACTCAGAACGGGCTATTGCTGCCGGCGATCATAAGAAAACGCGAGTACCCTCCGGAATTGATCAACGGTCGAGCATGATGCGGAGCGCATGCCACCGGGGAAGCCGCTTACCACAGGGCATACCTGCGGTCGATGGAAGGCGTGTCTACTGGTGAGCCTCACCGAGCGGCGCACTGACGCGAAAGGTATGCCCATCGGGCTGGACAATGCGGCATTCGCGGACGCCCCAGGGTTCGTCGGTGGGGGCCAACCCGGATCGACCGGCGGTGGGTTCAGAGCAGGGCTACGAATTCTTCCACGGATAATCCCATGTCCTCGAAGAGACCACAAGCCGGTCCCCGGAAGGCTCATCCGCGGACGGCATGATGGGCCTCGTAGCGCGCGGGCGTTGCGTGCATGCAACACCGGTAAGAATCGGAGTGTCGGTTGGCGTTACTCGTCCCCGACGATGTGCTCTTTGATCTTGCGGAGGGCTTCGCACTCGATCTGCCGGACGCGCTCGCGGGTCAGATGGATGGCGACGCCGATTTCCTTGAGCGTCATCGGTTCGGAGCCGTCCAGGCCGTAGCGCATCCGCAGAATCTTCGACTCCCGTTCCTCGAGGTCGCTGAGCAGGTGCACGATCTTGGCGGCCTCGGATTCATTGAACATCGCATCTTCCGGCAGGGGCGTCCTCGAATCGGCGATGCCTTCGGTGAGGCTTTGACCGTTGGCCCCGTCGGCGTCGTTGGTGGGGGTGGAGACCGCCTTAACGGCGCTGCGGATGTGGTTGAGCTTGCTGACGGTCATTTCCAACCGTTCGGCCAGTTCCGCGGTGGTGGGGGGACGGCCTTCCGTTTCCAGGAACTGCTCGCGGGCCTCGCGGAAACGCGAGATCATCTCCACCATGTAGGCCGGGATGTGGATCGGCTTGTCGCTGTTAATCAGGCTCCGCTTGATCGACTGCTTGATCCACCACGAGGCGTACGTGCTGAAGCGCGTGTTCTGGTCTGGGTCGAACCCCTCGACGGCGCGAATCAGCCCGAGGTTGCCTTCGTTGATGAGATCGTTGAGCGGAACGCCGCGTTTGGCGTACTTCTTGGCGATGTTGACGACGAGACGGAGGTTGGACTTGACCATCGTCTCGCGGGCGACGCCGGCGTCGGATTCGGCCTGCTCGCGTTCGGCGAGCGAGACCTCACCGTGTGCGAAGCGGTCGGCCATCCGCTGACCGTTGCGGACAATGGAGGCTAGGCGCTTCTCTTCCTCGGCGGAAAGAAGCGGGGCGTCGTTGATCTGACGGAGGTAAACTTGTAGGCCGGTATCGACAGCGATGGTTCCACCCTCCACCCAGATCGTTCCCGCGAGCGGAGACAGCCCGACGCCTCATCCGGGTCAATCATCGGCTGTTCCGTCGCCGGACTCCGCCCCCGATCGCGTCGCGTCCGCGGATTCCCCGGCGGAAGCATGAAGCCCGCCGCGTCGGACCTTGGGTATGCCGGATACGCCGGATTCCGCGTCTTGTTCGGCGGACCATTCGGCCCGTTTCTTGGACAGCCCGATTTTCCGCTCGGTCGGGTCCACCCGAAGGATTTTCACCAACAGCTTGTCGCCGATCTTGACCTCGGCGTGGGGGTCTTCGACCTTATGATCGGCCAATTCGCTGACGTGCAATAGCCCTTCGAGGTCCTCTTCCAACTCCACGAAAACGCCGAAATTGGTGATTTTGGTGACCGTACCCTCGACGATTTGGCCGGGAATGTAGTTTTCCGGGACCGCCCTCGCCCACGGATCCTCATGCAACTGCTTGAGTCCCAAGGCGATGCGCTGCTTCGCCTCCTCCACCTTCAAAACCACGCATTCGATCGCATCGTTTTTCTTCACGACTTCGGACGGGTGCCCGATTTTCTTCGTCCAACTCATGTCCGAAACGTGTAGCAACCCGTCGATGCCCTCTTCGATCTCCACGAACGCCCCATAATTGGTGAGGTTGCGGACCTTTCCCTGAATACGGGTATTGGGCGGATATTTCTCGGCCACGTGCGTCCAAGGATTTTCCAGGGTCTGCTTGATCCCCAGCGAAATCTCCTGCTTGCCCTTGTTGATCTCCAGGACGATGACGTCGATCACGTCGCCGACGGTGAGCATCTCCGAGGGGTGGTTGATCCGCCGCGTCCAGCTCATTTCGCTGATGTGCACCAGTCCCTCCACGCCCGGCTCGATCTTCACGAAGGCCCCGTAGTTCATGATGTTGACCACTTCGCCCTTGAGACGGTTGCCCACCGGGTAACGTTGCTCGACTTCTTCCCACGGGTTGACCTTCAATTGTTTGAGGCCGAGGGCGATCTTTTCCTTGCCGCGGTCGACGTTGAGGACCTTGACCTCGATCTCTTCGTCGATCCTCAGGATCTCCGAGGGGTGTCCGATGCGCTCCCAACTCATGTCCGTGATGTGCAGCAATCCGTCGATGCCGCCAAGGTCCACGAATGCCCCGAAGTCGGCGATGTTCTTCACCATCCCCTTGCGAATTTGCCCGACCTCCAGGGTGCTCATCAGCGCTTCCTTGGCCGTCGAGCGGGCCTCCTCGATCATCTTCCGACGGGAGATCACGATGTTGCGGCGTTCGGTGTCGATTTTGAGGATTTTGGCCTGGACGGTCTTGCCGATGAACTCGCCGATGTCGCCCGGGCGACGAACGTCCACCTGCGAGGCGGGGAGGAAAACGGGGTAGCCGATGTCGACGAGCAATCCGCCCTTGATCTTCCGCATCACCCGACCCTCGACCGTGTCTCCTTCCTTCTTGCTGGTGAGGATTCGTTGCCAGTTGAGGATGCGGTCGGCCTTGCGCTTGGAAACGATGATGTGCCCGCTGTCCGACTCGACGGTCTCCAGCCAAACCTGCACCTCGTCCCCGAGGTCCACCGACCCGCTGTCGTCCCACTCCTCGGCCGGGATCAGACCCTCACTCTTGAGGCCCACGTCCACGACGATGTCGTCGCCGGCGCGCCCGACCACGATCCCTTTGAGGATCGTACCCGGTTTGTATTCTTCCTCGTTCTCGCCGATGATCTTTTCGACGAGGGTGGCGTTCTCGGCGTTGCCGAAAAGTGCCGCTATTTCCGCGTCCAGTCCGCCGCCCGCCGAGTCCAACTCGGCGATGAGATTCTGATCTACCATAGGTCGTCCACTTTACCCGGCAAGAAGCCGACCGCACGTCCAAGGGTCGCGCGGAACACCTGCACCGACGATCGGCACCGCGAGGAGCCGACGGATGGCGCGTAAGAACCGCTCGTCACCGCGGACGCGAGACACCTCGCGTCTTCCGCGTCGGCGACGATCCAGGGACATTCTACCAAGAGTTCGGCGCAGACCCAGCGCGGTCGATCTCCCCGCCCCAAGGCGCCCCCGCCCTCCACCTAGCACACGCTGATCTTGTGGAAGCCGTGACGACGCTTGCGGCTGAGGAGTTTTCGCCCGCTGTGGGTCCTCATGCGAGCGCGAAAGCCCTGCTTCCGCGCTCGTTTGATCTTGCTGACGCGGTGGGGGTAGTGCATACCGTCTCATCCCGGAGGCAGGCGACCCGGGCCCTCCCGACTCGCCCCCGATCTTTCAACCTTTTCCAGAGCCCCGCAATCTACCCGATGGCAGGCGCGCGTGCAAGGCCCCGCCCGGCGTGTGATCTATCGTTTCGGCGGGCCGATGTGGGTCTTGAGCCAGCGTTCGACTTTTTCGGGTTTGAAGCCCCAGGGGCCTTGTTGGCCGGCGTAGGCGATGCGGCCGGCGGCGTCGATGACGAACAGGCGTTCGGGCCAACCGGCGTAGAGGGAGTCTACCTTGTTATCGGGATCGTCAACCACGCAAGGCATCGAGAGCTTCATCCGCGAGCAGCATTGAGTTGCCACCGACCGCCGCGCGGGGAGCGTTTTGGGTTGCTCGAAGACGACGCCTTCCTTGACGTTGGCGGGCATCTGCCATTCGTCGGAGGCGTGGGCCTCGTGGATGTAGACGAAGAGAAAGGCCGCCCGGTCGTGATACTCCCGGTACATCCGCTCCAGGGCGTCAGCCTGACGCCGGAAGGGCGGTCAGGTGAAGCTGCCGAAGACGAGCACAAGCGGGCGATCGGACTGAAACTGCGACCGCGTGATCGTCGCCGCCCCGTCCACGGTTTTGAGCGTAAAGTCCGCGGCCGGGTCGCCCACCTTCGGCACCGGCCGGGCCATCAAGGCCTTGGTGTGCTCCCAATTCGGCGGACGCTTCTCCGCCGGGGCGCGATCCACCTCCGCCATAAACTTCGGTGCCGGATCGCCCGACGAACAACCGAACATAAAAGAACAACCAGCTAAGGCCGGGATGAGGAGGACTTGGAGTCTCATTCACGCATCGTACCCAAAGTCGTGCCTGAGCGAAACTGCTCTCTTCCGGTGGTTCCGCGCTCAGAGCCGGCGCCTACCGTCTTAGCCCACTTCCCCCGCCCGTGACTCGGATTAGTCCGGTCGGCTCATGGTGCTGGACGCGTCGGTACGTTGCCGAACGACCTCGTCAACCTGCTTCAGGAACGCCTCGGCGCGGCGTTGGGATTCATATGTGCGGCGGGTCTGGTCGTTCAAGTGCCGCTGGCCTTGGATGTCCGAGTTTTGCAGACTGTCGGCCCAGCCACGGAGCTGGCGAGAACAGGACTCGGACAGCGATATGAGATTTGAGATTTGAGATTTGAGATCGGCGGCGTCCGGCCAGCCATCACAGAAACGGAGCATGGAACGGACTTCACCGGCCGATCCGCGGGCGATGTAAAGGAATTGCAACAACTCCGCCGTCGTGCCGCGTTCGAAGCCCTCGGCGATGTTGTTGGATACGGACAACGCCGCGCGGCGAAGTTGGTCGCGCAGGCCGCCACTTGTGTTGAACGCGACGACTTTGGTGAGGGCGTAGACTTTGACAGCCAGCTCCTCGGCGGATTTCCAGACGGGAAGGTCCTC
>CAYQZH010000134.1:0-11406 GCA_964421865.1 uncultured Phycisphaera sp. | reverse complement strand
AACCGGCGCGGGGGCCGGCCCTGCGCAGTGATGCGCGGCGAGAGTCGTCCCGCCGGCGAGAGGCGACCTGGCGTGTGTCCTAGGCGAGATTGGCGGGCGTCGGCCCTGTGAACGGGGTGTTGTGGACCGAACCGAACCGGATCAACGATTGCTGAAGACCATCCGCCTCGACGAGGAACGGATTCACAAGCTCCTGGACGGCCTGGACGCCACCTCCGGCGCCGCACCCCCCGAGCGGCGGAGTTCCCGATACAAATACAGGGTCAAAACCCTCGTCGTCTATATGCAGCAGCCGGGGTTCGCCGCGCCTATCCCCTATCTCGTCATCGGCCGCAACATCAGTGCCAACGGCCTGGCATTCCTTCACGGCGGTTACGTCCACACCCAAACGCGGTGCGTCGTGCAGTTGGCCACCAGCTACGGAACATGGGACGACGTCCCCGCGACGGTGGTGCGCTGTCGTTATCTCGAAGCCAACGTGCATGAGGTCGCGGTGTGCTTCGACCACCAGATCAACCCCGCGGCCTACTGCGCCGAAGCCGTCGAGAGCCGCGTGCTGCTCGTCGATGACGACCCCTCCATCGCGCGCTTGACGACGTTTCACTTGCAGCAACTCAACGCCCAGGTGGATCACGCCGAGAACGGAAAGGTCGCCCTCGAACGCGTCGCCCGGCACGCCTACGACCTCATCTTGATCGACATGGACATGCCGGTTATGGACGGATTCACCGCCGTGCAGGAGATGCGTCGCCGCGGCTACAGCGGGAGGATCGTCGCCGCCACCGGCCTGACCGAGCCGGGAGCCCAGGAGCGCTGCCTGGCCGCCGGCTGCGACGAATACATTCCCAAACCCTACGCCCGCGCCGACCTCGCCGTGCTCTTGGAGTCGCTGCGACAAGAACCCCTCTCCAGCACCTTCCGCGACCACGCCTCGATGACGGACCTCATCCAGACGTTCGTTGCGGAGTTGCCCATTCGGATACGAGCCGTCGAGGCGTGCGTCGTTCAACAAGACCTCAAGCGGTTGCAGCACTTGGCTCGCTGCCTCCAAGGTGAGGGAAGCAGTCACGGGTTCGGTGTCATCACCGAGGCCGCCGGCAAGCTCGAAGCCGCGATCATCGCCGGCACCCAGTTCCCGGCCCTACAGAACGAAATCAACGCGCTGGTGAAGCTCTGTATGCAGGCCCGCGCCGCCGCGCAGACGCCGCAACCCCGCGGCAACCAACCCGGCGCGACCGCCGCGCCCGACGCGCACAAGACGCCTTGATAGACGCTGCGACCTGAATCCGAACCCCAAGCGCAATCGCGGAGCCAATCCGAGCCGCAACCGTCAGGGAGCGGACAGCGGTTGCTATTCCAAAACCGCTTCCTGACGGGCGCGGCTCGGTTAGCATAATCGCCGTCCATTCGGCGACACAACACTAGGTCGTCTCACCGCTCGAGGTAGGTCCTTTTTTCGCCGTTGGTTCCGGCTTGGTCGATTCGCTCTTGCCGTCCTTGGTGGTCTTGCCGTTGGCGCCGTCGGAGTCGGCTTTAGCGGCCTTTTTGTAGCTCTCGCTGCGATAGTCCGTCTGATGGAAGCCCGATCCTTTGAAGATGATCCCCCCGCCGGTACCGATGAGCCGTGCCACCGGCGCGTCACAATTGCAGGGCCGCGGATCCGTCTTGCGCAGCCGACGGCGCGCCGGCTCGGTGATCGGCTGGACCAGTTCGACAACCTTGCCGCACTCGGTGCACTCGTATTCGTACGTGGGCATAGGGTCCGCTCCTTAGTGGGTTGAGTCCGCCTTCCCTTCCGGTTCCGTCGTAGCCCCGGCCACAACGGGTTCCATCGCCTTGGCCACGATCACCTTCGCCGGACGAACCACCCGATCGCATAAGCGATAGCCCTTGGCGATCTGCTCAATCACCGTGCCCGGCGGATGCCGGTCCGAAGGCTGATGCAACAAGGCCTCGTGAACGTTGGGGTCGAACGGTCGATGAAGCGCCTCGATCGGCTCCAGCCCGTGGTCGGACAGGGCCTTGGTCAAGTTCTCGTAGACCAGCCGCACACCCTCGACCACGGCCGGTAGATTGTCCGGTTTCGACGCCGCCGCGAGCGAGCGCTCGAAGTCGTCCACTACCTTCACCAGAGACTTCATGAGCTCAGCGTTGGCGTAACGCAGCGCGTCCAACCGCTCCGCCGCGGAGCGTCGCTGAAGGTTCTGGAAGTCGGCCTTCGCCCGCAGCAAACTATCCTCCAGCTTGGCGACCTTCACCTGTAGCTCCGCCACCGGATCTTCCGATACCGGTCGGCCGTTGTCGGGCGCCTGGGGCGCGGTCTCCCTCGCCAGCGTTGGAGGTTCTTCCGGCTCGTTAGGTTCGGCCTTCTTCGTTTTCATACGATCGCGTGGTCAGCGCTCTTTCCCCGGCGGCGAGGCTAGCCTTTGGCGCCGCCTATATAATCCATCAGTTTGTCAAAAAAACCTTTCGACTCCGGCAGGACCGAGCGGTCCTCGGTTTTGGCGAACTCGCGGAGCAACGCCTCTTGGGCCTTGTTGAGCCGCTTGGGGATTTCCACCATCAGCTGCACGAGTTCGTCGCCGCGCCGTCCGCTGCGCAGGTCGGGCACGCCCATGCCGTTGAGGCGAAAGAGTTGCCCGTGCTGCGTCCCGGCGGGGATCTTCAGTTCGGTCTTGCCCGTCAGCGTCGGCACCTCGACTTTCGCGCCCAACGACGCCTGCGTGAAGCTGATCGGCATCCGGCACACCAGGTCATTGTTGTGGCGCTCCAGGAAGGGGTGCGGGGAGATGCGCACGTAGCAGTGTAGATCGCCGCGATGGGAGCCGTCCTCGCCCGGCTCACCCTCCCCTCGTACCCGTACCGCCTGGCCGTCGTGAATGCCCGCGGGAATCTGCACGTTCAAAATCCGATCCCTCATCGTCCGCCCGGACCCTCGGCACGCGGTGCACGGAGTGACGATGGATGACCCGCGTCCGCGACATGTCGGGCAGGTGGCGATGACCCGCCCGAACAACCCGCTCAATCCACCGGTCTGCTCCACCTGCCCGTACCCGCCGCAGGTGCCGCAGGTTCGCCGCTGCGAGCCAGCGGCCGCACCCGTGCCTCCGCACGTCTCGCAGAAGTCCTCGCGAGTGAACTCGATCGAGCGCTCGGCCCCCTTGGCGACTTCCGCGAGCGTGAGCGTGACTTCGGCCCGTAAGTCGGCCCCGCCGCGACGACCGCGGCGACCGCCTCCGAAGGCGCCGCCGAAGATGTCGTTGAACATCGAGAAGATGTCGTCGGCGCCCATGTGCGAGAAGTCGTGGACGCCGACGCCGCTCAGTCCGGCATGACCGAACTGGTCGTACCGCTGGCGTTTCGTCGGTTCGGAGAGGACCTCATAGGCCTCAGCCGCCTCCTTGAACTTCGCCTCGGCCCCGGGGTCGTCGGCGTTGCGGTCGGGGTGATACTTGTGGGCGTGGCGACGATAGGCCTTCTTGATCTGCTCCGGCGCCGCGTCACGCGGAAGGCCGAGCACCTCGTAGTAATCCCGCTTGGCCGCCGCCACCGTCATCCCTCAAACAACCTTCATCCGACACCGCGTAGTTTTCCGAGCCGCGGGCGCGAGCCTGCGGACACCGGGTTTACAACATCACCGGGCTTGCGCCAGGTGCTCTGATCGCGATGATGCCCTGTCATACAAAGGGCGGACGCCCGGCGTCCGCCCTGATCGTCGCTCGCAAAACTCCGGGTGCCGCTGCTCTTATCGAACGGCGTGCTCGATCTTCTTTTCATCGTCCTTCAGGTCGGTCACCAGCACCTCGGTGGTGAGCATCAAGCCCGCCACGCTCGCGGCGCTCTCCAGAGCGATGCGCGAGACCTTGGCCGGGTCGATGATCCCGGACCTGAGCATGTCCACGTACTCGCCGGCGCGAACGTCGTACCCATAGGCGCCGGTCTTGCTGAGAATCTGCTCGACCACCACCTCGCCTTCGCAGCCGGAGTTATTCGCGAGCTGCCGAGTCGGAGCCCGCAGCGCTTCGAGGATGATGTCCACGCCGATCTTCTCATCGCCCCTGGCGCTCTCACGAGCCTTCTGCACCGCGGGGATGGCCCGAAGGAAGGCGACGCCGCCGCCGGGGACGATGCCTTCCTCGGCCGCCGCCTTGGTGGCGTGGAAGGCGTCGTCGACCAGGTCCTTCCGCTCCTTGACCTCAAGCTCCGTCGCCCCGCCTACGCGGATGACCGCGACCCCGCCGGTCAACTTCGCCAGCCGCTCTTGCAGCTTTTCGCGGTCATAATCGCTGGTGGTCTTGTCGATCTGGTTGCGAATCTGATCGACGCGGGCCTTGATGTCGGACTTCTTGCCGGCGCCTTCAATGATCGTCGTGTCGTCCTTATTGATGACGACTTTCTTGGCCGAGCCCATCTCTTTGAGGGTGATGTTCTCGAGCTTGATCCCCAGGTCCTCGCTGATGAGCGTTCCGCCGGTGAGAGCGGCGATGTCTCCGAGCATGGCCTTGCGGCGATCGCCGAAACCCGGCGCCTTCACCGCGCAGACGCTCAGCACGCCGCGGATCTTGTTGACGACCAGCGCCGCCAGGGCCTCCCCGTCGACGTCCTCGGAAATCACTAGAAGCGACTTGCCGGACGTGGCGATGGCTTCGAGAACCGGCACGAAGTCCCGCAGGTTGGAGATTTTTTTCTCGTAGATCAGAATCGCCGGGTCCTTCAGGACGCACTCCAGCGAACTCGGGTTGGTCATGAAATAGGGTGACAGGAATCCCTTGTCGAACTGCATGCCGTCGACGACTTCCTTCTCGGTCTGGAGCGACTTGCCCTCTTCGACCTCGACCACGCCGTCGGTGCCGACGGCTTCCAGGGCGCTCGCCAGCAACTTTCCGATCTCCTCATCGCCGTTGGCCGAGATCGTGGCGATCTTGGCGAGATCGTCGTTCGATCGCACCTTGACGGCCAGATTCTTGATCGCCCCCACGGCGGCGACCACGGCTTGTTCGATTCCCCGCTTGACCGCCATGGGGTTCGCCCCGGCGGAGACCGATTTATAGCCCTCTCGATAGATCGCCTCCGCGAGCACCGTCGCGGCGGTCGTGCCGTCGCCGACTTCGTCGCTGGTCTTGGAGGCGACCTGATTGATGAGCTTGGCCCCCATGTTCTCGAACGCGTGGGGCAGCTCGATCTCCTTGCTGACCGTCACGCCGTCTTTGGTGATGCGCGGGGCGCCGAAGGACTTTTGCAGGATCACGTTGTGGCCCGTGGGGCCCATCGTGATCCTCACCGCGTCCGCGAGTTTGGAAAGTCCCGCCAGGATGTGCTGCCGCGCGTCCTGGGCGAACATCAGTTGTTTTGCCATGAACCACCGTCTCCAATTTCAGAGCGCCGGGCGCAAGCCCGGCGACCCGGATGAATGTCCGCGGGCTCGCGCCCGCGGCTCAGTTTGGTTTACCGATCCACGACCGCGAGAATGTCGGTCTCGCGGAGGACGACGTACTTGTTCGTGCCGAACTCGATCTCCGTGCCGGAGTATTTCCCGTAGAAGACCTCGTCACCGATGCTCACGTCTATCTCCCCGCGCTTGCCGCTGTCGAGCAGCTTGCCCGGGCCGACGGCGATGATCGTGCCGCGTTGGGGCTTTTCCTTCGCCGTGTCGGGCAGAATGATGCCGCCCGCAGTCGTTTCCGTCGCCTCGCTCGGCTCGATCACCACTCGGTCATCCGTCGGACGAAACTTCACCTTTGACTTCGACTTCGTTGGGGTTGCTGTTGCCGTTGCCATATCTACTTCATCTCCTATGAATCTTCTACGATTGGCGTCGTCGCTCGTTTACGGTGGAATGGCGACGCTCGCTACTCCTTCGCCATTCGTAATTCGTAACTCGCAATTCGGTTAGTAATCCATATCCTCGCCCATGTCCGGCGGCGTCTCATCGCCGCCCTTGCCCTTGGGCTTCTCGGCGATGCAGACTTCGGTGCTCAGCAGCACGCGGGCCACGCTGCTGCCGTTTTCCAGGGCGCACCGTACCACCTTCGTCGGGTCGATCACGCCGTCCTTCACCAAGTCGGTGTACTCGTTGGTGTCGGCGTTGAACCCGAAGGAGCCGCCCTTTTCCAGAACCTTGTGCAGCACCACGCCGGGGTTCAGTCCCGCATTCGCGGCGATCTGCCGCAGCGGAGCCGACAAGATCGCGCGGATGATCTCGACACCCGTTTGTTCGTCGCCCGACAGTTTCAGGGCATCGAGCCCCGAGGCGCAACGCACCAGGGCCACTCCGCCCCCGACCACGATGCCTTCCTCGATCGCCGCTCGCGTGGCGTGCAGGGCATCCTCGATCCGGGCCTTCTTTTCCTTGAGTTCCGTCTCGGTGGCCGCTCCGACGTTGATCTGCGCGACCCCGCCGACGAGCTTCGCCCGCCGTTCCTCCAACTTCTCGCGATCGTAATCCGAGGTCGTGGCGTCGATCTCCGAGGTGATCTGCTTGATCCGCCCCTGAATCTCTGCCGTCGAGCCCGCGCCCTCGATGACCGTGGTGTTGTTGGCGTCGACGTGGATCTTTTTCGCCTGACCCAGCTCCTTGATCGAGAGGTTCTCCAAATCGACGCCCAAATCCTTCATGATCGGCGTCGCCCCGGTGAGCACGGCGATATCCTGAAGCATGGCCTTGCGGCGGTCACCGTAGCCCGGTGCCTTGACCGCACACACCTCAAGGATGCCGCGGAGCTTGTTGACCACCAGTGTGGCCAACGCCTCGCCCTCGACGTCCTCGGCGATGATGAGCAGCGGGCGCTTGGCCTTCGCCACTTTTTCGAGGATCGGAACCAGCTTGGGAACGCTGCTGATCTTGTCTTCGTGAATGAGCACGAACGCCTTGGACAGAACGCACTCCATGGCGTTCTGGTCGGTGACGAAGTGCGGCGAGAGGAACCCGCGGTCAAACTGCATCCCCTCCACCACGTCAATGGTCGTCTCGGAGGTCTTTCCTTCCTCGACGGTGATGACGCCGTCCTTGCCGACCTTCTCGAAGCAGTCGGCCAGCAGCTTGCCGATGGTCTCGTCGTTGTTCGCGGAAATCTTGGCGACGTTGACGATGTCGTCGCGCTTGTTGGCCTTGACCGGGCGGGACATCTCCTTGAGGGCTTCGATGACCTTGTTGACGGCCTTCTGAATGCCCCGGTTGATGGAGTTCGGGTCCGCGCCGGCGGCGATGTTCTTCAATCCCTCCTTGAAGATCGCCTCGGCCAGGATCGTCGCCGTCGTCGTTCCGTCGCCCGCGACCTCACTGGTCTTGCTGGCCGCCTCTTTGACCAGTTGAGCGCCCATGTTCTCATACTTGTCGCTCAACTCGATTTCCTCGGCCACCGTGACGCCGTCCTTGGTGACGGTCGGGCCGCCCCAACCCTTGTCAATCACCGCGTTGCGCCCGCGGGGGCCTAGCGTCGCCTTCACCGCCCCGGCGAGCTTCTCCACGCCGCTCCAAAGCGCCTGCCGCGCTTCCTGTTCATAGGCCAATTGCTTGACCGCCATGTTGTTCACTCTCCTCGCACGAATCCGTTGAGAATCGACATCCTTCGGCTCCGACGAATGGTACTCCATTCCCGGAGCAAAGCGTACCGGTAGACATAGGAGCGAGAGCAAGGGGCGGACCATCGCCATCGCACGGATCGCGTTGCGATAACTCATTCTAGCACAATGGGTTATGAACCTAATCCGGCGCCCCGGGGTCCGATGGGCGGCTGCCAGCTTGGCAGGCGACCTTCGTACGATTGGATCGACGTGCCAAATTGACAGCACGGCGTTGTCGGGTCCGGCATTCTTGGCTAGCATGACCCCGTGGCCGGTTGGTTGGAACATTGGTTGTCCCGTCATCAGCACCCGGCCTCGCGCCTTCTCCACGCCATCGCGATCCCGATGCTTCCCTTGGCTGGCTACCTGGTCGTAGTGCAGCTTCGTGAAGGGGCTTGGTCCCTCTGGTGGCGACCGGCCGGGTTAGTGGTCCTAAGCTACGTGTTACAATGGGTCGGGCACCGGATCGAGGGAAATGACATGGGCGAATTGATCCTGGCGAAGAAGTGGATCGGCAAGCCCTATATAACTGTGTCACCGCGGTACAATCGCTCCCTTCGACGAGGTTCGTCGTCCCCTTCGTCTTTGGAGTCCACATGAACCCGGTAACTACCCGGCCCGCGACGCCCGACGACGCCGATCACGTCATCGCCTTCAACACCGCCCTCGCCGCGGAGACGGAGGGGAAGACGTTGGATGCTTCGACCCTGGCTGCCGGGGTTCGCCAAGCGCTGGCCGATCCGGCCCGGTCGCTTTACTTCCTCGCCGAAGTCGACGGTGCCGTCGTCGGGCAGGCCATGGTCACGTTCGAATGGAGCGACTGGCGCAACGCTTTTTTCTGGTGGATTCAGAGCGTCTACGTCGATTCGCGCTTCCGTCGGCGCGGGGTGTTCCGCGCGTTGCACGACCACGTTCGCCGCGAGGCCCGCAGTCGTCCCGATGTCTGCGGCCTGCGCCTGTACGTCCACAATGACAATCATCGCGCGATGAAGACCTACGAGCGGCTGGGGATGCCGCAAAGCGAATACCTCCTGTGCGAGGAAGACTGGTCCGGGCCCGAACGGTGCGGTGATTCCCATACATTCTAAGATCAGAACCCCGCACCCCTTTGGTCCTGGAATCTCGCGCGGACGATGGGGTCCGTCACCGGGTAGCCCGGAACCAGGAAGGCGTCGTCGTTGCGGGTGGGGGACTCGGTGCCGCTATAGTGGCGCAGGTCGCCGATGGTCCACAGGTTGTCGCGCTTGGCGTCGTAAATGGGTGACCGGACGAAGTGCACGCTGCCGTTGAGCAACAGGACGGTCTGTCCGCGGCCACGGTGCGCGGGGGAGTTGGTTCGGGTCGGATCGACGGCCTCGTTGAACCGAGCGCCGACAAAGAGCGGGTTGGCGTCGCCCATGTAAGCGATGGCGACAGGGGGTCTGAGGTGCGGCGAGGGACCGGTCAAGTTCAACGAGTCATAGCTGACGTTGCGAGCCGCGACGAAATCCCCATGCCCGGCGAGTTGGTCCGCAGCCATCGCTTCGGCGTCCCCGCTTCCCGGGCAAATGAAATCCTTGGGCTTGGGTCCGAGGCGGAGCTTGACCAGCAGGTACGGATGTCGGCTGTTCGACGCGTACGTCGCGCCGCCCTCGCCGCCGGGAAGCCAGGATGCTCCCACCACTCCGCCGGCGAAGGGCAGAGAATCGGCGAAGGTCTGTTGATACGCGGTCGTACCCAGGAAAATCGAGCCGAGATGACTTGCGCAGAGGGTACGCTGAGACCGATTGCGAAGCTCGGATACCCCCGGAACGGCCACGCCGACCACCAGAAGAAGGCACGCCGCCACCGCGATCAGTTCCCTCATGCGGAAAAACGGCGAACGCGACGGGGTACGCAAGTCGGCGTGGATCGGGACCGGCGATCGAGGCACCGTGGCACCCTTCACATAGGCGAGGACGTTGTCGGCGAGATTGGTCGGGACCGGTCCGGGGCGACAGTGGTCGAGGGGTTGAAGAATCCGCCCGAGGCGGTCGCTTTTGGCCCGTAGCTCGGTGTCGCGACGAAGCTCCGCCTCGATCCACGAGCGGTCTTCGTCGCCGACACGCTCGAGGTGCCAGTCCAGGAGCAGCTCTTCCGGGTTTCGTCTATCGTCGTCCATGCTTTGCGTTTTCCACAACGGCCTCGCGATACGCCCCGCCGAAACAAACCACCGCGGCGTGCAGCCGACTCTTCACCGTCCCTAACGGGATGCTCACGATCTCACCGATGTCCTTGTAGGGGAACCGGTGGTAGTAGGCGAGGACCAGCACCTCACGTAGTTTTTCGGGCATGGCCTCCAGAACGGCCCTCACCACCCGCCGTTTCTCGTCGATCAACAACTCCTCGTCCGGGGCGGCGCTGTCGTTCGACAGCAGATGAATGAACCGCCGTCCGGTGTCGCTGTCCTCGCCCAACTGGGCGTCGAAGGGCACTTCATGCCGGCGACTCCGCCGCCGCAAATAGTCCCGAGCCTTGTTGGCCGCGATGGTGAACAACCACGGTTTGAATCTCCGCGCCGGATCGAACATCGCCGCGGAGGTGTGGACTTGGAGCAAGGATTCCTGGACCACGTCCTCCGCCGCGACCGAATCCCCGGTGAACCGGAGAACAAACTGGTGAAGCTCGTGCGCATGACGACGGACCAGCAACTCGAAGCTGCCGGGCTTGCCGCGCAGGTAATCCTGCAGGAGCGTCTCATCCGTTGGCGCGTCCACCGCCTCATTGTATGCTTACGCCCCGGCACGGCCTATGGTTCACGGATTGCCGCCGATGTTACCGACCGTTCCCCACGAACCGCGATTATCGGGCAGCCGCGAGCAAGGCCGTCTCACTTCCGACGAGGCGGGCCGCCCCGGCGGCGATGGACCGATTCATGGACCTGACGGCGCATAGCTTTCCGCCTGAATCGCTGATCGCCCTGGCCGAGGCGTCGGCGGCGATCAACTCCACCCTCGAATTGGACGTGGTGCTCGACCAGATCGCCCGCAGCGCTGCTGCCGTGATGCAGGCCGAGGCTAGCAGCGTCCTCACCCTTGATCGCCGTCGCAACAAGCTCATCTTCGCCGCCGCCGTCGGCGAGCAGGGGGCGGCCCTGGTGGACAGGGAGTTCGAGGCGGACCTGGGCATCGCTGGCCACGTCATCAAGAGCGGTAAGGGCGTGAACATCCTCGACGTTTCTCAGAACGCCGACTTCTTCCGCGGCATCGACGAGCAACTGAGCTTTCACACCCGCGGGCTAATGGCCGCGCCGATGGTCTATCAGTCCGAGGTGATCGGCGTAATCGAGGTCTTGAATCGTTGCGGCGACGGACGGTTCCCAGAGACCGATCTGCCGCTTCTGGAGGTCTTCGCCAACCTGGCCGCGTGCGGGGCGCGGAACGCCCAGGCCCATGCCCGGCTCCGCAAGGAAAACCTCGCTTTTCGCAAATCGGTCCTGCCCAAGACGGAGATCATCGGCTCCTCGTCGCCAGTCAAGTCGATGCTTAAGCTCGCCGACCGGGTCGCGCCGACGCACGCGACCGTGCTCCTGGTGGGTGAGACGGGGACGGGCAAGGAAGTGTTGGCCAAGTACATCCACAACGAGTCGCCGCGCGCGGACAAGGCGTTTGTGGCCGTGAATTGCGCCGCGTTAACGGAGACGTTGCTGGAAAGCGAGCTGTTCGGGCATGAGAAAGGCGCCTTCACCGGAGCCTTCGCCCAGCACATCGGGCGGTTCGAACTGGCCGATAACGGGACGCTGTTTCTGGACGAGATCGGCGACATCAGCGCCTCGACGCAGGTGAAGCTGTTGCGTCTGTTGCAGGAGCGGGCCTTCACCCGCGT
>CAYQZH010000133.1:0-11412 GCA_964421865.1 uncultured Phycisphaera sp. | reverse complement strand
CTGATGCCAATTAAACTGGGCAAGCTCTCCGAACCCGGAGTAATCGTCGGAGTTGTCCCAGAGGATGCAGTTGGTCAGTCCCGTGGCGTCCCCACCCCAAATACCGCCGATATGACCGGCATGGTTAGCGACGAAGGTGCAGTTCAGGAACGCCGCGCTTCCGCAGGCGTTGTCCACCGCCCCGGCAAAACCGGACTGGGGGGTCTCGTACGGGTAGTACCCGGGATCCATTGCGTCGTTGCCGACGAAGACCGAGTTTCGCGCAGTCAGGCCGCCGCAGGAGGAAACGGCGGGCCCGCGCCGGTTCCCGATAAACCGGGAGTTGTCGATCGTTACGAACCCATCGTTGTTGCTGACGGCCCCTCGCTGGTTAGCGATAAAATCAGAATCGACGATCTCAGCCCCTGCGCCGAAGAACAAATCCACGCCCGCGGCCCCGCCCGAATGTCGGGCGTTCTCTAGAAACCGGGATCGCTGTATCCGTGCTGCACCGTATCCCGCGAGACCGACGGCGCCAGCGCGGTTGGCGACGAGATCGCAATCCTCAACTGCGAGGTCGCTATCCCAGCTCATCAGCACGCTGTAGTAATCGCCGATAGCTGCGTTGCCTGCCACGATGGTGTTGGCGATGTTCCCTGATCCGCCCTCCAGGTACAACGCGGCGCCCATCCAGGCGGCGTTGGCCCGCAGGACGCACCGATAGATCGAAAGCTCAGCCTGATACCCGTAGATACCGCCCCCTTGTACCGTCCAGTCCCAGTTACCGTTGGGGTTAGCCCCCTCCCCGCCGCTAATGGTGAGGCCATCGAGAATGGCCCTCAAGCCGGGGGCGACCGCGCGAACCACGTTGTAGGAATTGTCGCAACGTCCGGGTCTGCACAAGTCGCAGCAGTATTTCTGGGCGAGCGACATGCAATTCCCATCCCACCAAGTCTCACAGGTGACTCGGCTCAGATCATGGGCGTTGGCCACCTCCGCGCAGTGTGCGTCGTCACACCCCGGCAGGTACGTGATCGTGCAACAGGAGCTAGTGGGCTCAGGCTGCCCCCCGTCGTTTCCGTTCAGGTCGCCGCTTAGGATCGACTCATGCGCAACGGGGTCTCGCTCGTCGAGGCAGTCCTCACACCCGGCGAAGCCGCCGTAAAGCGCGACTTGGTCGACCAACTCGAACCCCAAGGTACGGTCTCGGGTTCCGCGGTCGGGAGTGTACGTCCCCTGGGCGATCCATACGTCGCAGCGGCACCCACCGACCGTCCTAGCGTCTTCCAGGGCATCCTGAAGGTCCCGATATGCGTCTTTCCAGGATGTTCCGCTGTCAGCGCCGGTCGCAACGGCATTGACGAAGATAATCCGCTGGCCGAGTGCGTGTTTTGCCCCAATCCCCTGCGCGAAGAGACCCAGCGAAATCCCAAAAATGAGAATCCGACGTTGCTTCAACTCGCCGACACGTGCTCTTTGAGGCATCCTCGCAACCTCCCCGTGTATTACAACACGCGTCGGCGGCCTTCGGCGGAAAGAAAATCGTCCGTTCTTGTCCGCTGGGTACCCAATAGCAAAGTGTAGCACGCCACGTGCCAGACGTTGGGTGACGACCCCGCAGGATGCGGGGTCGCACGCCGAAGAGAGGTCCGGGCGCGATAGGCGCGATCGCCCACCGGAACAGTCCACACGCCAGTTGAGGAGACTTTTCCCATGTCGTCGAGAAGAAGGACAGACGTTCTGTATCTGCTCATCGTGGGCGCTTTCATCGGGCTCCCTTCGGGCGAGGCGCGGGCAAGCGTACTCTACGCGAAGCCCAACGGGGTCAGCACCGGCACCTGCTGGACGTGGGGCGACGCCTGCACGTTGCAACAGGCGATTGCCGTGGCCGTGAGCGGCGATCAAATCTGGGCGACCAAGGGCGTCTATAGGCCCGCATTGTGCGTCAGCAACAACTGCGTGTGCAATTCGAACTGCACCAAGGACAGTACTTCCGTTCGTATCAGTAGCTTCAGCCTCAAGACGGGCGTCAAAATCTATGGCGGTTTTGACGGAACGGAAAACGCGCTCGATTTGCGCGACGCCGACCCCGATCCCTACACCGTGAACCCGGCGACGGATTCCGTGCTCAGCGGCGACCTGAACGGAAACGACGTGGGCACCGACCCGGAGGACAGTTCGCGCCTCGAGAACAGTTGGCACGTGGTCGTCGCCTCGGGAACCGATCGCACGGCGATCCTTGACGGGTTCACCATCACTGCGGGGTACATCGAAAACACCGGGTATTTCGACGGGGGAGGCGGTGTTTTCATCGCCGGGAACAGCCGCGCAACCCTCCGTAACCTTGCAATCGTGAGCAACTACGCTGCGGGTGGCGGCGGCGGAATCTACTGTCCGGGTGATTCGCTGCCCCCTCCAAATGGAGGGTCGTATATTGTAGGGTGCGTCATCGCGAACAACGTGGCTTCGCATGGCGGCGGAATTGGAGGGAAGGTGGCTTCGAACCACCGCATCTTCAATTGCCAGATTGTTGGGAACGTGTCGTATAATCAGGGCGGGGGGCTATACCTAGCCGAGGGCGAAGGGTCCCCGATCATCGCCAACACGCTGATCGCGGGCAACACCGCCGACGGAGGTGGCGGGTTGTGGACGGAAGGGGGCAGCATGGCGGTCGCCCTGCGGAATTGCACGTTCGCAGAGAACGCGAGCGCGGCGGAGGGCGGCGCGATTGCCATAACGAACTTTGCTACGGTCTACCTTCACAACTCCGCTGTCTGGGGGAATTCCGCTTCCGGGAACGGCGATGAGATCGCCGCCCTGACCCCGAACCCTGGATCCATCCAGGTGGGCTATAGCGACGTGCGACAGGGGGCGCAGTTCGTCTGGGATCCCGGACACGCCATCGACTTCTCGTCGATCGGCGGCAACCTCAATATCGACCCCCAATTCGTTGATCCGGGTAACAATAACTTTCGGCTCTCGTCGAGTTCGCCCTGTATCGATGCCGCGGACAACGGGCGGGTGGCCGCCGACGACGTTGATCTCGACTTTGACGGCAACACGACGGAGCTTACCCCGCTGGACCTGGACCACAAGCTGCGGTTCGTGGACGCCCCGGCGAGCAATACGGGGTTGACGGCTACGGGGTATCCCAAGATCGTGGACATGGGCGCTTATGAGAACCAAGGCTGTACGACCGATGCGGACTGCAACAATGACTCAGACCTGTGCAATGGGACGGAGGCGTGCGTCAGCGGGTCGTGTGTATGGCAGTTCAGCGATTGCAACCGCAACGGGATCAACGACATCTGCGAGGACGACTGCGACGCGAACGGAGTCCCCGACGACGATGTTTGTCAACCCGACACGCAATTAAACGCCTTGGTCGGTCGGGCACCGGTTGGCAACGTGCCGGGAACCTCAAACCCCCAAGATGGTTCGCTCTGGCGTTCGGCGCACAATATCGTGCGACTGAGCTTTGCGTGCGACATTTCCGTCCCGCAGGAGGGACAAGTGTTGATTCAGGAATTGTTGTCTAATGGTCTGTTCGGAGGCAACCTTGCGGTCAATAATGCGTTTTCGTTCGCCGTGGAGAACGGGAAGATTCTTCGAATCTGGGACAATGGGTCGACGTTGATCCACCGAACATGGTACGCTATACGCAATGCAAGCACGTGGCCGGGGGTCGCCAATTTTGAAATACACTACCTCGTGCAGGTTGGAGATGCGACGCGCGACGGACACGTACTCCAGTCAGATATAGGGGAGATCAACACCGGCATTTCTTGCATAACGAACTGCGGAGACGCTAACCACAAGGACATCACCGGCGACTTGCGCGTGCTGCAGAGCGATATAGCTGAGGCGAATACTCGGATTTCTTCGCTTTGGAGTTCTGTTCCCAAGCCCAGCGGGCATTGAGTTCGGCTGGGCGGTGCGGAGGCAAAGCCCCGGCAGCCATCCGACCCCGAGAGGTGTGTCCAATGGCAACATCCCGTGGGACCCACACGCTGAACGCATCATCGAGCGAAGCTTGGCCGGAGAAGCCCGTGACGCGGCACGAAAGGCCGGGTCAGCGGTTGGCGACGAGCAGCACGTTGCAAAGCACCGAGATCGCCAGCAGCACGCCGAGGGCCAAGACCCACTGAATCGAAATCCGCGGGGTGGTGGAAACCGGCGCCGGCGGTTCGGCGGACGTCTCCACCAGCTTCCGCCCCGTGGCGAGCGATTGCAGCAACGAATGATCGTACTTTTTGCGGGCTTGGAACGGCGGCTCGCCGTGGGCGACCGCTTCCAGATCGGCGATCAACTCCACCATGGACGGGTAGCGATCGTCCGGCGACTTGGCCATCATCACTTCGATGATCTCGCCCACCCCGGACGACAGCGCGGGATTGATGTGGTCCGGTGGGAGCAACGGGTCCTTGAGGTGCTTGTGCATGACCGCCGAAGGCGTCGTGCCGTCGAAGGGGACCTTGCCGGTCACCATGTGATAAAACGTCGCCCCCAGGCCGTAGATGTCCGCACGGGCGTCGATGGAGATTTCGCCGCGGATTTGCTCGGGACTGATGTAATACGGCGTCCCGTAGGCCCGACCCGCTTCAGCCGTCGCGGTCGCGAAGTCGCCCATCTCCCGGGCCAGACCCATGTCCGCCAACTTCACGTCGCCCGCCCGCGTAATCATGAGGTTCTTGGGCTTCACGTCGCGGTGGATCAGGCCCTGTTCATGGGCGTGGTGTAGGGCCTTCGCGCACTGGAGCAGGATGCGGACGGCGTCGGCCTCGGGCATGGGCTTGCCGTCGGTCAGCAGATCGTACACCGTCTTGCCGTCGATGAACTCCATGACGAAGTAGTGATACCCGCCCGATTCACCGACGTCGTAGGCCTGAACGATGTTGGCGTGGTTGAGGCGAGCCGCAGCCCGTCCTTCACGGTAGAAGCGATCGACGAACTCTTTGTTTTCACTCAGACGCTTGGGGAGCACTTTGATCGCCACGATGCGGTCCAGGCTGAGCTGCTTGGACTTGAACACGACGGCCATCGCACCCTGCCCGACTTTGCTGAGGACCTGGAAGCCGGGGATTTGCTGCGCCGGCCGATACATGGAGTCCTCGTCCATGGCCATGTTCAGCCGCTTGATCTGCGAGTGCGTGATGTAGCCGTGCTGTAGCAACAGGTCGACGAGGGCGGTCCCCCGACCCTTCTCCCCCATCGCCTTGTGTTCCGTGCGGACCAACTCCAGTTCGTTGGCCGTGCACAGCTTCCGCTCGACAACCAGCCGGGCGAACTGCGAGTCGTCTATCGACATGTGCGAATCCGAAACGCCATTGCCCGATCCGCGAGGCCGCAAGACCGAACGCTCAGATGACATCAAACAACCTAGCCTGTAGAACCGCGGGTACGGGGTCTCAACAGATTCGAGAACTCTCCACCCCGATGACCGTTGGGTGCACCGGGTTTGGCCCTCGCCCGCCGACGCCGTGGAATCTCACTTGGATTATAGCCCGCCTTCGGTCGAGGTCACCTCGTCGCAACGTCCGATCAAATCGCGGCGCAACCGGTCCTCCGCAGCCCTCGGATCATTTGGCAGGGCTGAAACCACCGTCGCCGCCGCTTCAGCTTGGCGCGGCGTAAACAGACACGGTCCGCTCTCGACCCACCCCCGATAGCCTAGCATCGCCAGGATGACCGGTACAAGCTCGTCACAGCCGGCGCCGGTGACCGCGGAGATCATCAACGACGTTTCGCCCAGCTCCTCCGACTTCGTGCGGACATCCCACGATTCCCACGCCGATCCGGCGTCGGCTTTGTTTAGGACCACCAAGCAGTGGGGCCAAGCGTGTGAGGCGGCCAACAGTTCGAGGCCGGCCTGCGACAACGGCGCCGATCCATCGACCAACAACACCCGAAGGTCCGCGCGCTCCACAGCCCTCCGACCCGCCTCCACCGCCTGTCGCTCCAAGGCGTCGGCGGAGTCCCACCGACCGGCGGTGTCGACGAGCGTAACCGGAACTCCGTCCATCTCCACCGCCTCGGCGACCCAGTCCCGGGTCGTGCCCGGCTGCGGAGAGACGACGGTCGCGGGTCGTCCGATCAATCGGTTGAACAACGTGGATTTCCCGCTGTTGGGCGGACCGACCAGCGCGACCGTAACGCCGTCGATGAGCCTGCGTGCGATCGGATAACCCTCGGCCATCGCCTCTAGGCAGTGCCGCGCTGCCGCAGGGTCGCTCCGGCAGAGCGACGCGACGGCCTCCAACGCCCCAACCAGGTGTTCGCGTTGCCAGGCGAGGAAACGAACCGCGCGTTCGGTCTTGGCCCGCGTCAGCGCTTCGAGAGCCTCGTGCTCAATCAGACTGCCTGTCGGCCAGGCCAGTTCCACCGCCTCCGCAGGCTCGCAAACCGTCGCTCCCAACCGCTCCAACGTCTGAAGGATTCGCTCGATGACCCGGACGCCGCCGTGAGCGGAGATATCGACGGCCCATTGCGCACCTTCGTTCGCACTATCCCCGATCGCGTGGACGAGACCGGAATGGATTGTCGATTGTCGATTGTCGATTGTCGATTGAACGATGTTTGGCTCTTCGTCCCGTCGTCCCTTGGTCCCTTCGTCCCCCGTCTCTACGTGGCTTCGTGGCTTCGTAGCTCCGTGGCTTCCCATCGTCGTCACGCTGACAATCACGTCGTCAATGATCTCCTCGCCATCCACGAAATGCCCATATCGCAAACGATCCCCCTGGGAAGGCGACAGTTGTGTACCGGCGGCTGGCCGAAACGCTCGATTCAGCATGGAAACCGAATCAGGGCCGATCAGACGCACCACCCCGATCGCTCCCGCCCCCGGCGGAGTGAGGACGACGACGCGATGGCTGACGCCCGCAGTCATGCCCCCATTTCGGCCAGATGCTTGTCGTAGGCCAGACCAACTCCCCGCAAGGTCAGGTCGCTGACGATGGTGTCGAGGAAATCGCAATGCGGAGCGAGAAACGCCGCGTCGCCTCCGCTCGCCACCACGTGAGGCCAGCGGTTCAGATGCGTCGCATAGGCCTCGACCAATCCCCGCACCGCCCCCGCGAGTCCGCGGCAGACCCCGTTCTGAATCGCTTCGATCGTGTTGCGTCCGTACGGCAGTTCCGGGAATCCAGGGTTTACGTCAGGAAGAGCGGCGGTGTGCTCGTGCAGTGCCTGCAATTGCATCCGCAATCCCGGCAGGATCGCCCCGCCCAGCAGCGTCCCATCGTCGTCCACCAGATCGACCGTGACCGCCGTACCGAAGGAGACGACCGTACATCCGGTTTGAAGGCGGTCATACGCCGCGGCGGCCTGGCATACCCGGTCCACGCCGATCGCCCGCTTGTCCAACACGGCCACGTCCATCGGCAGCGGGATGGTCTCTCCCACCACCAACGCCTCCTGCTCCAGTCTGGCCAGCACGTACACGCGAATGCGTTCCAAGGCCTCGGGCACCACGGAACTGATGACCGTGGCCGCGGGACGCCCAAGGGGCGACGCATCCAGGTGTGCGGCGTACGCTTCCTCGAACGGGACCGGATCCTCCGTCGCCCCGGTCAGCGGCGTCTTGAGCGTCCCCGAGTGCCACATGGCGACACTCGTCGTGGTGTTGCCGATGTCGATGACGATGATCGGAGCGTCGGGATCGGGCGGCGGGCGGAGGATCATACCGTCGCCTCCTCCTTGGCCCGCTGAATCAGACTCCACAGTCGTTCGATCATGACGGGAAGTCCTATACCGGTTATGGCGCTGACCGGCAACACTTCCTTGCCGATGGCCTCGGCCAGCGCCTCCGCGGCCTCATGACCGCCGGTCAGGTCGATCTTGTTAGCGACGACCAATTCCTCCTTTTCCGCGAGAAGCGGACTGTACTTGGCGAGTTCCGCGCGGATGGTCCGGTATGCTTCCGCAGGGGGCATGGCCGTCCACTCGCTGCCCACGTCCACCACGTGCAAGATGACGCGGGTACGCTCGATGTGCCGCAGGAAGGCGTCGCCAAGTCCCGCCCCTTCGTGTGCTCCCTCAATCAACCCCGGAATGTCGGCCAGCACGAACCGCCGATGGTCGGATAGTTGCACGATGCCCAACTGCGGCTGCAAGGTCGTGAAGGGATAATCGGCGATCTTGGGCCTGGCCGCGGAGAGCCGCGACAGCAACGTGCTCTTTCCCGCGTTGGGCAGCCCCACGATCCCCGCGTCGGCGAAGAGCTTCAACTCCAGCCGCAGCCATCGCTCCTGGCCCGGCGTTCCCTCCTCGAACTCCCGCGGCGTCTGATGATCCGCCCGCGCGAACCGCGCGTTGCCCCGTCCGCCCTTGCCGGCCTCCGCGATGCAGATGCGTTCCCCCACCGTCGAGACGTCCTTGATGAGAATGTTCAGATCGCGGTCGTAGATCAGCGTGCCGGGCGGGAGTTGCAGAATCAGGTCTTCGCCCTTCTTACCGAACATCTTCTTGCCCGTCCCCGGCTGACCATTTCTAGCGATCCAGTGATGCCGCCCGGCGAAGTCCAGCAGTGTGTCCACGCCTGCCGTGGCGATCGCATAGACGTTGCCCCCATCGCCGCCGTCCCCCCCGTCAGGGCCGCCCTTGGGGATGAACTTCTCCCGCCGGAAGCTCACGCATCCGTCGCCGCCCTTGCCGGCCCGAACGTAGATTTCCGCGGAATCAACGAGCATGACTTGTCCGCACCGACGATTCTATCCGAACCCGGAGCGCCAGCGACGGGCCCAATCCTCATCCGAACCCGGAGCGCCAGCGACGGGCCAGCTCCGAGTTACAAATTACGAATTACGAGTCACGAAGGAAAACGCTTGCGATTCTCAATCCCGCCTTTCGATCTTCGGACTTCGATCTTCGATCTTTGGTTTCACGTCTTCCCACCGAAACGCCGTGCCGCACTCGGGGCACCGCTCCACGGGTGCGCCGGTGAGATCATATGCCCATTCGAGGCAATAGGGACGATTGCTGGGAATCGCTTTGTCAACGATCCATTTGCCCCCGAAGAACAAATACAGCCCGACGGCCGTATTGAGAAGACCCGTTGTCAGTTGACGCAGTGCGGTATATGGCGGAGAGGAACCCGCTGACGAATTGAAGAAAACCCACCACTCCGCGAGCCATTGAGCGTTGACGGCCAGGGACACGAGACCTTCCACCGTGAAGAATACTCCCACCGTCTTTATTGCTAGTCGAAACAGCGTCTTGTACCTCATATCAGTGCTCGTTTGGACGGGTACGCAATCAAATCCGCGGTTTTGACTCGTGACGATACGTGGGCAAAGAGTGTGTTCTTTCTGCTCCGCCCGGAGGGCGGGCGATAGTTGCCAGGGACTTGAAGTCCCTGGTGGGCGAAAATTCTCCCCTCTCTTTTCTCTCCGCCCGGAGGGCGGACGGAGGCCGGAACGGCGAGACTCGCGCGCCCTCCGGGCGAACAAAAAACAAGGAAGAGCGGCGGGGCTGATTCCCAGGGACTTGAAGTCCCTGGCAACGAGCGTGCGCCCTGCGGGCGAAACGAGCCGCGCGCTGCCGGAATCGCGGAGCCCTCAATTGGCCGCAGGCACGATGTCCACCTTGCGGCCGCGGAATTGCACGATCCCGTCGGAGAGGGCGAACAAGGTGTGGTCCCGCCCCAACCCCACGCGCAGCCCGGGCAGGTAGGGCGTGCCCTTTTGACGGACCAGGATCGTTCCCGTGGTGACGACCTCCCCCGCGTGCCGTTTCAAACCCAAAAACTGTGGATTGCTGTCCCGACCGTTCCGCGTCGAGCCTTGACCTTTTTTATGTGCCATAGCAAGTTACTCCCTTACACCTCGCGGCCCATCCGAACGAGCACGCCGGTCCCCATCGCTGAATTCTGAATGCGGAATGCGGAAAGGCGATTAGGCCGGCCCTTCCGCATTCACCATTCACAATTCCGCATTCACCGCATCACCCACTCGCGCGACCGCCGCACCGGCGTCGCCGAGGCCCGCGTTTGCGGATCGCCGGGCAGGTCGTACACGACCGACAGCGTCCGCCGCAGGAAGAACGCTCGCGGATTCTCCTCCGACTCGCCACGTTTCACGTCGAAGGCCGGATTGCGCACCCGCTCGGTCTCACCCGAAAGCCCGCTGATGAACAGCGTGAAGCTCGCCGCGTTTTCGTCGAACGTCCGAAACACCGCCGCCGACGCCCGGGCGTTCTCCTCCCCTTGCAGAAGCGGCCCGGTTACCTTCGCCGGCGGTGCGAAAAACGGAAACTCCCGCAAGTGCCGCGCTTTGATGGCGTCATACACGAGCGGATGGATCTTCGCCCCGCCCTCGACGACCTGCAGCGTGTCCGTCACGATCCGAAAGGACGGAAAGAAGTCCACGTCTTTCCCCGTTCGGTTGGTCACCTCGTACAGCACGTACCAGAACGTCGTATCGTAGTCATCGCCCGGCAGCCGCAACGTGATCCGCTGGGGGTCTTTGAACCGTAGGTCGAGCTGCCAGGCCGTCGTGGCGATGTCCGCCTGCGGCGCGGCCTCGCCCGGCGCGGCGCCGGCCGCCAGCGTCGCCCCCCACGCGGCCAACAATAAGACCAGCCGAGCCTCCATAGCCCCGTCATGCTACCCGACCGGGCCGGGGTGTCAATCGGACCCGCCCGACGTTGCGAAGCAGCCCGTCACGGCTACACTCCCACCGGGATTTTTCATTGTCGATTTGCGATTGTCGATTGTCGATTGACCACGCGGCATGGTCCGGTTTTCAAATCGACAATCGACATTCGACAATCGACAATTCCGGGGTTGTTCGAGATGAAGACGGGATTTCTGCCGGGCATCATTCGCGAGTTGTCCGTCGTCGTCAGCGACGACATGTGTCCGGCGTTCGACGGCGTGATCGTCCACCGCGTATACTCGACCTGGTCCGCCGCGCAGCACTTCGAGATGGCCGCACGCAAGGTCCTCGTCGACTTCCTCGAAGCGCATGAGGAGGGTGTCGGGTCGTATTTGAGCGTCGATCATTTGGCCCCGTGCCCGGTGGGAAGGATCGTCCGTGTCCGTGCGGAGCTGATCGAGGTGACCGACGATCACCATCCGCGCGTGGTCTGTAACGTATCGGCCTACGACGGCGACCGACTGCTCGCCAGGGGCAAGCAGGTTCAGGTCGTCATGAACAAGGAATACCTTCAGCGCTATCTCGAAAGGAGTTGAACCGTGGTCAAGCTCGTCGCGTTGTACAAGAAACCGGCCGACGTCGCGGCCTTCGAAAAACATTACACGGAGATCCACACGCCGCTGGCGAAGAAGATGCCCGGGCTGAAAAAGCTCGAGGTCTCGCACTTCACCGGCTCACCCGGCGGCGAGGCGAAGTTCCACATGATGGCCGAACTGTACTTCGACACCCAGGAGGCGATGCGGTCCGCGCTCAACAGCCCCGAAGGCAAGGCCGCCGCCAA
>CAYQZH010000132.1:0-11463 GCA_964421865.1 uncultured Phycisphaera sp. | reverse complement strand
CCGTCTCGCTAAGGTTCATCGCCCGCCCGATCGCGCTGCCGGCGTCGGCGATCGCGCTCCGCTGGCGCTCGCTGAGGAGCATCGCCTCACCGAGCGTCGTTCCGGCTGTTTCACCAAGAGCTTCCACGAATGCGGTGCGCAGGGCATCGGTCCCGGCCCCGCTCCTGGCACTGACCCTTCGCACCGGCCCGATGTTCCAGGCTTCCATCCGCCGGACCCGTTGGGCAACATCGCGATCGGAAAGGAGATCGCACTTGTTGGCGGCCACCACGACCCGAGGAAGTTCCAGCGAATGCACCAGCCCCAGAGCCGCGGCGTCCTCGTGAGCACCGAGGTCGACCACCAGGCACACCAGGTCCACTCGCTGGGCCGCATCCAGCGTCAGCGCCCGCGCCTGGGCGATGATGGCGTCCTCCGACGGGTCGACGCCCGCGGCGTCCAAGAGGATCGCTTCACCGCGTCCGAGACGAATTGGGGCGGAAAGGATATCGCGTGTGGTTCCCGCGGCGGCCGCACAAATAGCGCGGCTGGTCCCGCTCAACGCATTCATCAGCGAACTCTTGCCCGCGTTGGGACGGCCCAAAAGGAGGATTCGGGGAAGGGCGTCGAGCCGCTCCGCCGACTTCGTCACGGCGGGAATCCGGCTCAGTCGCGAGCCGATTGTCGCCAGTCGCTCGCGCAGGACGACGGGAGTGATGAACTCGATCGGCTCCTCGGCGAAGTCGATGTCCGCCTCGACCAACGCCAGCAGTTCGGCCAACTCATCCCGGGCGTCGCTGATCTCGTGCGATAGTCGTCCGTCCATCATCCACCGCGACGCCCGGAGTTGCGTGTCGGTCCGTGCCCGGATGACGCCGGCGACGGCTTCGGCCTCCGCGAGGTCCATCGCCCCGTTGAGGAACGCCCGGGCCGTGAACTCACCCGGCTGGGCGGCGACCGCACCCAGCGCCATCGCCCGTCGGCGAATCATGTCCAAAACCGGCGGCGAACCAATGCTGTGGATTTCCACCAGGTCCTGACGCGTATAACTGTGCGGCGCCCGGAAGACATAGAAAACGGCCGGCAGTGCGATACCCCCGGCGGGGCGAACCTCGCCTGAAATCCGCGTCGACCCCGGTCTGCGAGCCAGGGGCACGTCCCCCACAACTTTGACCATGATGTCCGCGATATCGATCGCCTTCGGTCCGCTCAGGCGAACAATGCCGACCGCACCGTTCCCCGGTGCGGACGAGACGGCTACAACGGTGTCATCGAGTCGGTCGAGCATGACCACAGTCCCTCGGTTCGATGTTGGTTCCTGTCCGGACAGCCGGTCATTGTCGATTTTCGATTGTCGATTGTCGAATGAAAGCGCCAACAAATCGACCCTCGGCAATTGGCAATTCGTGACCACTGGTGGGCTGATAATCACAAGGCGGCAAAATACGGACGTTCGAGCTCCACAAAAAAACTTGACTTTCATCGCGTGTGCCGGCGTCGAGAAGCGGGTTTTCACCAAGAAAACGCGCCAAAGTTTTGCGGCCGCGTTTTTATATCCTACCGTTGGGGCAAGTACTAGTGTGGCTTCTGGCCATTAACTACCGGTGGGCTAACGGGGGTTCCGAATCATGGCATTGACCGTAACGAACACGAACACGATGTCGTTGTTGAACATCCTGAACCAGAATTCGATCGCCCAGTCCAACACCTTCAAGCAGCTCACGACGGGCAAGCGAATCAACGCCGGGAAGGACGACCCGGCGGGATTGATCGCGCTCACGTCGCTCAACACCGAGCTGACGGCGGTCAGTACCTCGCTGACCAATAATCAACGGACGGACTCGCTGCTGACGGTGGCCGACTCGGCCATCGGCGAGGTCAGCTCGCTGCTGAGCCAGATCGAGTCGCTGGTCCTTTCCACGGCCAGTAAGACCACGCTGACCGACGCGGAAGTGGCGGCGAATCAATCGCAGATTGACAACGCCCTGTCGGCCATCGACCGGATCGTCAACACGACGAACTTCAACGGCACCAGGTTGCTGGACGGGAGCCTCGCCGTCGATACGAGCGGGGCGGCCGGTAACAGTTATCTGAGCAACCTGCGGGTTTTCTCCCGGAGCCAGAGCACGACCGACACGAGCTTGAGCATCAACCGAATCGCGTCCGCGACCGTCGCGTCGGCGACCTTCGCTTTCGCGGGAGGGGCCTCAACCACGCGCACCTCGGGAACGACCACCGTGGCGATCAAGGGGGCGTTGGGGACGGCCACGGTGACGCTGGCGAGCGGGCTGACGCAGTCGGACATCGTGACCGCGATCAACCTCGCCAAGGCCCAGACCGGCGTCTCGGCCATTCAGAACTCGACGAACATTAAGCTGAACGCCACGTCCTACGGGGCGGACTCGTTCGTCAGCGTTGACGTGCTTTCCGGAGGCAAGATTAACACCACCTACGGGACGGCGACCACCGACGGCAACACGACCAACGACGTTCAGAATATCAGCAAGAAGGTCGGCAAGGACGTGAACGTCACCATCAACGGGCAGACGGCGTCGGCGGACGGGTTGGACGTCTTCTACAGCGCCAATGACCTCAGTTTGCAATTCACCGTCTCCCAGGACTTCGGAAAAGGCAACACCGGGGCGACGACGTCGACTTCCTTCACCGTGAAGGCGTCGGGAGGCGCAACGTTCCAGCTCGGAACCACGGCCAGCACACGACAGACCGTCGGCATCGACTCGCTGGGGACCTACAACCTCGGCGGAGGGAACGGATCGGCCAAACTGAGCGAGCTGAAATCCGGTTTCTCCGAGGCCCTCAGGACCGATCCGACGGGAGCGTTGACCTCCGTGCGCGAGGCGATCTCCGACGTGGCCAGCATCCGCGGGCGCCTCGGCGGGTTCCAGAAGTACCAGGTCGGGAGTTCGATCAACTCCCTCAAGGCGGCCCAGACGGCGCTCACCCAGGCGTCGAGCGCCATTGGCGACACCGATTACGCCCTGGCGACGTCCGACCTGAACCGCGAGTCGGTGTTGATCCAGTCCAGCGTGCAACTGCTGGCTCTGGCGAATCAGCAGTCGGCCCAGATTCTGTCGCTGCTGCGTTGATCGATGGAATGACCTCGGGGGGAATCGGGCGGACCGGGGGGACCGCTTGAGGACGAGGTACAAGAGCGGGTCGAAGGTTGCCACCTTCGACCCGTTGCTCGTTGGGGTAGCCCCAACGCCCTTATCCCGGATTCAAACGCCGCTCGTTCTCACGTCGGAGCCGTTCAAACTCTACCGCAGACGCCGCTCCACCTAGATCGGGATACAGGTATTTCTGCTGCTCGATGACTTTGATGATCCCCGCGGGCGGCTCGCTCAGAGCGGTCCGACATTGCAGGTCGCGCAACAGCGACTTCCAGCGAATCGGATGCACCGGCGTCAGGCGAGTCGCCAGCCGATTGAACTTCGGCAGTGCGTCCGCGAATTGACCCAGGCGATACTGCGACTCCGCTTGTCCGAAGAGTACGCGGAGATCCGTGTCGGTCGTCGGCAGAGCCGCTTCGTCCTTCCCCGTGGCGCACTCGCCGAACAATTCGCGGGCCCGCTCATACTTCCCAGCCTGGAGATTCGCCTCGGCCAACTGCATCCGCAGTTCGCGGCGACCCATCCCCGTCGCCGCCGCATCGTTGATTTCAGCCCAAGCGTCCAGTTGTTCGGCCAGCAGCAGAGCGACCTCCGCCTTACGCTGGGCCGCGGCGTCGTCGCCCGCCGCGCGGAGCTTATCGACATCGGCGGCCATCGCCGCGTACAGCACTTCAAGCGTCGGCCCGGCGCTTTCCGGCGCGGCCGCCACGTACGCCGGAATCGCCCGCGCCGCCTCGTCGAGTTGTCCGAGTGATTCATAAGCGAGCAGCCGCACACGCCACACCCGTCCAAAAAGCGCGGTCTCGGCCGGATAATCCTTCTCGAAGTTCAACAGTAGTTCGAGGGCCTGAGCCGCCCGGTCGATCCGCGGGACGATCGCCGTCTCCGCAACAAGCACGCGAGCCTCGGCGAGCAATGACCGCGCGGACGTCGCTCGCGGCGATTCCCCTTCGCGGCTCAAATGGGCCCCGATGCGGGCCATGAAGTCGCGATACGCCGATAGGATGCCATCGGCGCGGAGGACCAAGTCAAGGGCGTCACTGGGATTTCGCGCGGCCTGGCGTTGCAGGGACTGGGCCAGTGCCCGGACCCGAAGAAACGCGCTCTCCAGAAAATGCTCGTGCGTTTCGTCCACCCGTCCAAACTGTTCCGCCGCGGCGTCGGAATCGTCGAGGTCATCGAGCAACTGGGCGTAGTAGAAGCGCCAGTACCGTACGGCCTCGCTGCTCGGGTGGTTCGTCAACAGGACCTCCATCGCCTCGCGGTAGAGCGCCGCGGCCTCGCCCTTCGAGTCTTGAGCCGCATCGTGATACAACTCCGCGGAGAGCTGCACGCCGAGCGTCGCCGCGCTCAAAGCTCGATCGAACCCAGGTTGATATCGCGCCGCTTCGACCAATTGTTTCGCCGCGCCGCGAAGATCGCCGCGGCGGTATTTGGCGATCGCGACGTGGTAAAGCACTTCCGGCGCCAACGCTTTCACGCCGTCCAACCGGGTAAGGACTCGCTCGCCGGTCGCAATCGCCCGGTCGAGCAGCGCCGGCGCGGCCTCGGCGGATCGGTCGGCCTCCGACACCAGCCCGGCGACGTACGCGCACTGCTCGAACGGGTCGAGGCGCTCGACGTCGGCCTCACGTCCTATTTTTCGATACAGCGCCGCGTAGACCGCGTCGCGGCGGCCCGGTGTCTGCGACGCGAGTTGAGCGAGGGTCCGCCACGCCCGGTCGCGGAGTTCATTCGCCTCCGTCGTCCGGCCGGCCTTTTCCGCCGCCGCGGCCTGCGACTGATGGACCGACTTCTCCAAGAGCGCGGCCGCGAGCTGAATCCCGAAGCGATCCTCGCTTTCCCCTCCGACGGCGTTCCGCAGACGGGCGATTCCGCTCACCGCGCTCTCGAACCGACCGTCGTCGCGGTCGTTACGAACCATCTCGATCATGCCGAGGGTGACCGCCCATTGGACGCGCTCCTTCTCGAGGACATCGCTGAGCCGCTCCGCCGCAGCGATCGCCTGGCCGAGCTGTTCGCGGGCGGCCGCGTGATCGTTCAACCGCCGCTGCGTCATCCCCGCAAGAAGCAGGGCCGGCGCCTGAACGTGACTGCGCTCCTGGGGCGTCTGAAGGATCGAGGATTTGATCGCCAGAAACTCCACGATCTCATGGAGCTCGTCGGCGCGGACGGCGTCATTCTCGACGCGCGGCAGAGCGTCGTAGAACAGCGCCCAAAGCAGCAAATAGTCCGCGCTCAGCGCCAGCCGGTCGAGCTCGTCGACGTACCCGCGTTTGTCGAGGGCCTCGAACTCCTGCGCCGGCAGGCGGTCGATCCGCGCGGATTCATCCCGCAACCGCTGAGCGAGCGCTCGCACGACCTTAACGGCGCGGGAGGCGAGCGCCGTCAATCGAGCACGATCGTCGTCGCTCCCGCCGAAGTAAAGAAGGTTCGTGGAGAACGGCTCGGCCTCTTCGTACAGCAGTGAGTGTCCGAGCGTGTATTGCCATTGGAACCGGCGGGAATCCTCCGGGTTGTCCTCGACCAACTGTTGGAGGAGTCGGTTGGCCTCCGCGATCGCCGACCGCCGTTCCTCCACCGGCCGCGCCGCGTCGGCGAACTCCGCGAGCTTCACCTCGCGCATCAACAGGAGCGTCGTCGTCGCGCTGGTGGGCGGAAAGTCCTTGAGATGAAGCTCAAGAATCTCACTGAGGCCTCGCTTCTTGAGGGCCTCGCGGAACTGCACGGTGTTCAACCGCGTCTCCTCCGCGGGCGGATTGGGCGCCGGCGATGAGGGGGCGGGGTCTGACGCCCTCGCCGCTGATGCGGCTGCGATCAGCAGCACCTGCGTTAGCGGAAGCGCGCGTTTAGAGACCCAGCCGCGCAAGCGGCGAAAGAACGCTAGCCCACGGCGCGAGCCGTGGGACTCCACGGAACGGCTTTCGACGCCAGCCCCGGTCGGGGCGGCACAATCGGTGATTCGTCGTTTGATCTGTCGCCCCTCCGGGGCTTGAAGGTATTTGGGAGGCACTCGTTTCCACGGGCTGACGCCCGTGGCTACGATCCTTCCGCCCCTTGCGGGGCTGGTCTCGATCGGCGTTTGCGCGAACCAAGTCATGGCCACCTAAGCAACCCGCGGCGTCACGGTGCACTCGGGCGAATGAAAGCGGCTTGACAAGCTACGGCTCGGCGAACGCAACGTTCTTGCACTCCGCGCGCAACGCCGCATTCCAGCAGTTCACCACGTGGTCCCAGCGCACGTCCGTCTCCGCCGCAATCACGATCGGCGTCTCCGCGTCGAAGCCCGGTTTTTGCTGAATGGCGCGAAGCGTGGCGGCCAATTGGTTGAAATCCGTAGGGGTCTCGTTCGGAAAGGAGTCGATGCGGATGGTGCAATCTTCGCGGCCCGGCCCCCAATCCAAAAGCCGTACGAAGATCGGCGTCACGGGAAGCGACACCGCCGGGCCTGTCCCTCCGGCTCCTCCGTACCGCGGCATCTGCGACGAAAGCAAGCCTTCCGGCTGCGCGAATCGCGTCGTGGTCATGAAGAAAATCAGAAGAAGGAACGACATGTCAATCATGGGCGCGAACCGGCTCAGCGTGAGGAGGACGCTCTGCGGCGTGTACCGTCGGCGCGGCGGACGGAAGTGGACCGTCGCCTCGTCCCCTTCGCCGGGGGGCGGCATGATCGGCCAGTCCGATGCCGTCGTCATCCTACTCATCTTCCCCCGCAATAGCCGCGACGTTGAGCATCTCGATGTGCTGCCGCGAGACCTCGCGCATCACCGCCAGTACGTCCGCGTAGCGAATTCGACGGTCCGCGCGGATCACCACCTTCATGTCCGGAGACTCGCGTTTCATGGCCGCCAGCCGTTCGGAAACCGCCCCGATGGTCTCCGGCGGATTCGGACCGACGCTGTAGAGCACCGCGTCGCCGCCCTCCGCGGGTTCACCCACGCGGCAGTTCACGACGATCCGGTCGAAGACTTGGGGCACCTTGGCTCGGCTATGCTCGGGCTCCGGCAACAACATCGCCACTTGCTCCGCCGAGGTGAACTTCGAGACCAACATGAAGAAGATCGTGAGCAGGAAGATCACGTCGATCAGCGGGGTGTAGCTGAACCCGATCGGGGATTGGGGCCTTTGATAGCGACGTCGCGTCGGCATGGGCCTATTTCGCCGCCGCGACCTCGCCCGCCGCGCGGGCGGCGGCGGCCTGGGCGGCGGGCTTAAACACGGCCAGAATCCGGTCAGCGGCCACGGCGCATTCGGCCGTCATCACCTCGATCCGATTGCGGAACACCGCGTATACGCTGAGCGATGGGATGGCCACGGCAAGTCCCCAGAACGTCGCCACGAGAGCGATGGAGACCTTGTCGGCCACGATCTGGGCGCGCGGAAAAGTGTCCGACGAATGGATGGCCGCGAAAAGAAGGATCATGCCGACGACGGTCCCGAAAAGACCGATCATCGGCGAGACCGCGCCGATGATGTTGAGATACTCGATCTTGCGGTAGAGCTTGGCTGAGCGCTCCTCGATCGCCTCTTCGAGGGCCCGCTCCATCGCGGAAAAGCCGTTCGGCGCCTCGCGCAGCGCCGCGTGGAGGGCGTAGCCCAACATGCTCGGCTCCTCGGCGGTGAACTCGACGGCCTCGAGGTAGTGCCGTTCGTCAACCAACCGTTGCGTCTCCTGCACCGCACTGGGCGGAACGATCGTCGAGCGGCGGATGGAAATGCTGTATTCGATCGCCAACGCCAACGCCACAATCGAAAGCAGAACGATCACCCAGGCGATCAATCCCCCCTTGACCACGAAGAAATCAAAGTAATTGAGGGATTCCGAGGCAGGGCCCGCGCCCCCGCCGCTCGGCTGGGCCGATGCCGGCGCAGCCGCCGTCAACATCACGAGTAGCGCCGCCGCGCCAGCCAGAGATAGAAATCTCGCCAAAATCGAATCCTCCTTATGGCAACTGACGCTACGGCGGCGACGCGCCGACTGCGCGTAGCCGCGAGAGCATGGTCTGAGCTTTTCCGCGAGTCTCGTCGCTCACGCGCTTATGAAGGATGCACTCTTCGAGGAGCGCCATCGCTTGATCCGTGCGCCCCAGACGCTCGACCGCCGAGGCGGCGCCGAGCAACCCGTCCGCCGCGCGCGGATCGTCGGGCATGTGCACGATGACCCGCAGGAACGGCCAACTGGCGCGAATGATTTCTTCCCGCGCCGCCGCCATCCGCAGAAGGGTCTCTCCCTTGAGGAGCAGAAAACCCGGCAGCGAGGCGTCGGGGCAGTCGCAGATGGCGCGGTCCAGGTCCGCGAGGCGAGCCGGAGTACCCCCCGCCTTGAGCGACTCCTGCAAGGCCGCCCATACGCCCGCGTAGACCCGCTCCGAGCGCACGGTTTCGGGGATGTTCAACACCGCGACAATGGGGGCTAACCGCGAAGTCCGCTCGTCTTCCACGCGGCGAAAAATCTCGAAACGCAGGACCTTAAAGAGCACGCCGGGCGTCTCGCCGGGGTCGGCGGCCAGAGCGTCGTCCAATTGCTCGATCGCGCGGCTGAACTTCGCGTCGCGCTTGGCCGGTACCGTCTGCGGAACAAGCCGCGCCGCCGTCGTCGGGCCCGCGAAGCGACCTCGAACCACGCGGATGAAGTTCATCGTGGCCTTGTCGAGCTGCCCGGTGCGGTCGTACGCCATCACCAACCGCGCCGCCGCGAGGTCCGGCCAGAAGTCGTCGCACAGCCGCAACGCCCGTTCATACCGAACCGCGGCCTTGTCAAACTCGCCCGCCTGGAGGAACCGCTCGGCCAAGTTGAAGTCGTCGAAGACCCCGCCGCGATCGACCACCATCAGGTCGATGTCATTCACCCACTGCGTCAGAACTCGCCCGTCGGCAGCGCGGAACTGGAGCCGCCCCTTGTCGAACCCGAGGACCTTGGCCCCGGCGTAGCTCGTCCCCTTAGCGACGACCTGGTCCGCCAGGACCGTCGCCGAGAACTGCAAACAGACAACGGCGATAACCAGTGGATTACGGAAGGTCGTCTTCGGATACAAACTTAAACTCCCCGCCGTGTTCCCGGGCGATCCCCTCCAGCATTTGACGCCCGCCCTGGTCGAGGTAGGCGATGGTGTAGATCTTGGTTCGCCGCCCCCGGTTCCACTCATCGAGCCTCCGCGGAAGGTCCGTGTCGAACCCGATCCCGTCCGACAAAAGGTAAAGCAGATCGGGTTCCAAGGCGAGAGCGCGACGAAGGGCCCGCTCCGGCTTCGTTCCCCCGCCGGGATTGACGCCGGCCAAGAACGTGAAGAACTGCTGTTTATTCGCCTCGATCGCGTTGAGCAGCCTTCCCGGCGGGTTCTCCAACGGCTCGGTGGAGTTGAAGAAGATGACGTGGAACTTCTGGCTGCGGCGAAGCGCGGAGATCGAGCGCTTCAACTCGGCGCGGACGGCGTTGAACGTATCGACCATCGACCCGCTGCGATCGACGACGTAAACGATCGAGCGAACACCCGGCGCTGCTCCGCCCAGCCCGAAAAACCCCGGCCCGGTACCCCCTCCGACGGTCAATCCATACCGGGTCGCATCGCCGCTGCCCTCTCCGCCGCCCGGACCGATACCGATGACCCCGAGTCCGGGCGTCTTCGCCCCTCCATCCCCGCGCAGCGACGCCCACGGATCCGTCGAGCCGGATGGTGACCCGGGTTGCCCGAGGGAGATCGCCGCAGCGTTCGGGGTGAAGTGGGCCATGTCGCTCGGGGCGCTGGACGGCGCTGGTGGCGAAACATCAGTGGATGCGGAAGGGTTGACGCCCTTGGCGTCGATATCCCCAAACACCTGCACGTGTGCGGGCGGCAGGTCGTGGGCTTGGTCGCTCCCGGTGAAGGGGAAGACGATCAGCAGCATCGCCCCCAACCCCACCCCGTGCAGGGCGAGCGACAGCGTCCATGCCGCCAAAACTTTACCGCCGGTCAGGCTCGGCGATGCGGAGCCTTTGTGGCCCGGCAAAGGCGGCGACGCCGTCTGTTCGATCTTGGATTCGGACTCGGTGATGGTAGGGGGATCTTGCATGTGCGACGCTGGGAGGATTCCGTCAACCTTCAGGGCGGAAGGCGGGGCGGACGGCAGCCGGGCCGCGTGCCAACCTTCTCGGCAACCTGAAGAGTACCGACGGATAACTCTAGGCCACCCGGAGATTCACGTCAACGTGGGTCGGCATCGGCTTGGCGCCGAATCCCGTTACGGCGAATACTTCGGCACGCGGAGACGCTTGGTTGCAGACCGGGTTACGTTGCCGTCCGGATCGATGTACTGGGTAATCACTTCGATTTCGTGGCCGGCGGTGTCCTTCTTTGCCCAGCGCAATTGGAGTTTATACCCCTTCCCTAGAATCTTGGCCGATACCGTCCCAAGCTCATTCGTTGGAATCCACCAGTCGCTGGCCAGCGTTCGCTCGATCTCCCCGGTGTCGCTCCGGCGGACCTCGTACATCTCAATGTGGAATCGACCGTCGCGAAGGACGCCCTTCCCGCTGCCGGTATCCAGGAAAACCCGGTAGCGGA
The DNA here is from genome assembly GCA_964421865.1 of uncultured Phycisphaera sp. GTDB lineage: Bacteria > Planctomycetota > Phycisphaerae > UBA1845 > UBA1845 > SBAX01. The sequence continues at coordinate 812 of CAYQZH010000132.1, read as the reverse complement.
TGCCCTCGGGATCGGGGTCTCCGGCGGCGTCCGCGTTGAGCCACGGTTTCGGATCGTAGAGACAGCGGACGCCGTGGATGTCGCTGGGTCGGCTGTGGTGGACGGGCGATCCCGCGCCGCCCTTATGGCACCCGCCGACGGTCAGGGCGACGACGACCACGCCGATCCCGGTCCCCCGACCCCATCGCAACGTCCTCACTGCAACAGTGGTCATGGGCGTTCGAGCGAGTCCGAGTTTCGCGCGATGGTGGGTCCGTACACCGGCCGCTCGGTCGTGCTGGCGGAGGTCGGACGAGTGATGGGCGGTCCGTAGGTCTTCGGTCGCGGACCGTACTGCTCACGATCCTCGCGCTGCGGCTGGACGGCCGGCGCGGGCGCCGGCGTCTTCGCGGCGCCTGGGTCCTCCTTCGGGCCCAGGGCCTGCTCTTGCGGCTTGATCTGCAGACGTTCCATCAACGGGCTTTGACGGATGTTGTCGGGCAGCAGGAACTTGTCCCGCTGCTCGACCGACATCTGCTTTACGTCCTCGTCGCTGCGTAAGATATCGACAGTCAGAACCACCATGAGCTCCGTCCTACGGGACGAGGCTGACGTGGTGCGGAACAACGCCCCAAGCACCGGGATGTCCCCCAGGATCGGAACCTTGTTCTCACTTTCTGAATTGCTGGATTGGATCAGCCCACCGACCACCACCGTCTCCCCGTCGCGGATGGTCACATTGGTATCGACCTCACGCGTTTTGAAAATCGGGGAACTGACCCCCTCGGTCAGTTGGACGTTGGGGCCGAGGTTCGATATCTCCTGCTTCATCT
>CAYQZH010000131.1:0-11477 GCA_964421865.1 uncultured Phycisphaera sp. | reverse complement strand
CACGGTCTGCGTCGGCAGTGCCACCGTCGCCACCGCGTTCCTGGGGTTGGGATGCTGCAACTCGACCATCGTCACTTGGATGGCGACTTGGGGTGGCGTACCGGTCGCCGTCGCCGCAGCTTCCACCCGGAACCTGAGGGACCGAGTGGTCCGATCGGCGCTTAGCGGATCGGTATCCCACACGATGTTCCCCGGCGTCCCGTCCACGGCGAGCGACAAGGGATCGAACAAGAACAGAGGTTCAAGGATCGTGCGGACGTTGGCACGGGTCAGGTCGGCCCGGCGGATGCGGCTGGCCGCACCCTCCGCCCAGTAGAGGCGGGCGTTAACCAGGTCCAGGGCGATTGACACCGGGTCAGACACAAACACCGCGTCCAGAAAGGTGTCCACGTTGGAGTTGAAGCCGTTGGCGTCGGCGTAGCGAATCCTGTCTCCGGACCTTTCCGCCCAATAGAGTTTGGCGGCACCGGAATCGACGGCGATGGAGACCGGGTCGGCTACAGAGATGGCGTCGACGACCGTCTCCGGGTTGCCGCCGTTTAAGTCCGCGCGGCGGATGCGGTTACCAGGGTTCTCGGCCCAGTAGATTTTCCCGGCCACGGAATCCACGGCGACCGCGACCGGGTTCAATGAATCGGGCGGGAAGGCGATCGTCGCCGACGCGCTACCGTTGAGGTTCGCCCGGCGGATCATGCTGGTAAGCCCAGAGCCTTGAGCCCAATAGAGCTTGCCTCCGGGGGGGTCCACGGCGAGGGCCCGCGGGGCGAAAACCGCCGATGGTTGGACAATGATCGCCGCCCCGGTACCGTCGAGGTTCGCCCAGCGGATGGTGTTCTCGAAGGTTTCAGCCCAATATAGCTTGCCGGCCGAGGGATCCACCGCGACCGCGACCGGATCGAACGCGTAGGTGGCTTGGATCAGGATCTGGGGAGCCGTCCCATCGAGGTTGGCACGCTGGATTCGGTCTTCGAAACTCTGAACCCAGTAGATTTTCCCGCCCTCGGCTGAGGTGGAAAAAAACGCCGACGAGGTGGCGGCGAGCGCGGTTACGAAAAACCACCGTCTTGGGGCGTGCATCCGTCAGTCCGATTGAGTTTCGACCGGCCGGAAAGCCGGTTCCCCCGAGAGCGCCACCCCGATCATATTCAGCGGAATCCCACGAATCCACAACGCCGGCGTCGCACGCGTCCTCGGCTACGCCCTAGCTTTCGGTATTCCGTAGCATCCGCCCCAATCTCAAAACGCGGAGGTTATCGGCGAGTTGAACGCTTTCTTACCCCCCTCCGGCACCCCAAAAAAAAGGGAAGGGGGCCGACGCCATGCACCGTCGGCCCCCTTTCGCAACTGCAGTTAGCCAACCGGCGCCGACCTTACGGGGGCGTGCAACCGGCTAGGCACTCGTCGCGCTTGGTTGCGCCGTCCGCCGCACAGCCCACGATGTTGCCCGTCTCCACGATGCAATGGGCAATAAATTCTACTGCCCGCTCGCGACAGGCGTCTTCGCAGGTTTGGGGCTGGCCGCAACTCGCGATACAGACGTTCATCGTCGTCAACACATCCGCGGCACACGCCTCAATCGTTCCGCCGCCATGCATGCAGTCGCGGAAATCGTCGGCGGCCTCCATGCGACACCGGTCCTCACACGGCGGTACGCGATGGCACCGGTCGATCAGGCAGCTCTCAAGGAAGGCGCGAGCCTGATGGGCGCAGTCCCCCTCCGTGGGGGGAGGAACCCCGGGAGGAGGAACCTCCGCCATGCACTCGTTGAACTTGTTCTCGGCGTCAGCGCGGCAGCGCTCCACGCAATCCGGCGGATGGCAGTTTGCAAGGCACGCGTTCAGAGGACCACGGGCGTCGGCGGCACACTGATCCGGATCCCCGCCGTTGTTGACGCAGGTATGGAAGGCCTCGTCCGCCCGGTGCTTGCAAATCTCTTCGCACGGCGGCTCGATGTGGCAATCGTCACGGAGGCACATGGCCAGGAAGTTGCGAGCCCGGCGGGCACACTCCTCCTCCGTGGGGGGAGGAACCTCGGGGGGACGAACTTCCGCCATGCACTCCTCGAGAACCCTGCGGGCCGCGTGCTTGCAACGATCTTCACAATCGGGCGGTTCGGGCTGGCAACGCTCCTCGACGCACTGCTGGCCCGCCTGATGCGCGCGGGGCCCACACACCTCGCTGTTGTTGATCTCGTTCATGCAACGGTGGAACACCTCGCCCGCGAGATTCTCGCACTCCTGTAAGCAGGTCGGGGAAGGTGGAATCATGCAATTATCGTGAACGCAGGTTCCGAAGGCGTCACGCTCCTCCACGAGGCACGCCTCCTCGCCCGGTGACGGGTTCCGTGACATGCACTCCTTGAACACTCCCTCGGCGTCGTGGTGGCACTGCTGTTCGCACGTAAGCGGCGGAGGCGGGCAATTGGCGGCGATACAGTCCTCAAACGCCTGCCGGGCCACCGGAGCACAGTCCTCCTCGGTGTTCCGCGGATCTACATCTTCCTCCATGCACGCTTTGAACGCAACGCCGGCATCCGCGTGACATTGTTCCACGCAATCCGGAACCTGGTTGCACTGATCCTTGAGGCAGCGCTCCAGGAACTCATGGGCGCGACGGGCGCACTGCTCCTCGGTGTTCGGGGGGTCTACATGTTCCCCCATGCAGTCCTTGAACACATGCTCCGCGTTGTCTGCACAATGACGTTCGCACTCCGTGGGATCGGTCGGAGCGCCTTCGGTCGCGGAGGTCAAATCCACCGGGGCGACGTTCACGACCGCAGGCCTAGCGGAACTACGGACGATCTTGTCGTTGCGCACATCGCGGGCGCTCGCAGCGCCGACCCATACCCATCCCGCAGCAGCCAACAGCAGAAGAAACCGATTTATTTTCATGACCGCACTCCATTACAGAAAGGATTGACCCGAAAGACCCCCCACGCGGGATCGCGGCCTCCCGCTACATTCCAACCTTCAACACCAAGCCTGTCACGCCGAACAAACCCGCCGCTCCCGGCGTGACCGCCACTTGCCGATCGTAGGGGCTGAACGAGCCCTGTTTCTCGGTCCCGCAGGCTAACATTCTACAAGCCGAACGAAGCACGTGCAATGGTATTGCCGAAAAACCGGCCCGAAATGTCGACCAGGGAAAGAGCAGCAACAACGGCAAGCGCCATCGTAACGCCCGATAACCGATACGTCGTGTTTAGGTCTACAACGACCGATCAGTACGGACCCTGTGTCGCCGTAGATCGGTCGGGATTCAACCGTTTGGACTCCGAGGCCTTGCCCGTGTCGTTGGAGGTCGTCTTGCCGTCGAACCCGGAGGGCCTAAATTACCGGCTGCAGGATTTTGGGGCCCTCAGGCCAAGGAAGGCGCAGCTTGGCGATTGTTGCGGGGATTGATGAGGCCGGCTTCGGTCCGTTACTCGGACCGCTCGTCGTCACCGGCGTCGCCTTCCGTGTCCCGGACTCGCAGGCCCACCGATGCCTGTGGGAAACCCTTCGCGAAACCTGCACTCGTCGCCCGGACCGCGACGGCTATCGTCTGGCCGTCGCCGATAGCAAACAGCTCTTCCGCGGACGGACGGATTTTTCGGCCCTGGAGCGTCCCGCGATGGTCATGCTCGCCGCCGCCGGTCTGAGGCCTCGCACTTGGCGAACACTGCTCGACCTACTCGCGCAGGAGGCGACCCTGCCGCTCGAACGGTGCCCGTGGTACGCGGGACAGGACGTCGATCTGCCCCTCAGCGCGAACGTCGGCGACGTCGGAACGCGGGCCAACGCCGTCCGACGAAACATGAACGAGCAGGGCGTCGAGTTCGTCGGCGTGTTCGCGGAACCGATCCTGGAGGAGCAGTTCAACCATTTGGTCAGTAAGACGGGCAATAAGGCCGTGGCCATGCTCGGGACCGCGCTGCGAGTGGTCGATCGGATCCTCCGGGGCGCGCCGGATCCGCGGGTCCGGCTTTGCGTCGATCGGCTTGGGGGGCGGGTCCATTATCGCGAGGCCCTCAACACGGCGTTCCCCCAGTTTGAGATCCAGATTCTGGAAGAATCTGCCAATCGCAGCGCGTATCGCCTGGCGAGCTCGGCGCGCGTGTGTCGCCTTGAGTTCGTCACCGGAGGCGAGGACCGACACTTCCCGATCGCGTTGGCCAGCGTGTACAGCAAGTACCTCCGCGAACTCTACATGCACCTGTTCAATGCCTATTGGTCGCGGCGGGTGGCCGCGCTGCGACCGACGGCGGGGTATTACACGGACGCCAAGCGTTGGCTCAACGACGCCGCGGCGGAACTGGATCGGCTGGGCATCGACCGCGCGACGCTCGTGCGGCAGCGGTGATTCCAGGGCCAGCCGCGCCGCGGACGCCGTCGTTGACACTTCGCGGATCGAGGGGTACGGTGGAACCGGAATGGTCCGCGGAGCGTCGTCGGTGTCGATCGAAAGCTGGTCGGAAAACATCGTGGTGGTGGAACTTCAGGACGATCCCGCGTTCACCGACGACCTGACGGCCGTCATCGACCAAGTCGACGGGCGCAAGGACGTCGATGTGGTCTTGAACTTCGCCGGGGTCAGCTACGTGAACTCCTCCAACATCGCCAAACTGCTCAAATTGCGGAAAAAGCTGCACGGGCGCAAACGCCGGCTCGTGTTATGCGGGATCGACACCAACGTGTGGGGCCTGTTCTTGGTGACCGGTCTGGACAAGGTTTTCGACTTCGCCGACAACCTCGCGACCGGCTTGGCGAGCGTGCAACTCGATCCGGAATAAGGGCAATGCCGAATCGCAAAGCCAAGTCCGCGGTCCATTGTCGATTGTCGATTGTCGATTTTCGATTGGGGGATCGCAGGAGATCGCGCGGGGTCCCCGTCGCAACTCGTCATTCCAATCGACAATCGACAATCGACAATCGACAATCCCCTCCTGTCGCCCACCGCTCACCCGCTTACGGCGCGTGGACCTTCGCAACGCTCCTGTTGCTCTCTTCCTGCGCGGCCCCGGCGCCCACGCCTATGGACTATAGCGTCGGACCGGGGCAACCCGGCGACCGAACCGCCCTCCTCGACACGGCTGAAGCCGCGCTCATCGGCCTTGGCTATCGAATCGAGCGACGCGACGCGGGGGAGGGTGTGCTGACGACCCAACCGGTCGAAGCCCAAGCGGGCTTGGACCCCATGCGTCCGGCCAGCCTCAGTTCGCGCGGGATGACGCGGCGGATGGTCGAAGTCCGCGTGGCGGACAGCGGGGGGGCCACGAAGGTTTTTTGCAGGGTTCTGATCCAGGAGCAGACGACGCAAGCCCACCGCATGTTCGCCTCCGACCGTAGCGGCTCGGACACCCCCGGCGACTTCACCGCGATCAATCGCGACGCGGCCACCACCACGGAACAGAACACCGTCTGGCGCACGCTCCACCGGGACAGGTCCGCGGAACGTCAGATCCTTGACGCGATCATGCCGCCCATCCTTCCCTCCGGCAAGAACAACTCTCCCCAATGACCCATGGAGAATCACGGTCCGCCCGGCCCGCATAACCACGCAAGCACCGACTTGTAATGGGACCCGCAAGACCGTACAATGGTGGAAACAAACGGAGACCAAACCCATGACGATTGTCAACGGACATTACGATGGTAGCCGCGTAGTGCTGGATGAGCCGGCGCCACTTGGAGTCGCAGCGGACACCCCGGTCAGAGTGATCTTCGATAACGGCGAACTTCGCGAGTTGTTCGCGGAACTCGGGCGGTTGGCCGTCGCGACCGACGATCTTCCCGCGGACTACGCGGCCCAGCACGAGCATTACGTGAAGGGAACGCCGCGCCGGTGACGGGCACGTTCGTGGACACCTCGTTTCTGATCGCCGTGCTCCGCGAGAGCGACGAGTTCCATGAACGCGCCACGGCGTGCCAGTAGGTCGTGATCGGATCACGAACGGGAAGGAAAAAATGATCGTTGACTACATTAACGCAGCACTCGCAAGAGCAACCTACGAGCGGATCGAGGACAAGGACAATCCGTATTACGGCCAGGTGCCCGTTCTCAAGGGGGTGTGGGCGACGGGAAAAACACTCGAAGAGTGCCGCAATCATTTGGCGGAGGTCATCGAAGGCTGGCTGATCGTGCGCCTGAGAAAAGGACTCCCCATTCCGCCGATTGGCAAGCACCAGGTCACGGGCGCGAGGGCTCTTCGCTTTGGGACGTAGGTTGACGCCGATTTCGTGGAAGGAGTTCGTCCGGCGACTGAGACGGCTTGGTTTTGACGGCCCCTATCAGGGAGGAAAACATCCGTACATGGTTCGAGGCGATCTTGTGCTGACGATTCCCAACCCCCACCGTGCCGACATCGGCGTCGAAATCCTGAAACGGATTCTCAAGCAGGCTTCGATCGCTCAGAAGGAGTGGTTGGCGGCGGAATAAACCTCCCTTCGTGCTCACAACGGGACGACGAATGACAGCGCCTGCCCTTGGGGGCTAGCGATCAAGTGCATGGAATCGGAAGGAGCGAGGTCATATTGCGTTTTCGATCGACGAGGGGGTTCTGCGAGCCGCGATGCGCCGGCGCAGGTTCCACTGACCCCAGCGGGGTCACAGAATGTAGCCAGGGGTGGAGTCCGCCGCGGCGGACGCAACCCCTGGTCTACGAAGTCCCCGACACCCACCAGCCCCGGCCGGGGCGACAGAACCCTCCTCCCCCGCGACGACCGCCAAGTTCCAGAGGTTCCATGCCCCCTTGCGGAGCGACCCGCCATGACACAACGGAAAGGAGCAAGGTCATGTTGAATTTCCGATCGACGACGGACGCTCGTGCGAGAATCTCTTCTCGCACGCAGAACGCGGGAATTCCAATCCCCTCCGCGCAGCGGGACAGGACTCCCGGCGTGTCGGACCGTTAGTTGCCTTCACAACAGCGCCACCCGGCTGGCTGTGCCACATTCGGCGTTGGACACGACCATCCCGGCGATTACTATTCCCCGCGTGACGCCGCAGCAATTCGTGTCCAAATGGAGCAAGGCCGACCTGAGCGAGCGCTCCGCCTACCAGCAGCATTTCCTCGACCTGTGCGATTTGCTGGGACAACCGAAACCCGCCGAGGCTGACCCCGACGGGGCATGGTACACGTTTGAACGCGGCGTGCGAAAGACGACCGGCGGCGACGGCTGGGCCGACGTCTGGATGCGCGGGCACTTCGGCTGGGAGTACAAGGGCAAACACAAGAACCTCGACGCGGCCTATCAACAACTGAACCTCTACCGTGAGGCCCTCGAAAACCCGCCGCTGCTCGTCGTCTGCGACCTCGATCGCATCGAAATCCACACCAATTTCACCGGGACGGTCACGAAGGTTTACGCCTTTGACCTTCGGGGTTTGAGCGAACCCGCGAACCTGGAAGTCCTCCACAAGCTCTTCACGGACCCGAATTCGTTGCGCCCGGATCAGACGGCGGTCGGCGTCACGGAGGCCGCCGCCGGGCAGTTCGGACAACTCGCCGATGGGCTGCGGCAACGCGGAGTCCCGGCGCCGGACGCGGCTCATTTCCTGATGAAGCTCATGTTCTGCTTCTTTGCTGAGGACGTGGGACTGCTGCCCAAGGACCTGTTCAGCGGGCTATTGACCAAGTGCAAGTCCGACCCCAAGCGTTTGAGCAAGCTGCTACGCGAACTCTTCGCCGCCATGATGAAGGGAGGCGACTTCGGGGCTGACACCATCGCGCACTTTAATGGCGGACTCTTCGCTGACGCCGAAGTCATCAACCTGCGCACCCACGAAGTCGAACAACTTATCAGCGTCGCCGGGTTCGACTGGTCGAGCATCGAACCTTCCGTCTTCGGCACCCTCTTTGAACGCACGCTCGACCCGGACAAGCGGGCGCAGATCGGCGCTCAATACACGAGCAAGGTGGACATTCTCACCCTCGTTGAGCCGGTGCTCATGCGACCTTTGCGACGTGAATGGGGCAAGGTCCGCGAGGCGTGCGACGAGCTGTGGTCGAAGATTCAGGAAGAATCCCGCAAGGGCAAAGGCCCGCGAGGGCTGTCGAAGAAGGAATCAGACGCAAAGAAAAAACACGACAAGCTGATCCAGGACTTCGTCGAACGACTGGCGCACATTCAAATCCTCGACCCGGCGTGCGGATCGGGCAACTTCCTTTATGTGGCGATTCAACTGCTGCTCGACCTGGAGAAGCAAGTGATCGCCTTTGCGGCCGATCGTGGAGTGGGTTTGGTCCCTCACGTTCGTCCGACGCAGCTTCACGGGCTGGAAATCCTTCCCTACGCCCATCAGCTTGCACAGGTGGTGATCTGGATCGGGTACCTGCAATGGATGCGGGGAAACGGCTTCTCTCCGCCCCGCGACCCGATCCTCGAGCCGATCGAGAGCATTAAGCGGATGGATGCGATCCTGGATATCTCAGATTTGAAATCTCAGAAAGAGCCGACGTGGCCGGAGGCCGATGTCATCATCGGGAATCCGCCGTTTCTTGGGGGAAAGCTCCTGCGGACCCACCTCGGCGATGATTACGTCGACAAGCTGTTTGAGGTCTGGGACGGGCGAGTTCCGCGTGAGGGCGACCTATGTTGCTATTGGTTCGAGAAAGCGCGAGCGATGATCGAGCGGCGCACCGTTCAGAACCGCGACAGACATGGAGCGGACAGTGTAGCGCCACCCCCTGCGGGTGGCGCGGGGGGCGGACCGCTCGTTAGCACTCGCGGTTCTGATCGTACAACTGCGTCGCGCTTCGGCGTCCGTGCCGGTCTTCTCGCCACCCAGGGCATCCGAGGCGGTGCCAACCGCGAAGTCCTCAAACGCATCAAGCAATCCGGCGACATCTTCTTCGCCGTCTCCGACCGCGATTGGATCCTCGACGGGGCCAACGTACACGTGTCCATGATCGGCTTCGACGATGGGACAGAAACTGCGCGCGTTCTGGACGGGCTGAATGCAACGCAAATCAGCCCGAACCTCAGTTGCGATTTCGACGCCAGCCAGGCATCGAAGATCTCTGCGAACGTCGGCGTCTACGTCCGGTCGCCCGAAAAAGGCGCCAAATTCGAGATTCCGGAGCAGTTCGCCCTCGAGATGTTGAAACAGCCGAATCCCAATGGACGCAGCAACGCAGAGGTAATCCACCGCTGGGCCAACGCGGAAGACATTACGGCTGCAAGATACACGCATTGGATCATCGACTTTAATAGTATCCAAACGCAGGATGAAGCGGCTCAGTTCGAGGCTCCGTTTGAATACATTCGCAAAGTGGTTTATCCCTTTCGAATGAAGAACCGATACCCTGAGCTGCGCGAGTATTGGTGGAGGTTCCGTCGTAGCGGCGACGGTGTGCGGGAAGCGGCTTTGCGACTCAAGCGGTTACTCTGCACGCCCATGACCGCGAAGCATCGGCTGTTTGTCTGGCTGAATCCATCGATCCAGCCAGACAAGGGCGTTCCCGTCTTTGCCCGCGAGGATGACTATTTTTTCGGGGTGTTGCATTCGGCGATTCACGAGCGGTGGTCGCGTCGGATGGGGACGCAGCTTCGGGAGGCCGAGTCCGGTTGCCGCTACACGCCGACGACGTGCTTTGAGACGTTCCCGTTTCCGCCGTTGTCGGGGGGCATCACCAACGAGACAACCCGCGGCATGAATGCCGCGGGTCGGGGATTGCGGGAGCGCATCGGCGCCGCGGCGAAGAAACTTTGCGAACTGCGCGAGAACTGGCTGAACCCGACCTTCGCGGGCGGGGGTCCGATGCTGACGGAAACGCAGCTTAAGAAACGCACGCTCACCAACCTCTACAACGAGCGTCCGACGTGGCTGGAGCTGGCGCACCTGGAATTGGACCGCGCGGTGCTCGCGGGATACGGCTGGCCGGAGGAGTGGGCCGAGGGGTTGCAACCCAAACGCGACGCCAAGGGCAAGGTTAACCCCATCCTCGGCGTGGTCGATCCGGGTGCGGAACAGGAAGTCCTCGCGAGACTCCTGGCGTTGAATCTGCGGGAATCGGTGGCGGCGGACTGAATGCGGATGCGTTCTATCCGCTCCCTTCCGGTCGTGGCTCGGATTAGTCGTCCATCGCCAATCGACAATCACTGTCCGTCCGTCGCGTAGGGGATCGGATCGACGAGTCCCGCGTCGAGGAAGCCTTGGCGGCGGAGGAGGCAACTGTCGCAGTGGGCGCAGGCCAAACCGTCCGGGGTCGGATCGTAGCAACTGTGCGTGAGCGAGAAGTCAACGCCCAGGCGCGTGCCTTCGCGGATGATGTCGCCCTTGGACATGGAGATGAGCGGGGCGTGGATTTTGATCGAGGCGCCGGACACGGCGGCCTTGGTGGCCACGTCGGCGAGACGCTGGAAGGCGGCGAGGAACTCCGGGCGGCAGTCGGGGTAGCCTGAGTAGTCCACGGCGTTGACGCCGATGAAAATGTCCGACGAGCCGATCACCTCCGCGTAGCCCAGCGCGAAAGCGAGGAAGATCGTGTTCCGCGCGGGAACATAAGTCACAGGGATGCCCCGGCCCATGTCGGCGATCGAGGCTGACTTGGGGACGTCGATGGAGCCGGTCAGGGCGGACCCGCCGAAGGTCCGTAGGTCGATGGTCTGCACGACGTGCTGCGCGGCGTGCGCCGCCCGGGCGACATTCGCGGCGGCGCGCACTTCCGCTTCGTGCCGCTGACCATAGCGGAACGTAAGTGCATACAGCGCAAACCCTTGCGCGCTGCCGATGGCCGCCGTGGTGGCCGAATCGATCCCGCCGGATACTAACACTACCGCCTTTGCCTGCCGATACCCCATCTTAACGTCTTAGCCGTTTACGCAGAGTGTTGCAAGTTAGCCTTGAACACGGTGGGTTGCAAATGCACCTTGATGACCCGCCTTAGGGAGCCGGCAGCCGAGAACGCGCCCAGGCCTTGCAGGTACCGGTTCGTAACGCCGTCGTAATGTGTGAGTTCCTTTTTGCATCCGGGTATTGCGTTGCCAGTATTAGGAAGTTAGCATTTGCTCTTTCGTAAAACATCTTACGAACGCACCTGTCGTTCGTTGTTAGAGATGATGATGAGAGCAGTCTTTTTTGGAGAGGCCTGAACATGAGGAACGTACGTATCCGTTTGATCGCATCCGCGATCGTCTTCGCCGTCGCTCTGCCTGTGTTCGCGCAGACAGAGCCGGCCAAGCCCGCGCCGGCGAGGGAGCCGGCCAAACCCGCCGCGGCTCCCGCGAAGGAGCCGGCCAAGCCCGCGGCACCGACTGCCGCTCCTGCGGCCGCCCCTGTTAAGGAAGCCGCGAAGGAACCGGCCAAGCCCGGAACAACCACGACGACCACCACGACCACCACGACCACGGCGATCGGCAAGCCCGCGCCGGACTTTAAGCTGAAGGACGTGGATGGCAAGGAGCAGACGCTCGCCTCTTACAAGGGCAAGGTCGTGGTGCTCGAATGGTCGAACTCCGGTTGCCCGGTATGCCAGCGTCACGCCAAGGGCGGGA
>CAYQZH010000130.1:0-11514 GCA_964421865.1 uncultured Phycisphaera sp. | reverse complement strand
CGGCGGGACGACTCTCGCCGCGCATCACTGCGCAGGGCCGGCCCCCGCGCCGGTTCCTCGAGATGCAAGCTACGTACTTCCACTTATCGACACGCAGCCACGGTCACTTGCTCGGATACATCTACGAACGACCCAGAGTCTTGACCATCCTGGATAGTCCCGCCCGCCGCCATGAACCGTGACAAATCGCGTCCGGTAACGGGTTGGAGGATTTCTTGCTTCCCAAGGGGTCGCTCTGCGGCCCCGACCTTGCAAACGACGGCCGCAGCGCCGCGGCCGGATCGACACTACTTCGGCGGAGAAGGGCGGATCGAGGGGATTCGGATCGCGTGGGCTTCGTGGCAAGCGAGAGCTCGCCGCCGCGTCATGGATGGAGACGCCTGTCTCCGAACCGTCACGGTAGTTCATCAATCCCCGCTGCGCCGCGGGCGTAGGCGACAAAGTGCTTGCCCCAGGCGGGCGCGCGGCTGTCGAAGGGCGGCGGGTAGAAGACCACGACCTCCGCCGCTCCCCACGGCGCGTAGCGTTCGGGCTGCTGACCATACCACGGCGTGTTGATCTCACGACCCAGAAGCATTGAGTACACCGTGTCGTAGTTCCAGTCCGTGTACCAAGCCTGAAACTGATCCGCTTGCCGCCGATAGCCGGCGCCCAGAGCGACCCAGGGCGTGACCGGCGTGACGCCGTGTTCGTTGGCGAAATCGTACGTGCGGCTCAACGTCTCGCGCATCGTGCCGATCTCCGGCACGCGATACAAGGCGCAAGAAAACGAGTCGCCCGGTTCGCGGAACGTGAACCACGGAAACGGCGACCAACCCGTCGCGGCGTCCGACTCCTGGATGCCTCGACCGTACCACTCGATGCGGGCGCTCGGATAGAGTTCGCGCGCGATGTTGAAGATGGCCGTGTACTTGGCGTCGATCGCCGCATTCCAGGCCGCCGCCGCGGGGTCGCTTGCGGGCTTGACGTAGAACCGTTCGGTGTCGAGCAGGATCGCGGTCACTGCGACCAGCGTCCCGCGCGTGGTGTTGATGGACGCAAGCGTCTGGCGGATGTAGGTCAGGCGATCGCGGAACATCTGGATTTCTGCGTCGCTCTCGGGACCGTTGTACGTCGGCGGTTGATCGGACGGGAATAGGCGATGCCAAGGTGAGTAGTTAACGGCGATGCTCGCCGGTAAACCGAGATCATCTCCGTCGGCCTGTTGACATAAGGAGACGGCCGCCTTCAGTTGGCTCTCGTTGACCCCCTCGCCGGCCACGCTGACGGCCCGCGACACGCGAACGTATTGGGACAGCAGCGGGTCAATCGGCTCGACCAGCATCGTTTGTGGGATCGGGAAGGAGTAGTGCACTTTGGGTAGCGGCGGGAGATCCGCCAGCCAAGCCGTCAGTTGCTCCTCGCTGGGTAACGTTGGATCGATTGGCGGCGTCACAGTCGGCGGCGGGACGACCGTCACCCGCACGACATCCGTGCCTGACGACGCTGCCTGCTGCACGGTCAATTCAAAGCTCAGTACGGATGTGTCGGCGTGACCTGTCGGCGCGACAAATGTGGCGCGAACGGCGTTGGGCGTCAGGAGTTGCACGACCGGACCCGACAATTGACGCCATGCGTAGGCGAGCACGGTCGTTCCCCTTCCGCGACTGCTTCCGCCGTCCAGAAGTCCCATGTCGCCCTCGTTGACCGTCTGGTCGGGGCCGGCGTCCGCATACACGATGTCGGTCGTTTCGGCGGGCGGCGTCGTGGTTGAAGTGTCGCCGGGCGGCGTTTCGGCGGACGAATCAGTGTCCGCCGTCGAAGAGTCGCTTCCAGATGTCGTCGGATTATCCGGCGGTGGAGGCGGCGGTTCGCTCAGGCCGACGGTGAGCGTGGTGTCGGTCAGTTCGCTCGTGCCGTCAACGTACGTGGCGACGACCTCGACGGTGTAGGTTGCGGGGCGAGCGTAGGTGTGATTGACGGTCTTGCCGAGGGTGGTGAAGCCGTCGCCGAAATCCCACGCGTACCGCGACACGCCGCGGCCATCGACGGGATCGGCGTGGACCGCGTCGAAATCGATCGACAGAGGATTGCAGCAGAAAACCGGTTTGGCGCGGATGCTCAGCGACGGCTGCGAGGGGCCGGAATCGCCAGCCGGTGCGACACTTCCGCCGGTAGTTGAGTCGCCGGGCGAAACACTCGAATCGAGAGTTGACGGATCGGGGCCGTCCCCAGTCGACGGTGAGAACGCCGTGTTGCAGCTGGACGCGAAAAGCAGAACCGCGCCGGCGACTTTCGTGAGGAGATAGGATCGGACTCTGGAGTACGAACTGCGCGGAGATTTCGTGGAGTGAACCATGCCGGCCTTTCCCCTCGTCTGGCGACGCATCGGCGTTCGGACGGAATCGCCGGGGTTTGCGGCAAACGCTGCCGCCGTCCTTCGTTCCCATCCAATTTGCCTATCTTGCCGCCACTCCACCATACGATTGGGACGCGCGGACGCACGAGCGTGTCCGGACGGCCAACGTTTATCAGACGCGACATCGTCTGTTGCGTTCCGGATCGAAAAGAAGTGGGGTTTTCACGGCGCGTACCCAACGACTTGGGAGGGGAAGGTCAGTCTTCAAGCGCGTGCGACCGGTCCGAGAGCACGCCTTGGTGGATTTCGACGAGAGTCCCGCGAATGCGCGCACCGGCGGCGTGACGATGGCCGCGCTGATCGGAAAGTGGATCAACCACCAGTGGGACGCCTTCTGGCCCTCCCGCCGCTCCACCGGGCCGCATAATCGCCATCCAATTGAGGATGCACCCCGCCGGCGGGCGCTGCGGGCACATCCCTTGTCTGGGGCGCACGTCTCGACGAACATTTCGCCTGAACATGGTGGCAACCGGGGAGGCAATTGGATGAGGCTATCCAGGCGGGTGACGGAACTGGCGGAATCGGCGACGCTGGCGGTGTCGGCCAAGGCGGCGCGGATGCAAGCCGAGGGCGTCGATGTGGTCAGCTTCGGCGCTGGCGAGCCGGACTTCGACACGCCCGCGCACATTCGCCAGGTCGCCATCGACGCGCTCCACGAGGGACAGACTCGCTATCCCAACCCGGCCTTCGGACTCACCGTCGCGAGGCAGGCGGTCTGCAACAGTCTCGCTCGTGACGCGAATCTGCGATATGGCCCCGAACAGGTCATCATCACCTCCGGCGGCAAGGATGCAGCCTATCTGGCGTTTCACGCACTGCTCGACCCCGGTGACGAGGTGGTGATCCCCAAGCCGTACTGGGTCAGCTACCCGGAGATGGTCCGCTTGGCGGGCGGAGTGCCGGTGTTTGCGGTCGGTCCCGAGAAGAATGATTATAAGCTGACGCCGGAGATTCTTCGTTCGGCGCTCACCTCACGGACGCGGATGTTCATTTTCAACTCGCCGTCCAATCCCAGCGGAGTGACCTATCACCCGGAGGAGGTCCGGGCGCTCGCCCAGGTCCTGCAAGATCGCGATCTGGTCGTTCTGTCCGACGAGATTTACGATCGCCTGTTGTACAACGGCCAGAAAACGCTCAGTTACGCCGCGGTCAGCGATCGGGCCTACGCCCAGACGCTCACCTGCAATAGCGCGTCGAAGACGTACGCGATGACCGGTTGGCGGCTGGGCTACGCGGCGGGTCCGGTGGAGATCGTCAAGTCGATGGCCAAGCTGCAATCGCAATCCACCAGCGGGGCGGCGACCTTCAGCCAAATCGCGTACGCCACCGCGCTGACGGCCGACCAAGCGTGCGTCGACGCGATGCGCGTGGAGTTCGAGCGGCGTGGCGCGCACATGTGGCGACGGCTGACGGACATGCCTGGGATCCGTTGCCCGAGGCCGACGGGGGCGTTCTACTGCTTTCCGAACGTCTCCCAGACCTACGGGAAACTCGGGGTCCACGGCTCCGTCGAGTTCGCCGCACGATTGCTGGAGCAGGCCCGCGTCGCCGTCGTGCCCGGCGAGGCGTTCGGGATGGACCAACACGTCCGCCTCTCGTTCGCTACGGGGATGCCGCAGATCGACAAAGGGCTTGACCGAATCGAGGCGTTCCTGCGGGCGGAGGGAGTGGAACGCGCATAGGTCGAACTCGGTTGAGTTGACGTGTGCCGGTGGCCTGCGAGAAGCACTGGATTGCCGTGTGCGGCTACCCCCCAGTTTACAGGTTGGTCGAGGCCTGCTATATTTGGAGGAGTCCGTTTAGGAGGCCTCAACAGATAAACTCATGCAGAAACACACTGAGCTACCGCAAGCATTCGCCGACCTCGGCGTCGAAGTTCGTTTCTTACAAGCCCTTCACAGGATGAAGTTTGTGCAACCGAGCGAGATTCAGCTACGGCTGATTCCGCCGGCCTTGCAAGGCTGTGATATCCTGGGCCAGGCCCGGACGGGCACGGGGAAGACCGCCGCCTTCGGGCTGCCGGTTCTGCAGAAGCTGAACCCGGCCGGGCGACTCCAGGCCCTTTGCCTGGCCCCGACCCGTGAACTCGCCGTCCAGGTCACCGCCGAGCTACGGTGCCTGGCGGAGTTCGCCAACCTGCACATCGTCGCCATTTACGGCGGGCAAAAGGTCGCGGCTCAGCTTCACCAACTGGGCCGCAAGCCGCACTTCGTCGTCGGGACGCCGGGGCGGGTGTGGGACTTCATGCAGCGCGGCGTGCTGAACATCGCCGAGGTGCAGTTCGTGATCCTGGACGAGGTTGATCGGATGCTGGACATCGGCTTCCGCGACGACATCCGCGCCATCCTCGGCAAGGTCACGGCCAAGCACCAGACCATTTTTGTCTCCGCCACCCTCGACGACGAGATCAAGCTGCTCGCCAGGCGCTACATGATTGATCCGACGGAGGTGAACGTTTCGCGCGACCATCTGACCGTCGAGGACGTGGAGCAGTCGTACGTCACCGTGGAACCCTACGACAAGTTCCGCGTGTTGCGGCTGCTACTCAAGCACGAGAATCCGCCGTTCAGCATCGTCTTCACCAACACCAAGCATGGGGCCCGCAAGCTGGCGAAGAAGCTGCACGAGGCGGGCATTGAGGCGACCGAAATCCACGGCGATCTCGAGCAGCGCAAACGCGACCATGTCATGGAGCGCTTCCGCAAGCACCAGATTCAAGTGCTCGTGGCCACCGACCTCGCGGCTCGGGGGATCGACGTGAGCGCCATTTCGCACATCATCAACTACGACATTCCGGTCGACGCGCAAGGGTACGTCCATCGCATCGGACGAACGGCCCGCATGGGCGCCAAAGGCACCGCTATCACCTTCGTCACCAGCGAACAGGGTAAGGAACTGACCGCCGTCGAGAAACTCATCAACCGCCAGATTCCGCTACGGGCCGTGCCGGAGTTCGTCGCCTCACAGGGCCGACCGCAGCCGATGGACCGTCCCAGGCACGCCCCGGTCTCGCGGTATCAAGCTCCCGTGCTCAGCTCCGTGGGGGAAGCGCCGGCGCCGGCCCGCCCCAAGACCCTGGGCAGCCGGTTCCGTCCCAAACGCGGGCGGCGCAGACTGTAGCGTACGATGCCGTACTTATCAGAGCCGCGAGCGGGAGCGAGCGGTCAACCTATGGATGTTCCCGACAACTTACTCGACGACGAACTGGAAGGCGCGGCACCCGTCGACGAGGAGTCCCCCCCCGCCGATGAGGTCCACCGACTGCGCGTGCGGAAGCGTGTCGTAGGTCGTCGGCTGGACAAATTTCTGCACGGCCGTTACCCGCGAATCTCCCGAACGCTGCTGCAACGCTACATCAAGGAAGGGCAGGTTACGGTCAACGGCCTGCCCACCAAGGCGAGCTATGAACCGTCCACGGGAGACATCGTTCAGGTCATCCTGCCGCCGCCCCCGCCCAGCGAAGTCCTGCCGCAAGACATCCCCTTGGACATCATCTACGAAGATGAGTGGCTGATCGCGATCAACAAGGCCGAGGGAATGGTCTGCCACCCGGCTTATGCGTCGCAGACCGGCACCGTGGCCAACGCCGTCGCATTTCA
The DNA here is from genome assembly GCA_964421865.1 of uncultured Phycisphaera sp. Taxonomy (GTDB): domain Bacteria; phylum Planctomycetota; class Phycisphaerae; order UBA1845; family UBA1845; genus SBAX01. The sequence goes on along the minus strand of CAYQZH010000130.1, from coordinate 5,517 downwards.
TGCGGTCACGCTGAGCCGCGGTGAGGACCCGTTCCGACCCGGCATCGTCCATCGCCTCGACAAGAACACCACTGGCGTGCTCCTGATCGCTAAGAACGATGAGGCCCATTGGCGCGTGTCCTTGCAATTTGAGCGGCGAACCGTGCGGAAGGAGTACTTCGCCATTTGCGAAGGCGTCGTCCGACTGGACGGCGATATCATCAACAAGCCGCTCGCCCCGCATCCCGAGACCACGCAGCGGATGGTCCTGCCCAGCGCCATGCCGCCCCGACAAGCGATGTTCAAGGAAGCCATCACCGAGTACCGCGTCGAGAAGCGTTTTCGCGGCTACACCACCGTGAACCTGTTTCCCAAGACAGGCCGGACGCACCAACTCCGCGTGCACATGTCCTCGATCGGCCACCCCATCGTGGGCGACAAACTCTACGGCGGTCGCCCGGTGAGCGAGTCCGACTTGACCGGATCGGGCGGCACCGAACCCCTGATCGAGCACCAAGCCCTCCACGCCCGCCGCCTCGCCCTCATGCACCCCATCCTGGAGAAGCCCTTGGTCCTCGAAGCGCCGCTGTCGCCGAGAATCACGCGTATCCTCGAACTTCTTGAAAAACACCGGACGTGAGTCCGAGCTGGGCTTGAAGCCCGCGCGGGCCGATCGGAGGCGGGAACGCGAGCGACGGGTCAGGGCGCGCCGCCGTTGTGATCGGCTTCACGGCTGCTCGACGCCGTCGACGTAATCGCTACGAAACACGACCACCCCCTGGTCGTCCCAGGTCGTGGCCGGCCCTTGACGCTTCCCCCGGACGAACTCCACCTCGAGCCGTTTCTTCCCGTTGGTGTGCCACTCGGTGTAAAGCCCATGCCAAACGCCGCGTGCCATGGTCCACTCGGTCTGCGGCGTTCCATCCGGGTACCACGCCCGCCAGGTGCCGTCCTCCAGGCCGTCCACATATTCCCCCTCGGTCCATTTCCGGCCTTCGATGTACCAGGTGTTGCGAGGCCCGTTCGGGACGCCGTCGGTGAATCGTTGTTCCGACTTCTTCTGCCCGTTCTCATACCAGACGGTCGAAGCACCGTGGCGGATGAAGTCTCCATCGGCGTCCTTCTTGCCCTCTGTACGGCTCTTGAGATTCCCGTTGGGCCACTTCGTTTCCTCAACGTCGACGGGACCGTCGGAATCGACCTTCACGGGCGTCGTTGCGGCCTGCGACCGCTCGGCAGCTTGCCCTGAGCCGCGAAGGGACGGATTGTCTGATGGAGCGGCTTTATCCGGCGCCCCCGTCCTTGCACAGCCGGCCAGACCACAACCGAGAACGCCCGCCCAAAAGATTCGACTTCTGATCATTCTCCTTCCTTTCACCGCCCGCCTTCGATCCCTCCGTGCCTTGCGGGCAAGATACCACACCGCCCGGCATGGTCAATCCCAGCGCGTACCTGTCTCGTCCTCGTCCTGCTCCACGAGAACCGGCAAGTGGTAGCGGGTTCGTTTTCGCCCGTTGCGCGGCTGTTTTCGGGATCGTTTCATGGCCTGGTCAGCCTATCAGAAACCAATGGGGTTGGGAACTCGCGCGGGATTCGTCACTTCGTTATTTGCTATTCGCCATTCGCACGGCGCGCGTCGTGCGACGCCTGCGAACCGCCAGTTCCGGCGCTTCCCTGATGCAAGTGAGGAGGATGCCCCACGCCAGCACCATTACACGCCCGAAGCCGCGCACCAGTCCGCCCTGGGCCTCGCCGACTTGTGGGAAACCCTTCGCGTCGGGTCGCACATGCTCCCAGTTGTGAAACAGTCGGCCCCACGGACTGTGCAGCGCCTCGCGCACCCGCGCCCGACCCAACAACGGATACCAGAACCAGTCGTGATAGAGCACACTGGCGATATACGCCCACGGGGCGAGCCACGTCTTCAGCGACCATTCGAGGAATCCCTTCAGCCGTCCCCAGTAGATGGCGTGCTGCATGTTGGCCGCGAAGGTCATCCCCTTGAAGGGTCCGACGAATCGCCAGTTCTCCGCCGCGACCTCGGCGTCACCCACGACCTCGATCTCCCGTGGATCGCCGCAGCCCAGGCCGTGTTCGTGCGCCAAGCGGATGAACTTCACGTCGGCCAGCGGATCGAATCCCATGAGTTTGGCCGCCATCGCGTCGATGGCCACCTGGTCCGCCGAGGCCAGCAGCACGTTCTTCACAAAGGGAACCATGCACCGCGGCCCCGGTCCGTCGCCCGCGAACGTCCCATCCATCACCGCGAACACCCCGCGATGAATCCGTTGTTGGATCATCAGCAGATCGACCAACGTCTCGTGAATCACCGGGTGCGTCCAATGACGATGCTCGTTGAGCAAGCCGCCGAAGGCGTTTTTCATCGCCCCGGTCATCGTCGTGAACACGTGCGTCTTGACCGTCGGCAGATGGATGATGTTTTCGCCGATAAACCGCTTGGGGATGCTGAATCCCTTCGGATAGACTTGGTTCAGACATAGAAATCGGTCAGTGAGATCTCCCACCGCGTCGCGGATATCGATCCACTCCACGTCGCTGTCGTACAGGTGCACATTGGCCAGTCCGTGGGCCTCGACCACGTTGATCTGCTTGTTCTCCCGTTCGCCCAATCGCGCGTCGATGACCACCGTCCGATTGTGGCAGGCATGAATCCGATCCGCGGCATACCCGTCGCGCTTCATCGTCCGGATCACGCCCTCCAGTTGCCAAGGCGTCGTGGAGGCCGCCGGATAGAAGAAATGCCAACTGATGTTCACCTTGAGCGCCGTCTCGGCGTCCTTCGCAATGACGTTCTGATAACCGGCCAGGTTCATCAGCCGGTGGTAATCCTCGAGCACCGTTTCCGGCGTTGTGCGGACGATGGCGACTGTGGAACGACTCATACTTCGATTCTCACGACGGCCCACGAGGTCCGATCAGCCCCGCAAGCCCCCCCGGCCCGAACAACGCGACCTGATACGCGATCACCAGCGCACACAGCGCCCAGAGCGCGATCGCGAGGACCATGGCCCGGTCCTTCAGCACGATCTCCGTCGGTCCGCTGTAAATCCCCAACTCGGTGAGCATCGCGAACCGGAAGATGCCGTAAATCACCAGCGGCAGCGTGTAGAACAGATGTTGCTTATGGAATGGCGACGGATGCCCCTGCGTGTCCAGCGTGTAGAGGAGGAAGGTGATGACTGCAATGCCTGCCGAGACGGCCAACAGGTGATTCAGGAGGTCGGGCGTATAGCGCACCAACGTTCGGCGATGATGACCGATTTCCTCGGCGTTGCCGATCATGGCGATTTCGCATCGTCGCTTCCCGAAGCCCATGAACAGGCACAGCGTGAACACGCACGCGACTAGCCATTCCGACGTCGGCACGCCCACCGCCACGGCCCCCGCGAACGCGCGCAGGACGAACCCGCACGCCACCACGATGACATCGAGGATCACTCGTCGTTTCAGAGTGAGCGAATACGCCAGCGTCAACGCCAGGTATCCGGCCAGAACCGCCGTAACGCCCCACGAGAGGACCAACGTCGTCAGCGAGATCGCAGCCGCGGCGAGCACCGCCGCAACCACGACCGCCGTGGCCGGACGGATCGCCCCGCGTGCGACGGGTCGCAGCCGCTTGGTGGGATGACTCGCGTCCGCCGTCCGATCGACCACGTCGTTGAGGGCGTACGTAGCGCTCACGGCCAGGCAGAACGCGGCAAACGCGACCATCGCTTGCCCCAGCGAGCGTCCCGACGACAGCTTCAACCCCGCCGCCGGTCCCGCGAAGACCACCACGTTCTTCACCCACTGCGTCGGCCTCAGCAGCTCGACGACATCGCCGAGCCGCAGCCGGCCTCGCGCGGCGTTCCGCCCCACGGCCATCGCGACGGATGTATGATCGTGATCCATCCCTTTGTCCCAACGGCCCTGTCGCGTCTTCGCTCTCTCCGTCACGGGGAGACGGCTGGAGTGACAGTCGACGGAATGAGGCCCGAACGTCCTCGATTCGCCTAGTCAGCGCATTCTACCCCTTCGGACGCCCGCGACGAACGCGCCAAAAGCGTCCGGCGGGACGACTCTGCGCGTCGCCCCGCCGGATGGGGTATCGGTCGGAATCGCGCCGCGACCCGCGACGACAACGTGGCTCCGTGCTCCGACAGGGTTCCGATATTCCCTCTTACGCCGCATCGCGCCGGGATCCCTTAACTCCGTTTCAGGTAGGCCGAAGAACGATGCGCGGATTAGGGGCAACTCGCATTCGGCGCCGGCTTGGCCGTGTTGTTCCAGATGATGTACGCCCCTTCGCCGTTCAGCAGACCGATGGCGTCCAGGATGTCGGCGGGGGTCACGGCGCCGCTGCGGTCCACGTCTCCGCTGAGGAGTCCCGCGGGCAGCGGGGCCGTTCCGTTCAGAGCGTTCACCAGAGCCGTCACGTCCGTCGAGTTGGCCGCACCATCCGCGTTCAGGTTCGCCGGATGAGCGAGGTAGCCGGCCGATGTTCCGGTGCCGGCGTAGGTGATCTTGGTCACCGCCCCGGCCGTAATCGGACGCCCCAGTTTGATCGTGAACTGCCCGCCGCCGTCGTCCGTAATGCTCGCGATGCCGTTGGCGACCCCGGATCTCGCCGTCTCGCAAAGCTTCCAACATCCGAGCAGGTTCGATCCCGCGGGGGCGGTGACGTGGATCGTGTCGATGCCCAGCAAATGCGTGGCGTCGTCCGGCGGAAAAGGCCGACCGGCGTCAAGAATCCCCGGAGGCGGGCTATTGAACGTAACCGTTCCCGACGGGCATCTGCCGCACAGCGCCGGGCATATCACCGCCGCCCCGCACCCGAACCCGCCCTGCCCGGTCGTTGCGCAGTCCTGGTCCCACGTGGTGTCACAACAGTACGGGTCGCATCCGCACACTGCCTCGCAGCAAGCCTCGTCCGAGCAGCCGGGCGTCGTGATTGCGGAACAGCAATTGCCCGTCGCGGGACACCCGAGCTGGTTCGGCGGACCGCACGTGATGATGAACGAGCCGGTCCCCGCGAGGGCCAGCGGATAATTCCCCAAACGGATGAGGTAGCTCTTGCCGGCCGCGGCGTGGAACAGGGCCACGGATTGCCGCGCGTCTCCCGGCCCGCAGGCGTCATCGTTGCAGTCCAACAGGTTGCCGTCCGTGGGTGGGCATGTACAACCGTCATACACAGCGATCCGTGTGTCGACGTCCGTCTGTCCGCACGTCCGAACGTAGACGTCATTCGTACACGGCGCGGTCCAGCAGTACCATACGTCCTTGGCAATCTGGTTCTCGGTCGATGACTCGCGGCAGGCCACATGAGGCGGCCCGTCCGTCGTCGCGTTGGTGGTGTCAAAGGAGAACGTAGCGGCCCCGGCGATGGGCAGCGCATCGTCGCATTGGTCGCTCGAGCACAACGTTCGGGCCTTGTTGACGCAGTTCGAATCCCAATCCAACGTGCAGCAGGTCGAGTCGGCGGCGCACACCTTGTCGCAGCAAAACGCGTTCTCACATCCGCCCGTGACGTGCTCCGTG
>CAYQZH010000129.1:0-11614 GCA_964421865.1 uncultured Phycisphaera sp. | reverse complement strand
GGTATTGCACCGCCAAGATCGGCCAGTCCTTGTGCACAAAACCCTCCAAGGTCTTATCGTTGAGATTCATGTGCGTGGGCACGCCGCCGACCGCTTCGAGCGAGTCCGCCGAGACCGCGAAACCGTGGTTCTGCGAAGTAATCTCCACCCGGCCCGTGGTCAGGTTGCGGACGGGTTGATTGGCCCCGCGGTGGCCGAACTTGAGCTTGAAGGTCTGCGCCCCCAAGGCCAGACCCAGCAGTTGATGCCCCAGGCAAATGCCGAAAATGGGCACTTTCCCAACAATCCCCTTCAGTAGATCGATGGCGTAATGAACCGCGGCGGGGTCGCCGGGGCCGTTGCTGACGAACACCCCATCCGGCTGGTCGGCCAGAACTTCCCCCGCCGTCAGTGTGGGCGGCACGACGCTGACGCGGCAACCCATGTCCACCAAATGCCGTAGGATGTTCCGCTTCATGCCGCAGTCGACCGCGACGACATGCGGATTGCCGATTGTCGATTGTCGATTGTCGATTGGGCGGCGCGATACAAAGTGCTGATCCAGACCTTCGGTCCAGAAACAACAGGCGCTCGGCGCGACGACCTTGACCAAGTCGGCGCCGGCCATCGACGGTGACTCGCGGGCCAGACGGACGCACTCCGCCGGATCGTCGATCCGCGTGCTGATCACGCCGCGCATCGCGCCATCGACGCGAAGCCGCTTGGTGAGCGCCCGAGTGTCCACGCCCTGCAGCCCGATGACGTTTTGTTGGGCGAGGTATTCGTCGAGGCTCAGCGTCGCCCGGTAGTTGCTGTGCCGTCGGGCAAGTTCCTTGACGATGAATCCCGCGACGTGAGGCCTGGAAGACTCGACATCTTCGGGGTTGACGCCGTAGTTGCCGATTTGAGGAGACGTCATGGTGACGATCTGCCCGCAGTAGGACGGGTCGGTCAGGACCTCCTGGTAACCGGTCATCGAAGTGTTAAAGACGACCTCGCCGGTTTGAGTCCCCTCGGCGCCGAACCGCTCACCGAAAAATAGGGTCCCGTCTTCGAGGGCGAGGATACAACGTGCGTGTTCGCCGCAGTCAGTCACGCCGCGAAGGGTAAACCGAGCCCGCGGCCATGTCCAACGATCCGAAGCGGCGTTCACCGCGTGTGGGCGCGGATCGCCAGCGGTTTGAATTAGCAAAGCGCGGCGTAGGTCGCGACCGTCAGCATGACGATCTTGATCTTCCGCCGGAAAAACCAATAGACGATGGAGAGCGTCACGGCTCTTCCCCCTCCGTCACGGACGCAACACGACGGCACGTCCTGCGTGGTCGCGGCAAATCATAGACCGCTCGTGGCGGAATATCGCGTGGGGCCGTTCGACCGATAAGGTGTGGTGGGACGGGGCCGCCAATCGCCGCGCCACCGACGTGACCGGATGCGACGGTTGTAACGACTCTAACGCCCAAGAGTGCGGGAACCATCAGAGTGTTGCCGGGTTCGCACTACGCGCTGGGAAAGATGGTCTGGGGGTCGGACGGTGCGCTTGTCCCGCTGCTATCACTGGCCGTGCAGGTGAAGGTCATCGCGACGCCGACATCCGACTCCTGGACAATGAGGTCGGCCGTTCCCGCGGCCTGATCGACGATCAACCGGCCATCCGCGGGCTGGAAATCGAACGTAACGTTCCCGTCGCCGCCATTGGTGAGCGCACAGGTCAGCGTGACTTGTTCGTTCGGTTGCGGGGTCGGGTTCGAGACGTTCAGGGTCACGTTCAGGGCGGTTCCGTCGCCGCCCGGCGGCGGCAATCCATCGGTCGGACCGGGCCCGCCGCCGTTGCCCGGTCCCACCTCCCCGCAGCCCGCGATGAGTCCGAGCAAGGCCGTCAGCCCGGCTGCGATCCTCAATCGACTCCGCCGATCCGTCACCGTACCCGCTCCGGTTGAAGGCCGCTCCCGTGTTCGTTCAGGCCAATTGTACTCGCCCGCGTTGCTTGCCGACAAGACCGGCCTCGTGCGCAACTTAACCCCCCTTCTCAATACTGAGAACGCGGGTCCGCGGCCTGCCGCCCGCTTGCCGAAGCCCAACCGTCCTTGCTAGGCTCTCAGAAAGCGCCCGTTCGAGGGTGTTTGCCGCAAGCCGCTTAAACCGGCTATGGCGGATGAACCGATAACTTGTGGACGGGAACGTCAAAAGTCCTTGTGGGGACGAGCCTTACGGAATGTTTCCGGGTGACGGCGACCGGCGTGCGAGGCTCTTGCAGGATGCGTATTGGGGCGAATGGAGCGCTTCATCGCCGTGCGTCGGCCCTCGGGCCTCGCGCCGTCGCCTTCCTTCTGCCCGCCCTGCTTAGTGCCGTCGGGTGCAACTCCATCCTCAACGGCTGGCTTGACCCCACCACCCTCGGCAACTACCAGCGAACCTCCACCAGCGAAATCCGAACCTCGTTGACCCTGGAGGATACACCAACGGGGATCCCGGGCGCAGTGCCTCCCACGATGGAAGACCTCCGCCTGCAGGTCGTGGAATATCCCATCTCCGCCGGAGACACGCTGGCAGTGGAGATCAACGAGCTGCGCCAGCGGCAGGTAGCCTACCAAGCTCAAATCCAGGTCGCGCTGGCGGGATATGTGAATCTGCCGGTGGTCGGTCGCGTGAGTGCCGCAGGACTGACCGTTCCGCAGTTCGAGAATGCGTTGGTCGAGTCCTTGCGCGATCGGAACGTCCTTATCGACCCCGAAGTCACGGTCAACGCGCTGTTCCTGCAAAAAGCGACGTACTCGATCTTCGGCATCGGGGTGAGTGCGTCGGCCAATTCGCCATTGCGGGCCGGCAGCTTCCCCATTCGACGCCCCGACCTCCGGTTGCTGGAAGCGATTAATCAAGTCGGCGGGCTGAACGAGTTCGTCACGGAGATTTACGTCTTTCGCAGAGACGAACCCTTGCCTTCGCCGGCGCGCTCGAATGCGCCGCCGGACGAGGACGAACGTCACGACCCGGCGACGCCGCCATCGGGAGTCGATGACGCGGAGGGCGGCGACCGCGGGAGTACGCTGGAATCACCCGCCGCCGGGAGCGGATCGCGGCGAGTTTCGGCCCAGCAGGACCTTCTCGACGCCGTGGCGCCGGAGTCAAAGGCGCGAACGGCGCCGGACAGGAAAGACGACATTCCCGAGGCCCTGGAACTCGACCCCACGCAACCGTACATCTTCGTGAATAAGGAGTTCGTGCCCAATCCGACGTATGTCGGTCAGCGCGGCGAAACGGCGATCGCGCCGCCGGAGATTCCGCCGTTCGATACTGCCACGCCCGCGGTGAACTGGTCGCGGGTCGCGGGGGACATTTCGTACCGTGTGCTGATCATCCCGGCCGAGGCTCTGCGCTCGGGCGACCCCGAGGTGAACATTTTCATCCGCGCCGGCGACGTTATTCGGATCAGTAGCGGCGAGATTGGCATCTACTACGTGATGGGGCAGGTGAACCGTGTCGGGGCGTTCCGCTTCGAGTTCGAGAAGATCACTCTCAAAGCGGCGATCGCGGCGGCGGGCGGGCTGTCGGCGCTTGCCTGGCCGGATCGGTGCACGGTCTACCGGCGGTTGGGCCAACGCGAACAGATGATCCAGGTCAACCTCGACCGTATTTTCGCCGGTCTGGAACCCGACTTCACGATCAAACGCGGCGACATTGTCAACGTGGGCACGCACCCGTTCGCTCCCTTCCTGGAGCGGATTCGCGCTCTGAGCTTGCCGACCCCGGTGAACAACGTGGGCTACAGTTTTACGTACGCCCGGAACTTTGCGGACGTGGACTCGTTTTCCGTGAAGCAGAATCCGGCTAACGAGCCGAAGAAGTTTCCGAACCTGTTTCCGTAGAGCGCGGGCATGAGCGTCGCCGAGGCAAATTGGGCTCCGCCGTCGCGCTCCTGGTCGGGGTCGCCACAGCCCGCGGCCTGGGTGCGGATCGCCGTCGTCGCGGTGCTGGTTCTGTTGGCCTATTGGGGACCGATCCGGCATTACCTCGTGGCGCGATGGATTGCCGACGGGAACTGGTCGCACGGGTGGCTGATTCCGTTGTTCAGCGTGTACTTCCTGGTGGTGCGGCGGGAGGAGCTCACGCTTTGCACGCCGAGGGCGAACTATCTCGGAGCGGTGATACTCGCGTTCTCTCTGACGGCCTACCTTTGGAGCGCGTGGCGAGCGCGGATGGCCTATCCGCAGACGCTCTCGATTGTCGGAACGGTCTTCGGCGCGACGCTGCTGCTGGGCGGTTGGAGCGTGATGCGGATCGCATGGTTCCCGATCCTGTTCTTGTTGTTCGCGATTCCGCTTCCGCAGTCGATCTATGTCGAGTTGACGCGTCCGCTGCGGGAGTTGGCGTCCACGGCGGCCGCGGCGATGATGCCGCTGTTCCTACCGGGACTGCACACCGAGGCCCAGGCGGTGGTCATCGACTACATGAGGCCGGGCATACCGCCGGGGCAGTTAAACGTCGAGGAGGCGTGCAGCGGGATGCGCTTGATGATGGCCTTCGTCACCCTGGGAGTGGCGATGGCGTATCTCGGCGATCGACCCATGTGGCAGCGGATCATCATGGTGGCCGGTTGCTTGCCGATCGCGGTCTTGTGCAACGCCGTCCGCGTGACCACCACGGGATTGTTGACCATCACCGGCCACGCCGACTACGCCCAGGGGACGCCGCACCAGCTTTTAGGCATCCTGATGTTGTTGATCGCCCTGGGGTGCTACTCGTTGATCGGATACGTGTTGAGCCATCTGTTCGTCGAGGCCGCGGACGAGGCCGATGCCTCGCCCGCGTCGACCGGAAACTGAGCGCATGACCACACTCCCCACCACCGTGCAGGCGCGGATCGCGCTGCCCATCCCGGCGCGCGGCGGCGGCGAGGGCTTCGTTCCGCCGAGCGCTTCCGACGTGGTGGCCATGCTGCGGCGGCGGAGCGTACTGATCGTCCTGTTGTTCATCCTGTTTGCGGGGCTGGCGGTCGGGGGATTCGTCGCCTGGTGGTTTGTTTTCCCGGGGTATCGGGGGGAGTGCCTGATCGAGTGCGTGTCGAACCTTCCGGAGAAGGAGTTGACCCTCGAACAGCAACGCCTGCAACAGGACGAGCACGAACGCTTCGTGCTCACCCAGGCGCAGTTTCTGAGGAGTCCCACCATCCTCGGCGAGGCCCTGAAAATCAACGCCGTGAAGGAGACGGAATGGTATAAGTCGGTCATCCAACGGAAGCGAGAACCGCTTCTGGAGCTGGACCGCGACCTCGGCGCTGCGCCGGTGCGGGGGACGAACCTGCTCCGCGTCTCCATCGAGTGCCGCAACCTGAAGGACCCCGCGGTGATCGTCAACGAGGTCGTCAACCAGTGGTATCACACGGTCAAGAAGCGGACCGCGGAAGAGTTCGCGTCCGAGGCTCTCGACGCGGCGCGCAAGGAAGAAGCCGACCTCGAGAAAGAGATCGCGGAGAAGCGTGAGCGGCTGAAGGCCATCGCCCAGCGCCTCCCCGCCGGCGCCCGGCAGAACCCCGGCGAGAACATCACCGCTCAACAGGTGCGGCAATTCGGCGAGCAGGTCGCGCAACTGCAACTGGAGATGTCCCAACTGGAGCAGTATCGCACGATCTACAGCGATCCCGAGGGGGTGGCCGTGACGGCTGAGGATCGGGCGATCGTCGAGCAGGATCCGCAGATCGCGGAACTGGCGCGAGTTCTCTTCCTTTTGCAGCAGCAGCGGGCCGCCGACGAGAAGGTCTTCGGGGGCGGGCACGCCGTCCTGCGGCAGTCGGAGGCTCAGATCGCGGCGGCGGAGGCGAAGCTGAGCCAACTGCGTCTGGAAAGGCTTCGTGAGCGGCGGGCCGACATTCGTGAGGCCACCAACACCGCCTATGACAACACGCGGCACGCCCTGTTCCTCGCCCAGGAAAACCTCGCCAAAGCGGAGGCCGAGCTGCAGGACCAGGACCGCCTCCTCTTTGACTACACCGAGCTGGACAATCAGATTCTTCACGACATCGAGTTCAAGTTGCAACTGAGCAACTACGTCAAGAGTCTCGCCCGCATCAAGAGCCAGCGAACTGCGATCAACGTCAACGTCGCTCAGCCCGCGATTGACCCCTTGGAGCGGAGCTCGCCCAGTCTCTTCCTACTTCCCATCGGCGTGTTTTTCGCATTGTTGCTGGCCTTGGGAATCGGTCTGACGGTCGAACTGATGGACAAGTCCGTCCGCACTTCGCAGGACATCGTCCGTCACCTCGACGTCGCGATGCTCGGGGCGATCCCGGATACCGACGACGAGGAAGTGGCGATCGACCGTGTGGAGACGGCGGTGCGCGATCACCCGCAGTCGATGGTGGCCGAGGCGTTTCGCCGCATCCGCACCAACCTACAGTTCAGCGCACCGGCTGAGCGGCAGCGCTCCATCGTCGTGACCAGCCCCCGTGCGGACGATGGTACGACGACGGTGGCGTGTAACCTGGCGATGACCGTCGCACAGGGGGGGCGGCGCGTGCTGCTCGTCGATGCGAATTTCCGCCGACCGGGGCTGCATCAGGTGTTCGCCGCGGTCAAGGCCAAAGGACTCAGCAATATCCTGATCGGCGACGGCGATCTCACGGCCTACGCGGTCAAGACCGACATCCCGCTGCTCGACGTGTTAGGCGGCGGGCCGACGCCGCCCAACCCCGCCGAACTGTTGGGCAGCCCGCAGTGCCAGGCGTTTTTGCGGGAGGCCGTCTCGAAGTATGACCAGGTCATCATCGACACACCACCGATATTGCTCGCCAGCGACGGGATCGTCTTGGCGACCGCGGTGGATGGCGTCATCCTCGTCGTCCGGGCGAAGAAGGATTCTCGCGGCGTCGCCCGTCGGGCGTGCACCTTGCTCGCCGATGTCAGCGCCCACGTGTTCGGGGCCGTCCTCAACGCCGCTCAGGTCACCCGCGGCGGATACTTCCGCGAACAGCTTCGGGCCTACTACGACTATCGCCCCGACGACGCCGCAGCAACTCCCGCAAAGCCGTTGTCGCCCAAGAAGAGTTGAACCGATACACCATCGCGTTGTGAGGCCCCCGAGCGCCGCTTATAATCGCGACCCGGCGGCGGCATGCACAGCGATACCCTCTCCCTCCTGGGGAGAGGGTTGCGGCGAGGGTCCCAGCGTCCCGCCGGGCTGAGAGACGTCATGCATTCGATTACGATGCTGGATCTTCGCGGCGAATACAACCTCTTTCGCGAGGAAATCCGCGCCGCCGTCGATCGCGTACTGGAAAGTCAGCAGTTCATCGGCGGATCGGCTGTCGCCGAGGTCGAGGAGGCGATCCGCACCCGATACGGCGTCGGCCATGCGATCGCCGTCGGTAGCGGGACGGACGCTCTGCTCTGCGCGTTGATGGCCTTCGGCATCGGACGCGACGACGAAGTCATCGTTCCGTCGTTCACCTTCTTTGCTACGGCCGGCACCGTCTGGCGCGTGGGCGCCAAGCCCGTTTTCGTCGATATCGACCCGCGCACATTCAATGTGGACGCCACGAAGGTCGAACAGGCCGTTACGTCGAAGACGCGTGCGATCATGGCCGTGCATCTGTTCGGTCAATGCGCCGAGATGGACGCGATCAACGCCGTGGCGGCGCGACATGGGCTGAAAGTGATCGAGGACGCCGCCCAGGCGATCGGGGCGACCTACCAGGGACGCTTTGCGGGAAAGCTCAGTGATGTCGCCTGCCTTTCCTTTTATCCCACGAAGAACCTCGGCGGGTTCGGTGAAGGCGGGATGATTCTCACCGACGACGGCGAACTCGCCGCCGTCGCCCGGCAGCTTCGCAACCACGGCGAGTCGCAGCGCTATCATCATGATCGCGTCGGCGGCAACTTCCGGCTCGACACGATGAAGGCCGCGATCCTGCTCGTGAAGCTGCGGTACTTGGACGAGTTCACACGCCGACGACGGCACAACGCGAGTCGCTATGACGAATGGCTGAGCGGGTCCGCGGTGACGACGCCCTACGTGCCGGACGGTCACACGCCAGTGTATCACCAATACTCCATTCTCTGCGATCGACGGGATGAACTGGCCGCATTTTTGCGTGATCGCGGCGTGGGGACTGGCATCTATTACCCGGTTCCGTTGCATCGGCAGCGATGCTTCGCGTCGCTGGGTTACGGCCCCGGATCGCTGCCGATCACCGAGCAAACCTGCTCGCGGATTCTGTCGATACCCTGTCACCCGATGCTCACGGACGACGATGTGCGGTACGTCGCTTCGGGCATACGCGAGTTTGAACGATCAGAGCCGTCCGCCGAAGGCGGATTAGGAAGCGGTCAAAAGCGTACCGCTCCCTCACGGTCGCGGCTCTGACAGGCGGTTCGAGACGAACGATGCGGACGTTGGTCACTGGCGGCGCGGGATTCCTCGGCAGTCATCTGTGCGATCGGCTGCTCGCCGACGGGCACGAGGTCATCGCCCTCGACAACCTCTTCACCGGCGCGAAACGCAACATCTCCCATTTGCTGGGCCGGACGGATTTCGAGTTCGTCCGCCACGACGTGGTCAACCCGATTCTCTTGGAGGTCGATTGGATTTTCAACCTCGCCTGCCCCGCGTCGCCCATTCACTATCAGTCCAACCCGGTGAAGACGGTGAAGACGTCGGTGATGGGCACGCTCAACCTGCTCGGCCTCGCCAAGCGCGTCAAAGCTCGCATCCTTCAAGCCTCCACCAGCGAGGTGTACGGCGACCCCCAGGAGCATCCGCAGCGCGAGGACTATTGGGGCAACGTCAACCCCGTCGGTCTGCGAAGCTGTTACGACGAGGGCAAGCGCGTGGCCGAGACGTTGACGATGGACTACCACCGTCAGAACCGCGTGGATACGCGGATCATCCGCATCTTCAACACCTACGGCCCGCGGATGGCCGCCGGCGACGGGCGGGTGATCTCCAACTTCATCGTGCAGGCCCTTCGCGGGGAAAAGCTCACCATCTACGGCGACGGGACGCAGACGCGGTGCTTCTGCTACGTCGATGACATGATCGACGCGATGGTCGCCTTGATGAGCTACGATGGCCCCGAGGCCTCCGAGCCGGTCAACGTAGGGTCCGAGGACGAGCGCTCCATGAACGCGGTCGTCGATTGCCTCGGCGAAATCGTAGGGCGCAAGTTGCCCGTGGAGCGCCTGCCGCTGCCCAAAGACGACCCCGCCCGCCGCCGTCCCGACTGCACCCGCGCCCGGGAGCGCCTAAGCTGGCGCCCCCGCATCACCCTCCCCGATGGCCTGCGCAAAACCGTGGACTACTTCCGCCGGGCCGAAGCGCCCGCTTGACGCACGATCGGAGCACCGGGCGCGAGCCTGGTAACGAGCGGGAGGTCACGTCCCCAAACCCCGATGCCTCGTCCCAACGCACGGGATCAAACGTCGGGTCGATGACCCGACCATGCGGCTGCGTTGGTTAGATCGGTAGCGTCCATCGTGATGCACCACCTGACCGGCTGCGGCCGAACGTGCATTGCAATGCACCCGACACCAACGACAAGTCCTGGTCCGCCCGCGTACCGCGTTAGATCGTAAACGGTACCTGCTTTTCGAACTTGGTGTCGGCCGTTCCGGCCCAGAAGTAGTTCGGCGACTGGTCCGGCGGCATCGACGCCCGAATCTTTCGGAAAAACCGCCGATAACTCGTCGAGAACTTCCCCTCGTTCCAAACCCGCAGCAACGCCCCGGTGAAGCGCCCATTGAAGGGGCCATCGGCCGATCGTTGGTTGTCCTGGCAACCGGAAATCAGCAGCACGGGAAGCCTTCACTTGAGCGCGAGCCTCTCCCTTCTTCCGCCCCCTAGGACCTTGTCATAGGCATCCTTGTTCGCGCGATAGGTGCGTAGGGCGACCTCCGGGGGCACGGCCCGAAAAGCCAAGCGGCTGGGTCCAGTGGCAGTCGTGGGTTCGCGGGGCGGGGCGGACAACGGCGAAGATTCGCCGCGCCCGGTGTAGTACACCTCCTTCACGACCGTCCCGTTGTGGAAATGCCACGCGATAGCACGCGCAACTTGCGGTCTGTTTTCGGCTTGTTTTCGCAGTGTTTTCGGCGCGACCCCAGGGGGGGTACATCGACAGAGGGTAAGAATGGGTCCCATCCGGAGGGAGGCGCGTACGCAGACGCACACGATGCCTATTCCGACCTAGGCTGTCGCCATGGCGTTTCGTCGATGAAGCGCCGCAGGGTTTCGGCGATCATGTTGACGACGATCCGCGGCGCGGCCTTTTCGTCGCGTAGCTCCACGGCGCGGGGAAGCACTCGGAAAACAAATTCGAGGTACTTGGCCGGTTCATCCCGTGCGAGCTGGTCGAGGAGAGCGTCACCGCCGACACGGCCCCAGCTCGTGGCGACAGCGTCACGGATTTCCCGCAAGTCGGTGGTGGTTCCGTTGGGCGTTCCCTTCCGCCGACCGGGGCCGGGGGGGCGTCCCTTTTTGCGAATCTGCCCCCCTCAGACCGTTTTAAGAAACCGTTGGAATCGGTCATACCCTATCATTGAGCCGTCGCTGGGAGTTGTCGAGAGTGACCGCCCCGCCACAGCAGTACGCCGCTAACCCCGTCAAGTTTGGGCAGTTCCGCGTTGTCGCATCACAAACCACCCGGCACCGACGAGCAGCACCGCCAAGGCGACCAGACCGACGCTCGTCGAAGCGAAGTATGGCCCTCTCCTACATGTGTAGGATAGCCGACTATGATTCCGGGTAGTCTACCCGAAATGGGGTGAAAATGGGTACAACGGACGCAAGGGTTGCAAAGCGAAAACCCCCGTGGTACAGTCAAAACAACGGCAATGGCCTTGCGTCGCCGCGCTGGACTCGACTCCGGAGCCGAAGGTTACAGGTTCGAATCCTGTCGCCGACGTGCGGCCCGGCGTCACCTTAACCGTCATCGAAACCTAAATAGTCGTCCCTGGAAAAGCCGTCTGTTGGTCATGTCCTATGCGGCGATGGCCGGTTGGGGGACAGCCGCGCAGCGCTGTCGACACCAACAGCGTCTTTGGCCTTATCGACCACCGGGCTGGTCGGCCTGTGCCGTTCGTGTGCGGGGGGGGTCCGTCCCGGGCAGCCGGCGGATCAGCGCAGCGGCCAGCCGCCGCAGGAGCCTGCGGAGGTTGAAACCGGCGGCCGCGAGCACTGCGTTGACGCCCTGTGTCGTGCCGGGGGCGAGGGCGCTACGTTGGACCACGCTTGGGTTCCGGAGGCACCGGGCCCGTGGGGCTTGCAGTTCCGTGATCGGGCGGATCGCGAGGAGTTTGGAGCGCATTGTGGGTCGGACGCTCGCTTCCTTACGGTCGCGGCTCGGATCGGGGTCAGGGGGCGATGGGCTTCGTCTAAACGTCCAGATTCTTCACATTCACCGCGTTGTCTTCGATGAATCGGCGGCGGTCTTCGACGTTGTCGCCCATGAGCAGGCGGAAGATGCGGTCGGCCTCGCGGGCGTCGAGGTCGGCCTGTTCCAGGTCGTTCATGTCGTCGGAGATGATGACGCGAAGCAGCGTGCGTTTCTCGCGGTCCATGGTAGTTTCCCACAGCTCGTCGGAGTTCATCTCGCCCAGGCCCTTGAAGCGCTTGATGCCCAGACCCTTGCGGCCCAGGTCGCGGACGCCGG
>CAYQZH010000128.1:0-11616 GCA_964421865.1 uncultured Phycisphaera sp. | reverse complement strand
ATGGTCATCTTCCGCGAGAATACTGAGGACATCTATACCGGGGTTGAGTTTGAGGCGGGTACCCGCGACAGCGCTGATCTACTGGCCTGGCTGGAGCATGAAAAGCCGGAGGCTTACGACAAGATCCGCTTCCCCCAGAGTTCGGGATTCAGCCTCAAGCCAGTCTCCAAGGAGGGCACTGAGCGTCTCGTGCGGGCCGCCGTCGTATTCGCCCTCCAAAACAAACGGCGCTCGGTGACTCTCGTGCACAAAGGCAACATCATGAAGTTCACCGAGGGCGCCTTCCGCGACTGGGGCTACGAACTCGCCGAACAGAAATACGCCGACAAGGTATACACCTGGTCGCAGTGGGAACGCACCAAGAAGGAAAAGGGCGAAGAGGCCGCCAACGCCGAACAGGAACGCGCCCTCGCCTCCGGCAAGGTTTTGATGAAGGACGCCATCGCCGACATCGCCCTGCAGCAAGTGCTCACTCGCCCGACCGATTTCGACGTGATCGCCACTTTGAATCTAAACGGCGATTATCTTTCG
This sequence comes from uncultured Phycisphaera sp., assembly GCA_964421865.1. Lineage (GTDB taxonomy): Bacteria > Planctomycetota > Phycisphaerae > UBA1845 > UBA1845 > SBAX01. Next base: position 11,085 of record CAYQZH010000128.1, on the reverse strand, counting down.
GACGCGCTGGCCGCTCAGGTCGGCGGCATCGGCATCGCCCCCGGCGGCAACATCAACTACCACACCGGCCACGCCATCTTCGAAGCGACCCACGGTACCGCCCCCAAGTACGCGAACCAGGACAAGGTCAACCCCGGCAGCGTCATCCTCTCCGGCGAAATGATGCTCCGTTACATGGGCTGGACGGAGGCCGCCGACCTCATCCTCAAAGGCGTGGACGGGGCCATCTCCGCCCGACAGGTCACCTACGACTTTGAACGCCTCATGCGTGAAGAAGGCAAACCGGTCAAACTCCTCAGGTGTTCCGAATTCGGGCAAGCGGTGGTAAAACACATGGGATGATGCTCCGGACGCAAGTGGCAACATGATTGATTCCTCACAACTTAAGGAACTACTGCAGGACATCGAGTCCGATCGGATCGAAATGACGCAATCGGTCTCGGACACAGGCAAAGTGTGCCGGGCGATCTGCGCATTTGCGAACGATTTTCCGGACCACCGAATCCCGGGCTACTTGATCGTTGGCGTGGATGGCTGTGGTAAACCCGTTGGGGCCGCCGTCACAGATCAGTTGCTTCTCACTCTGGCAGCACATCGCGATAACGGGCAGATCATACCGCAACCAATGATGAATGTGGCGAAGCTCGAGATTCATGGCAAGGACGTCGGGGTAGTGGAGGTCTTTCCCTCGACTCTTCCCCCCGTCCGCTACAAGGGGGTCACGTATATCCGCACGGGTCCTCGACAAAGCATCGCCACGTCGGAGGAAGAGCGTCGTCTATCCGAGCGACGCGTCGACCGCGCCAGAACCTGGGATGCGCGTGCGTGCCCGGAAGGGACGCTCGACGACCTCTCGCTCGACTTATTCGAACTGACGTATCTTCCCAATGCGGTCGCCCGCGAGGTACTCGCCGAGAACGACAGGACGACTAAGGAACAGTTGGCTGCGTTGCGCTTCTGGGATACGCGGAGCGACCACCCCACGAATGCCGCCATTCTCCTTTTCGCCAAGGATTCGTTGTCCTTTTTTCCAGGTGCGTATGTTCAATACGTGCGATACGATGGTCCCTCCCTTGCGGATGACGTGCTCGACGAGTCTCGCTTCAGCGGGGACCTGCTATTTATGATGCGCGAGCTGGATCAGTTGGCGAATCGCATTGCAAAATCTCGTCCTGTCCGACAAGACAGCCTAGCCGACGCGACATTTTATGCCTTCCCGCCGATCGCCCTTCATGAATTGTTCATGAATGCCGTGATTCACAGGAATTACGAGGAATCGACTACGCCGATTATGATATACGAGTTCGGTGATCGACTTGAGATTCACAATCCCGGCGCACTTTTCGGCGATCTGACGAAGACGCTTTTCCCACATGGAACGGCTTACCGGAATCCGGTGGTCGCCGAGGCCGCCAAGACCCTTGGTTTCGTCAATCGTTTTGGCAGGGGAATTGCGATCGCCGAAAGCGAACTGAAACGAAATGGCAATCCCCCAATCGACTTTGACATCGGCGACAACCACCTTGCAGCAATCGTGCGAACGCGGACGTGAAGACAATCACCTTCTTTAACAACAAGGGCGGCGTGGGCAAAACATCCATGGTGTATCACCTAGCCTGGATGTTCCGCGAACTGAGTTATAGAGTCATCGCGGTCGATCTCGATCCACAGTCGAATCTAACGAGTGCTTTCCTTGACGAGGAAGCCCTCGAACAACTATGGCCTGACGGGGTACATCCGAAAACCATTCTTGGCGCTATCGACCCGCTTGTCCAACACCTTGGCGACATCATTTCGATTAAACCTTACAGGATAACGGAGGGATTGAGTCTTATACCTGGAGATCTGGGACTCAGCACCTTTGAAGATAGGCTCTCCCAGGCATGGCGAGACTGTCTTGGCGACAAACCGGGAGATGTGCAGGATGCCTTTCGTGTAATGACAGCGTTTTACCGAATCGCAATTACTGCTGGGAATGAATGTAGCGCTGACCTCGCACTGATCGATGTAGGCCCAAATATCGGAGCCATGAACCGCGCCGCGCTTGTTGCCTCGGATTTCGTTGTCGTTCCGCTGGGCGCAGATTTGTTTTCCCTTCAAGGCTTGCGCAACCTAGGGCCAACGCTGCGGTCATGGCGTGAGGGGTGGCGGGAACGAAAGCAGCGCCCAAAGGTGCCGAAGGAATTGGTTCTTCCGACTGGTGCGATGACTCCGCTTGGCTATGTGATTTTGAATCCTTCGGTTCGGAGCAATCGCCCGGTAATAGCCTACAAAAAATGGGTGGACCGAATTCCAGAGGTCTACGAAAAGGAAGTGAAGGGCGGAGGGTTCCTTTTAAGGGACTCAGACCAACTCGCAATGATCAAGCATTTTAAGAGTCTAATGCCGTTGGCACAAGACGCGCGCAAGCCGATGTTCCTTCTGAAACCCGCCGATGGCGCCATCGGTGGACACGTTGCAGCAGTCAATGAATGTTATGAACAGTTCCGACAGTTCGCGACACGGATCGCCACCGCATGCGGTCTCAGAGAATCAACGGCAAGTTGACTGGTCGGGGTCGCGTGTCATGAGGCCTTTGCACGTGCCCGTCCACCGAGCGGACAAATGGCACACTGGGCGCCTGCTGGAGCACGCGGGTGTCACCACCCAAGGCCGAACGCTCCATTAGTTGGTCGACATGCTTCGCAACGCGATCCAGGCGCTGTGGGCCGAAAAGGACGTGCAGCTCGAACTGGTGCTGACACCCGACGCCGCCGGGTGCACTCCCCTGCGGACGCGCGCAAGCCCCCTTCCGCGCCGTCCCCCGCATCTACAACCCTGAGCCGACGGGCGTTTCCAGCTTGCGTTTGAGGTTCCCCAGGGATCGGCGGCACAGGTCGATGAAGGCCTCGCGCCGTGCGTCCGGCGTCTGCGGCAGCTCGCAGCGATAAATGATGTGCGTGCCCGCGGCGACGGCCTCCAGTTCGTAACTGACGTGGAAGAGGTTCTTGGTGCCGAAGCAGAACCATTGCGGCGGCTCCCAGCCGAAGACGACGCAGTCGCACTCGTAACGTCGTCCGAGGAGCACGCCCGTCTCATGCCATTTGAAATCGGGCCCGGGGTCACAAGCGTTGGTTTGCCTCGCCTCCGTAATCTCGTAGGCCACGAAGTCCCGCTGGCGCAACACGTCGGCGACGACGGCCCAGACCGTGTGTAGCTGCGCCGCGACCTCCTCCGTAAGTTCGATCGTGAGCATCGTCCCACCCTCACGCGACCGTCTCAAGTATACACCATGGCCGGGCGTTGTCGTGACCGTGCGGTACTGGTCTACTCCCCAAAAGTCGATCCGGCGGTTATGAGAGTCCAACCGCCCCAGGATGGGGCCGGGAGTCCACCGAAGGCGGATCGATGAAGCGCAAGAGGCACAGCCCGGATCAAGCTGCCAACGCCCTACCCGTCAATCCATGACTGACGGGCCCTAGAACTTCGTCACGCTGGATAGGTGGAAGTCCGGCAGGCGGACCGCGGGCAGGAGCATTTTGCCGCGTTCCATGGTGATGGACTCCATGGGGGCGGTGGCCGCGTCAACCTGCTGGAAGCAGCGCAGTGGGCTGTCGTGGAAGCGGAAGTTCCTTACGCCGCACACGATCTTGCCGTCCTCGACCAGGAAAGTGCCGTCGCGCGTCATTCCCGTGATGGTCAGGTCCGTGGGATCGACCGAGCGGATATACCAGAAGTTGGTGATGAGGATCGCCCGCTTGGTCTGGGCGATAAGGTCGTCGATGGACTTCACCGTCTCGCCGCTCAGCGACATGATCGGGGCGCTGGGGAAGGGAGTCGGCTCGACGTTGTGCTCCTGAGCCGTGAAGCGGTCGTAGTACAGTTGCTTCAGCACGCCGTTTTCCACCCACACCTGCGGCCGCACCGCCAGTCCGTTCCCATCGAACCCGTCGCCCATCAAGTCCGGGTGTGTGGGGTCCGTCCGGACGGTCAGTCGCGAATCCAAGATGGTCGAACCGAGCTTTCCGGCGAGGGCGCTGTCGCCTTTGTAGTAGCTCTTGGCGCCGGCGGCGAAGAAGAACATTCCAAAGACGCCGGAAACGGCCGCGGGTTCCAAGATGACCGGGTAATGTCCGGCGGGGAGTTCACGCGGCTCTCTCGAGCGTAGGGCCTTCTCGACCGCGCGGCTCGTCCGAGCCGCGATGTCCAGGGCCTCGATGTCGCGATGGCTGTTGTAGGTCCAACCGGAGTTGTCCCCTTCCGTCGCGGTCAGCGAGAACTCAGCCTCCGTGGACTGCTCGTATCCGAAGAGTCCGCTCGAAGCGGCCACGCCCCGCGCGGAGACGCCGTTGCTCAAGATCCCCGCCCCGACGAGTTTGTTCTTGGCGCATTGGTCAATCACCGGCTTGGCGCGCTTGGCCAGTTCCATCGGCGAAATCGTCGCCGTTGATTCTCGGTACGAGGGAACCTTCATGTAGGTCTGTTTGGGCAGCGGCGGCAGATATTCCGGGTCCTCCGGGGCGAGCCGGGCGATGGTCTCGGCCTGTCGGACCAACGTGGTCAGTGAGGCCGTGTCGAGCCGGTTCGTGCTCGCGCTACCGACCTTCTTCCCGAAGGCGACGCGGACCGAAACATTCGGCTCGCGGACGGAGACGTTCTGCACGACCTGGTTGTTGGCGAAGCGCAGCGTGGACGACTCCGAGTCGCCGAAACTGACGACGGCATGTTCCGCCGTCGAGGTCGACAGGATCGTATCCACGATGCGGCGGAACGTTGATTCGGATGCAAGTTTCAAAGGCATCGTATAGCTCCTTGCTTTCGCGGCCATTGTCGATTGTCCACTCTCGATTGTCGATTTCGGCACCTCATTGCATCAGAGTCCCCGCGGAGGTTGCGGAGAAATCCGTATCCGCTCGCCGCGTAAGGTGACAACCGCTTTTTGCTGCAATTCAGTCGCGTGGCGTTCGAGCACCATGCGTAGAAGTCGGATTCGTTCGGCGGCGGGTACATCGGGAAGTCGCAAGAGCCCGGCATGCGAGATTCCGTGCAGCCACACGAACGTCGCGAAGTCTTGATCCAAGGTGATGAAGACGCGGTCCTGGCGAGCCGCCATTTCCAAGAGGGCAAGGTCGCCCGGATCGGGACCGAGGCTTTGTGATTCAATGACGTCATGCCCTTCGCCCCGCAGCTACTCGGCCAGTCGTCGTCCAGCGCATCGATCGATCAGAAACCTCATCGAACCACTTGCACGGCATCGAGCGAATCATTCGCGATCACCGCATGGGCATAGGCCAGACAAGCGCGAATATCGTCGGGTTCCAGATCGGCATAGTCCTCAATGATGGCTTCCCACGATTCGCCCTGCGCGAGCAGGCTCAGGATCAACTCGACGGAAATCCGCATGTCGCGGATGATTGGCTTTCCGCCGAAAACATCCGCCCGGGAGGTTATACGCTTGAGCAAGTGTTCACCGTTCATTTTACACCCCGACCGGCGTGCCGAGGGGCTCGCCGCGTTGAAGCCGGTCATCAGCATGTAGGCGAATCGCGTCCTCGATCAGCTCGCGCGCCTCCTGTTTAGTCTCGCCTTCCGTATAACACCCGGGAAGCGTCGGGCAGATCACCAGAAATCGCCCGTCTTCGTCGCGCTCGATCATCACCGTGAATTGGAACGTTCTCATAGTCTACGCCTTCGGGTTAATCACATTCACCTGTCGGAACCGGGCGTCGGCGGCGGCGTGGGTCATCCAACCGGACTGGCCCGGTTGGCCCTTTCCGCAGGTGATGAACCCGTGCTCTTTCCAGTGCGAGCGGTCGGCCACGCCGTCGCAACTGTTCCAAAACTCCGGGGTGATGCCGTTGTAGATTACGTTCTTGAGCATGGCCCCGCGCTTGCCGTCCTTGATCTCCCAGAAGGCGTCGCCGCCGAACTGGAAGTTGTAGCGTTTCTGGTCAATGCTGAAGCTCCCTCGCCCCTCGATGTAAATGCCGTCCTTCACGTCGGCAATCAGCGAGTCGAGCGTCTCATTGCCCGGCTCCAGCCCGACGTTGGCGATTCGGACAATGGGAACCGAACTCCAACTGTCCGCCCGGCACGAGCCGCGCGACCGTTTCTCGCCGATCGCGCCAGCCACCTCGCGATTGGTGGAGTATCCGCGGAGGATTCCCTCCTCGATGATCGGCCAGCGCTGCCCGGCGACGCCGTCGTCGTCGTAACCCGTGCTGGCCATCGCGCCCGCGCGGGTGTTGTCGGCGATTAAGTTCACATGCTTCGAGCCGTAACGGAAGTTGCCGAGCTTTTCGGGCGTTAGGAAACTGGTTCCCGCGAAATTGGCTTCATAGCCGAGCGCGCGGTCCAACTCAGTCGGGTGGCCGCAGCTCTCGTGAATGGTCAGCGATAGGTGGGCCGGATCGAGCACGAGATCGTACTTCCCCGGCGTCGGCGGCTTGGCGTTGACCTTCTCGACGGCCTGAGCGGCGACGCGCGGGGCTTGGGACAGAAAATCCGCCGCCGTGATGTGCTCGTATCCGCTGCGGATGAACGGCACGGAGAACTCGCGCGACTGGTAATCGTCGTCGTTCTTGGCCGTCGCGCCAAAGCTGCCGCCGACGGCGAGCAAATCGAATTCCAGCACCGTCCCCTCCGTGGAGGCGAAGTGCTTGATGTCCCGCTGCGTCCAAAGGAACCCGTTGGATCGAATGATGCCTTTCTCTTTGTGGAGAATCTCGCAAGTATTCACCAGGAGGTTGCAGCGCTCTTCGAGCGATACGGTGAAGGGATCGACCTTGAACGGCGTCTGGACGCGATCGCGATGGACGGGTTCGTCCGCGAGCCTGACCGGCGTCTGCATGAGCATGTGGCTCGCCCGGGCAATCTCGACTGCTCGTTCGGCCGTCCGTTCGACCTCCTGCGGCGTGAAGTCGGCACTGGCCGCGAAGCCCCATGCCCCGTTGTACAGGGCGCGAATGCCGAATCCGCTGTCGAACCGCTCACCGACGTTGGCGATGCGGCGGTCCTCGGCGCGGATCGATTGGTTGTGCGTTTCCAGCAAGCGGATGTCGCCGTAGGAGCAGCCGCCAGCCTTGACCCGCGACAAAGCGAGTTGGGCCAGTTCCGGCCACTGGTCCTTCGGCGCCGGTCCCATGGCCCCGGTGGGAAGGTCCGCGAAGGGTCGTGAGGACATTGAGCATCCTCCCAAATACAACCCGGCCGCGCTCCCCGCAGCCAGGTGGATGAACTCCCGTCGATTCAAACCGCTTCGTACCACCATGCGTTGTCTCCCGTGGAACCTTCCCTTTGAGGACTGTAGACTACTGAGCGGAGGGTCCAGAGGCAAGTCAAAAGTGCGGGACAATGGGAAGGGCGGGTCGGCGCTCAGGGCGGCGTCGGGTGGCTGCCGCTGACATCCAACCACCCGCACGGACCCGAGGCGTACCATGCCCGCGAAAGCCCGACGGATTCGACCGGCCGACCCGTTCCCGGCCGAGAGAGCCGAAACGCTACATTTCCCGTACTGGAACAGAAGGAGTTCATGATGCCTCTCCGAACCATCTTCCTGCGGCTGATGTTGTGGTCGCTCGGTCTGGCCGCCGCGACCGGCGTCCTCGCCGTTCTCCTCCAGGGAGGCCACCTAGTGTGGCGACTCTTTGGTACGGGGCTCACCACCGCACTGGCGTGCGGCTTGATGATCCCGGCTTCACTCCTAGTCGATCGGGAGCAAGTTCGATGGGCGGGCCTATTGGGGATGGGTGCGGTCATCGCCGAGTTCCTGATGGCGTCGTCGTTGATCTGGGAAATTGCTCAAGCTTTGCTCGGGGGTGTCGTGGATGTGGAGATCAAGATCAGTCTGACGATGGTGTTCGTCGGTCTCGCCGTTGGGCTGACCATCGCCTGCGCGGGGCCCCTGTGCATTCCACGTCATTCGATTGCGGCTCGGACGGCTCTGGGCTTCATTTCTGTGGTGCTCGTCGCCTACCTTCTGGCGACTTGGCTCTTGGATTTTCGCCGGACAAACAACGACGACTGGTGGGAGACGGGAAGCGCGCTCTTGGTATTGGGCGTCCTGACCGTGCCGAGCCTCGTCGGGCTTTCCACGGACGAGCGGAGATCTTGGCGTTGGCCAGGCATCCTGGCGAGCGTCGTTGCCTGCGCGATGTGGCTGACTGAAATCTGGCGCCCGATCGGGAGCGACCTCGGCTTTGTCGTCTACTGCGCACTCCTAAGCGTTGGTGCCGTGGTCGCGTACGCGAATCTGTGCTTGGTCGCCGTGAAACTGACGCCGGGCCAGCAATGGGTCCGGAGTGGGACCATCGGCGCGACCGGGGTCACGGCGCTGATGACCGTGTGGTATATCGCCAAGGACAAGTTCCCCACCGTGGTGCCGATCGACGCAGACTTGGTGGGCCGCTTCATCGAGGCCTCCGGGATTATCGCCTCTTGTGGAACGCTCGCCTCAGCCGTGCTTGCACGAATCAATCGCAAGGTGGACGTGGAACCCGGTTCCATCGAGTTGGCCGAGGTTTCTCTTGTGTGTCCGCGCTGCCGCAAGAAGCAATCACTTCCGGTCGGAAACTCGACCTGTACGTCATGCGGATTGCGCATCTCGATCCGCGTGGAGGAGCCGCGCTGCGCGAACTGCGATTACTTGCTTCGCGGCCTCACGTCCGATCGTTGCCCCGAATGTGGAGCGCCGATCGGGTCGCTGGTTGCAGGGTAGCCCGGTTTGGGTCGTCGCTGGGTGGCGTTTACTCAATCCCCTTTTCCGCCAGCCATCGTTCCGCGTCCAGGGCGGCTTTGCAGCCCATACCCGCGGCGGTGACGGCCTGTCGGTACACGCTGTCCACGCAATCCCCCGCGGCGAAGACGCCGTCCACGCTCGTGGTCGAGCGATACGGATCCTTGAGCTTGATGTACCCCTTGGCGTCGAGTTCGAGCTGTCCGTTGAGGAAGGCCGTCGCGGGCGTGTGGCCGATGGCCATGAATAAACCGCCGAGCGACTGGTCCAACTCTTTCCCCGTGACCGTGTCCTTGAGTCTCACACCTGTAATCATATTGTCGCCGAGCACGTCGATGACGCCCTTGTTCCACAAAAACTCGATCTTATGATTGCTCTTCGCCCGTTCGGCCATGATCTTCGACGCCCGCAGCTGATCCCGACGATGGATCATGTAGACCTTGGCGGCGAACTTGGTGAGGTACGTCGCTTCCTCGACGGCGGAGTCGCCCCCGCCCACGACGCCCAAGACCTTATCACGAAAAACCGGCAAAGCTCCGTCGCACACCGCGCAGGCGCTGACCCCGCCGCCGGCTTGAGCGAGTCGCTGCTCATTCTTCAGCCCCAGCCAATTGGCCGTCGCACCCGTGGCGATGATGACCGAGTGCCCCGCGTATTCCGTGTCGTCCTCGCCCACAACCGCGAAAGGCCGGCGCGACAGGTCCACTCTCTTGCAGTCTTGATAAGCGTAGGTGTGCCCGTCGTCGGGGTTGGACACGTCGGGGTTGAGGCCGTTGTCGGTGACGATCCGCGTGCCGAATCGGACGGCCTGCTGCTCGAAGTAGGACATCATCACCGGCCCGGTCACGCCGTGCGGAAAGCCCGGGTAGTTTTCCACTTCGGTGGTCATCATCAACTGCCCGCCCGGCAGGATAGTCGTCGGGACGGTCTTGGGCCGCCCGGCGAAGACCAGCGGCCGAAGGTTAGCCCGAGCGGCATAAAGCGCCGCCGTCCAGCCCGCCGGACCGGAGCCGATGATGATGACTTTTTCCGGTTCGTTGTGTTGCGACATCGAGCACGTCACTCCATGGTCAGATGCGGCGGAGCCTTGCGACCCGCCGCGCATGGACTCCTCGACACCCCAATCCGAGCCGCGACCGGCAGGGAGCGGATCAGGTCGTGTCTTCCGCTCCACGCTTTGATTCCGCCTGCCGCGCGACTTTGGTTGGCCATGATAGCTTGAAAGAAGATGCCGGTCCAAGCACGGAAGGGCGTTTGACCGCTCGCCGCTCGCGCCCTACGCTGCACGAACTGCCTATGGGCGTCGGTCGGTATCGACAGATCGGTTTCCTGGCCGCGTTGGCGACCTGCGGCTGCGCCCCGCGGAGTCCGTCGGTTGCGGTGGGTAAGACCGCATGGTCCGACGACGAGTTCGTCGGACGCCGTTTCGTCACCGATCATTTCGAGATCAACAGTACCCTCACCGACGCGGAGTTTGAGGCCGCTCTACCGGCGTTCGTGGAGGCGGCCTATCGTCGCTACGAGTTGACGTTTCCCGTCGCGGGTCGCCCGGAACACAAACTCACCATGTACCTCTTCGGCACGCGCTCGGAATGGGAGCGCTTCACGCGGCGGCGTTTCCCCGCGCGGGCGGCCGTGTACGCTCGGATCCGCTCCGGCGGGTTCACGGAGGGTGACACATCGGCGTCGTTCTTTGTAAGCCGTTCGGCCACGCTGGCGACGCTCGCCCATGAGGGCTGGCATCAATACGTCGGATCGCGGTTTGCGTTCGCCATTCCCGCGTGGCTCAACGAAGGGCTGGCCTGTTGTCACGAGTCTGTCGAGTACGCGGGCCCTCAGCCGACGTTCGATCCATCGCACAATACCTTCCGCATCAACAGCCTGCGCGAGGCCGTTCAGTCAGGAAGGCTGCTGCCGCTTCGCCGGATCGTCGATACCGACGCCGGCGAGGTCATCAGCCAAGAGCACAGCGGCGTAACCCAAGTCTATTACGCCCAGGCCTGGACCCTGGTGACTTTTCTAAGACACGGGGGCGGGGCGCGTTATGCAAAGGATTTCGACCGCCTCTTGTCCGACATCGCCGACGGCACGTTTCCCGTCCGCCTCAGCGCCGCGAAGCTGACCGGTTCGAACCAAGACACTGCGACCACTGGGGCCGTCACCTTAGAGGCCTATTTCGGTCGCACGCCGGGGGAGCTAGCCGGCGAATACCACGATTACCTCGTCCGAACAGCCGGATTCTAAAAGAGCCCGTTGACGAAGAGGGTGCGTTCTCGGAACGCACCACAAAGGGATTGGTGCGTGCAGAGCACGCACCCCTGGGGTTTGGCCCTTTGGGGCGTCTTTTCAGCACAATTCAAGTGTAGTCGCAT
>CAYQZH010000127.1:0-11764 GCA_964421865.1 uncultured Phycisphaera sp. | reverse complement strand
GTCGATTCCTTCGAGGCTCAGGACAAGTGTCGACTGACGATTGTCGAATGAGGGGCGGTGGGCTAAGCGAACGCAAAACCTGCCCTGCATGCGCGGCGGTCCGCGTTCTTCATTCCTTGGCGGCACCCGAGGACGTCGGCGGTTTGGGTTGAAGGAGCTTGGCCGCGCCGACCTGCTCGAACCGGGAGAGGTCCGTCCAGAAGGTGCCCTCCCCGGCGAAGAAGAGCTGGATCGATTCCGGCGCGAAGTTCTCGGCGAAGGTATAGAGGTTGTAGGCGTGGCCGCTGCCGAAGGCCCCGACCAACATCTCGTACCCGCTGGCTTTGGCGTCGTTTTTCATCTTCTCGACGTCGGCCTTCGCCTTCCCCAGAATCTCCACGCGTTTCGCGTCATACTCCGCGACTTCACGTTGGATTTGCGCGACCTCCAGTCCTGCCTGAGCGTCAATCTGCGCTGCAGTCTTCTCGCCTTCAGCAAGGATGTTCGCAACCAGGACACGGGTGTCGGCCTGGATCGTTTCTCGGGCGATGTCCACCTTCTTTCGCTCCTCCTCGAGCTGGGCCCGGACCGTCGCGGCGGCGCGCTGCTTCTCCTTGGTAAGCTGGCTTTCGATGGCGACGTAGCTTTGCTGGATGGTGCGTTTGAGGTCCTCAGTCACTTCCCCGCCCGCCGGACCGCCGGTGGGAGCATGCACCTCGATCTCGCGGACCAAGGCCAGAAGGATTTCAATGTGCTTGAGACGACAGACGCGCTGCAGCTCCGCAGTCAGAGCTTTCTGAAACAGCTCGCGTTTCTCGCCCTGGATGAAGTCGCGGGCGGCGTAGGTCGAGCCGATATTGCGGCAAATCGAGCGGAGCTGCGGCCCAATGATCTTATCGAGCACACCGTCGATGTTTCCAAATTCGTTAATCATGTCCGCGGCGTGCCCAGGATGGATTCCCCAGATGACCGTCACGCCCACGTGAATGAGAAAACCCGTGTCGGAGGGGAAGGAGATTTGGAAGTTCTCCTTCTCGCTCACTTTCGTCTGGGTGTATTCATTGAACCCGATTTCGACGACGGCGACCTTCTGCAGTTTGGGATTGATGAAATAGACGCCCGGTTGGAGAACGTCGCGTAGGGTCCCGCGCTGCCCCGGTTCGGCGAGCGGTCGAACGTGGCTGACGAACTCGCCCGGCGCATTGCCCGTGAGGATGTCAATGGCCGGAAGTCCCTCGCTCGACGAAGCGGCCGGTGGGTTGCCGGGCGGTAGGACATCGCCCGAACCTCCCGCTTGGGCATCTCCGAACAGGTTCGTCACCACGCCGACAAAGCCCGCCGGGATGACCACCGCCGGATGCAGCTTAACCTCATAGACGTAAGGGTTGATCTTGTAGGCCCCGGGGGTGAGCACTTCCTTGAGAATGCCCTGAACACCGGAATCGCGGGTGACGATCACCTGACCGGGCGCGGGCGGTTTCCCGACCCGCCGAGTCACGACGCCCACCTGCGGGAACTCGCCCTTGAACGAAAACGAACCGGCGCGAAGGCTGTTACGCTGCTGCTCGCTGAGGGAATGGACCCATTCCCAAGTGCCGGGGTTGCCCGCGGGGACGACGGTGAGAGGCCCCAACTCAGAGTCCCAGGTCACGGGGTTGAAGAAGTATCGGCCCGGGCCGAGCACGTCCTGCTGAATGCCCCGTTGCCCCGGCTCGGTGGCGACGAGTTGTCCGGGCGGCAGCGGCTCGCCGGTTTTACGGATGAGCACCGCGCACATGTTTTCGGGAACATAGACGCGGAAGGTGAACCATCCGACGGCGCCGACCACGACAAGCGCCGCCAGCGCAAGACTGATGATGAACAGAATCAAATGCCGGGTCATCGCTGGTCTCCTGTCTGCTGGGCCGGCGGCGGGGAGAAGGTCTGTAGTTCCTTGAAGATTTCGGCAAACGGTCCTTCCGTGTTGGTGAGGATGGAGCGGATCGCGGGCGCGACCCTCTGCAGGAAGAACTGCTGGGCGTAGGTCACGCCGCCGCCGAAGGCCTTGACCGAGCGGGCGAGCGGCTCGGCCTTCGCCCGGTACTCGAACAGGATGACGTTGGCCTCGGCCTGACCGCGGGCGTGAATCGCCTCCGCCTGTTTGGAAGCGGCCTCCAGGTCGAGCTTGGCGACCTCCAATTCGCGCTTGGCCTTCGTCACCGCGACGCCCTTGTGCTGCTCGGCCTCTTTGGTCACGCTGACCACCTGGCGACGCCCGTTCCCGACGGCGCTGTTCTGAGACTGCATTTCGCGCTGCTCGACGAGTTTGGCCTCGGATTTGGCCTCCGTCATTTGGTTGGTCGAACGCTCGATCTCCTGATCCGCCTGCTCGCGTTGACTGATTAAGCCGGCGATCTCCGCGGGCGGCAGGATGTCGCGCACCAGGGCGGCCTTGATGTCGATCCCCTGTTCCCAGCAGTCCCGCCTCAGTTCGGAAAGAATGTGGTCCTGGAACACCAAGCGAGTCTTGCCGGTGATGAACTCCCGGGCGGGCAGCTTCGACCCCTGGATTCGGGCGATGCTGCGGACGTTGGGCAGGATGATCTTGTCCAAGATGTCCTGGGCATCGCCGTAGGCGACGATGATTTCCGCCACTCGTTCCGGGCGGATGGCCCACTCGATGGTCCCCTCGATCGTGATGCTGAAGCTGTCGTTGGAGGGGAAGTGGATGGCGTCGTCGCTGAGCATGTCGTACTTGTGGCTGCGAACGTCCACCACCTCGATGTGCTTGAGATAGGGATTGTAGTATTCCAAGCCGGGGGCCAGCGTCTCGTGTTGAACGCCCTTTTCGCCGGGTTCGACGGTGAAGGTGTTCCGCCGCTTGGGGTCGGCCCCGCTGAGAAGCGTAACGACGCCGACGTGCCCCTCCGGGATTTGCACGGCCGGGAACCGCTGTACGTCGTAGGCGAGAAGATTGATGTTGTAGCGGCCCGGGCGGAGGATGTCCGCCACCGGACCGCGCTCGTCCGGCTCGGTGGCGACCGTCTTGGGAAACGGGAGCGGTTTGCCGAACTTGCGGATCAGGACGCCCATCTCGTTTTGCCCGATCATCGTGGCGCTGAACTTGACCACGTCGAAGGAGTAGGGGTTGGGGAAGTAGCGGCCCTCGGAGAGCACTTCGTAACGGATGCCTTTGTAGTGCTGCCGAACGTAGTCCTCCGCGTCGGCGGTTTTCTTGGCGATCGCCCGGACCAGTTCAGGATAGAGCACGACTTGGTCGTCGTGTTCAGGAGCGAGGTCGGCGGGAAGGCGTGTTCCGGTCTTGTTCACCAGGACCAGAATCTGCCCCGCGTCAACTTCGACGCGAATGATGAACCACTCCACGAAGCCGGTGAGAAACGCCGCGAACAACACGGCGCTGACCAGCTTTGCGACGAGCGGTCCGCGCAGGGGCGTGCCCTTGGGTATCATGGGGGGGATTCCAGTTTGCGACATGGCCGTGTCCTTTCCTTTGTTTTACGTGTGTGCCACGGCTGTGTCAGCCGTACGATCCACCAACCACGACCGGCTACTCCAGTTTCATCCCACATCGAGCGCAGAACTTCGCCAGTCGCGGGTTTCGCTGTCCGCAGCGGCCGCACTCCTCGCGGGACTTGTTCCCTCGCTTGGACCATGCGCGAAACAAGATAAACAATGCGCCGACCAGACACGCCCCGAGGAGCGTGACCACGATGAAGGTCATGGGAGCGAACGGTCTCATGGCTCAACTGGACAGCCGCGCAGGGGTGTCGACAACGAAGGAGCCGTCGGCCTTGCAACCCGCCGCCGGATTCTACCACGAGAACGTACCGCGGGGTACATAGCCCGGCGGCGCTCGACGGCGCCCTCTCCGAACCGCAAGCGCCAGCGCGGGGCCCCCTGGTGTGTCGCTTGCGCTCCGGGTTCGGATAACGGTCTGCGGCAATCAGATTACGCCGGCGGGCTTGTCCTTGGACGAGTTGCTTGGCGTCGAGGAGGGCGGCGGCTGCTCGATCCGCGGAGTGGACGGCGGTTCGAGGCGGGATTGATCCTCGATATCATCGTGGACGCCCTTGATCCCCTTCTTAAACTCCACGATGCTCTTGCCGAGCGAACGCGCCACCTCGGGCAAGCGGCGACCGAAGAGAAGCAACCCCACGATGAGGATGACGAGCCACTCCACCCCTCCCGGGAGGCTGAAAAAAGCCAGAATGTGTAGGTTCATCAGCCGTCTCCTTGATTCTGTATATCGGCGGTCAGGACGCCTTCCCTGAACCGGCGAATGCTGCAAGACGGGCGGACCTCAACGCCGTCCCTTGCAGTTCTCCGTCATTGGACGGTCGCCGCGGGAACCCATCCGCGTTGGATTATACGTTCGGGCCGCCGAACGGGTCAAAGTCGCCCGCGTTTTGACCGCGCAGGCCCCGCGGTTACAATCCCCCCCGACGACTCGTAGCGCGGGCGTCACGCGAACGGGGGTCCGCGATCGGCATGCACGTCCATTCCACGACCTCCGCCGTGACCGTCGCTCTCCTGGCCGTCTCCGCGGGGACCGTGCGCGTCGCGGAAGGGCAAGATTTGCTCAAACAGGAGAACCCGCCCGTGGGCGTTCCGACCGGACCCAAGCACACCAATCGGCTGATCCACGCCACCAGCCCCTACTTGCTGCAACATGCCCACAACCCCGTGGAGTGGTACGAATGGGGCGAGGCAGCGTTCGAGAAGGCGAAAAGCGAGGATAAGCCGATCTTCCTCAGCGTCGGCTACGCGGCCTGCCATTGGTGCCACGTGATGGAGCATGAGAGCTTCGAATCGGACGAGGTGGCCGCCGCGCTCAACGAAAACTTCATTAGCATCAAGGTGGATCGAGAAGAGCGTCCCGACATCGACGAGTTGTACATGGCCTACACCCAGGCGCTGACGCGGCACGGCGGCTGGCCGATGAGCGTTTGGGTGACGCCCGACGGCACGCCCTTCCACGCGGGAACCTACTTCCCGAAAGAGCAGCTTTTGCAATTGCTCGGCGGCATCGCGGGAAACTGGAAGAACAATCGGGAGCAAATCACCGGCGGCGCCTCGGGCGCCCGCGGGTTCTTCGCGGAATGGGCGACCGGCCCGACCCCTGCCGAGGGCGTGATCTCGCGGGAGACGATTGACGCCGTGGCCAAGCAACTCGCCGGGTATTTTGACCGCACGCGCGGCGGCATGGGCGGCGGCGGGGGCAATAAGTTCCCGCCGAGCATGGCCATGGATTTGATGCTGCGCGTCCATCGCCGGACGGGTAAGGCCGATCTGTTTGAGGCCGTCGATATCACCCTCGATCACATGGCCCGCGGCGGCATCTACGACCACGTCGGCGGCGGCATCTGCCGCTACAGCACCGACGGCGAGTGGCTGGTGCCGCACTTCGAGAAGATGCTCTACGACCAGGCGATGGTCAGTTCGATCTATCTCGACGGGTACTTGGTCTCGCACAATCCGCGTTACGCCGCCGTGGCCGCCGACATCTTCGACTATGCCATCACCGACCTTCGTTCGCCCGAGGGTGGCTTCTACTCCAGCCGTGACGCCGACAGCGACGGGATGGAGGGCAAGTTCTACATCTGGACCGTCGGCGAACTCCTCAGCGTGCTCGGCGAGGACGATGGGCGACTCTGCTGCAAGTATTATGACGTGACCGAGACGGGCAATTGGTTCGAGCGCATGGGTCACGCCCCGCCCGGGCCGAAGAACATCCTGCACATCGCCAAGCCGCCCGAAGCGTTCGCCAAGCTGCACGGATTGGACGTCGATGACCTCAACGCGAAGGTTCGATCGTGGCGGGCGAAGCTCCGCGAGGCGCGATCCAAACGCACCCCGCCAGGTTTGGACGACAAGATTCTGACCGATTGGAACGGTTTGATGATTGCCGCCCTGGCCAAGGGGTCGCGAGTGCTCAACGAGCCGAAATACGTCGACGCGGCCGTGAAGGCGGCGGACTTCGTGCTCGGAAACCTCCGAAAAGAGGGTCGATTGCTGCGGACGTACCGGAAGGGTCAGGCCCGGCTGCACGGCAACCTCGCCGACTATGCGTTCTTCATCGAAGGACTGCTGAACCTTCACGAGGCTACGTTCGATCAAAAGTGGCTGGATGAAGCGGTGCGGCTCACGGATGCGTCCATCCAGTCCTTCTACGACGAGGCCGGCGGAGGGTTTTTCTTCACCGCCGCGGATGCGGAAAAGCTCATTGCACGATCGAAGCAGCCGCACGACGGGGCGATCCCGTCCGGCAATTCCGTCCACGCGATGAACCTGCTGCGGCTCGCGGTCTTGTTCGATCGCAAGGACTATCGCGCCAAGGCCGAATCCACTTTTCGGGCGTTCGCGCCGATGGTCGCCGAGTCCCCCGGGGCCTTCGAGCGGCTCAACTGCGCCGTCGATTTTTACCATGATCGCGTGAAGGAGATCGCGATCATCGGCGATCCCGCCGCGCCCGAAACGCAGGCGTTGATCCGCACGGCGTTTGATCGTTATCTTCCGAACAAGGTGGTGGTCCACGCGGCGGACAGATTGGCCGATACAAGTATGCCCCTGTTGAAGGGCAAGGGGCGGATCGACGGGCGAGCGACGGCTTATGTCTGCGAACACTATGATTGCCAGTTGCCCGTGACCAACCCCGAAGAGTTGGCAAAACAGCTTGAGGCGAAGTAGGCTTGGGGGCCACAACGCCCCTTCCCCCAAAGGGGCCGGGGGATCGGCAGGGTGTTAAGCATCATGGGTTGTCTGGGTCAAGGCGCCGTTTGCATCGCCCTGTCGATCTTGCTGCCGCTCGAACCGCCGTCGGTCCGCAGGGAAGGCGCCCCACCCGCAAGCGCTCGGAACTCGAAGGTGACGGCTACGCCGGCGAAGGCTGAGCCGCCGGCGCAACCCACGGCCGAGGACGTTCTCAAGGTCCTACAACACCGCCGACCGGTCAATGAAGTGATCCCGCCGGGGTCTCGCGCTGCTCGGGACGCCGTGCCCTCCAATGCCGCGCCGTCGGACCGGCTGCTCCTGCCGGAAGGATCGTCCGTGGTCAGCCGCACCGGTCGGCTCGCGCACGAAGGGCAGTGGTGGATTTTCACCGCGGACTCCGACGAATCGCTTCCCCCGACGAAGCTGCTTCCCAATGCGAACCTGGAGGTCATGGTGCGGACGCTCCGCGGCGCCTCCGTCCCGATCCGCTTCACCGTCTCCGGGGAGTTGACCGTTTTTGAAGGGAAAAACTTCCTGCTTCCGACGTCCGCCTTGCGCGCCGCCGGCGCCGTCGAGCCGACCGGTTCAACGGGACCGCCGCGTGCAGCCGGGGGAACCGGTGAGGCCGCCGCGCTTCCGGCGCGACTGCGGCCTGATGCTTCGGCGGCGGATGTGCTCGCCGCACTGCAAGCGCAACAACCGAAGGAAGTCGTTCTCCCCAGCCCGGACGCAGGGCTCGAGGAAAGCGGGCGCGAGCGGTCGGCGGGGTACACGCCGTCGGGCCTCTTGGACGGCTCGCCGGTGATCAACCGCGTGGGGAGGTTGGTCCGACAGGGGTCGTGGTGGACGTTCGTGTCCGACTCCGACCGCCCCCATCGCGCGGACCCGGCGCTACGACTACTCCCCAACCAGGGCGTCGAACGGATGGTCAAGGAATCCCAACACCGCAGCGGCGGTGTCGTCTTCACGGTTTCGGGCGAGGTGACCCTCTTTGAAGGGGAAAACTATCTCCTGCCGCGGGTCACGACCCGTCGTGTCGACACCGGCAACCTACGCCCGTGACGCCGGTCGCCGAGTTTCAAACCCGCCATACCCTGGCGTAGTTGTCCGATCTATGCGATATTCCCTGCACGGCGAGCGGTGATCGGCTTTGCCATCCGTCGCACGGCGCGTGCGCGGGAGCGCCAACAGAGAAGGGAGTTGAGATGAGATCGACCTGGGTCAGTACGGGGGCATTGGCGGCGGTCTTAGTGCTTGGTGGAAACGTTTCGAGCAACTTTGCTCAGGAGGTGCCCTGGGAC
Source organism: uncultured Phycisphaera sp. (assembly GCA_964421865.1). Lineage (GTDB taxonomy): Bacteria > Planctomycetota > Phycisphaerae > UBA1845 > UBA1845 > SBAX01. Next base: position 3,773 of record CAYQZH010000127.1, on the reverse strand, counting down.
GTCTTCCTCGATCTCGAATCGGACGCCGCTTGCAGCGTGGTCAACGCTGCGAATCTCCAAGTAGTCGTGCTTAGCGACACTGGCGAGCTAGTCGTCGTGACCGAGGAAGACTACCTGCTGGACGGTGCCGCTCTTGTCGACGAGAACGGGGTATTCTTCTATGGCGGAATTCCCGTGGGAGAAATCTTGTTCGCCGACGAGGGCGACGGGTTCCGTACGCTGTGGTTGTTAGCCCCGGACCACACCGTGCTGGAGCTCGACCCCCTCACCGGCGAACCAATCTTTACGGATCTATTTCCCGACCATTTCGTAGGCGTTTCCTGTGACCCATTCGAGCTCTGGGACGACGACGATTTCGACGACGTTCCGGACGAGTTCGATCTCTGCCCCGATACGCCGCCCGACGAGCCGGTCGACGTGGACGGCTGTGCGTGCTTCGAGGTCGACTCGGACGGGGACGGATTTGATGATTGCGACGACCAATGTCCCTTCGACTTCGGTGACGACGACTTCGGCTGTCCGTGCGATGCGTTCGACGAGGACGACGACGGGATCAACGACTGCTTCGATGGTTGCCCCAATACGCCTCTTGGCGCCGGCGTGGACGCGGACGGGTGTGAGATCGTCGTCGTCGTGCCGCCGCCACCGGTCTTCATCACGTGCGGAGGCCTCTCCGGCTTGACCCTGGCGATGACCTTCGGCTTGCTGTTCACGCTCCGCCTGGCACGGCGACGGCATTCGTGACACGGTCATTGGCATTCTTGGGAGGAACGGGATTGCTTAAGAACACGATCGGTGCGGCCGTCGCGATGGTTCTGGCGATTGCCCCAACGGCATCGGCGCAGATCAAACCGTGGGTGACAATTGATGACCCTTTGTCAGATTCGCTATGTGACGTCATCAACGCCAACAACGCGGAGTTGGTCCTCATCTCCTCCACCAGTCAATTGGCGATCGTCACGGGAACCGACGTGACTCTCGAAGACACGTTTGTCGACGCGGACGGCTTCGTATTCTTCGAAGGTGACCCGGTCGGCACGATCGACTTCGCTGCCGACGGCGACGGTCTGCGTTCGATCTGGTGGATGTCACTGACCGGCACCGTCGTCAACGTCAACGGCTTCACCGGAGAACCAACCGAGACGAACAAGTCGCCCGCGGATTTTGTCGATGTGGCCTGCGACGCCTGTGAGTTTTGGGACGACCCGACGGTGTGTGCTCCCGCGCCCCCGCCGGAACCGCCCCCGCCCCCGGTCACGGTCAATCTGTGCGGCCAGAGCGTGCAGTTCCCGATCGGTTTGACGGCTGCGAGTCTGGCGACGCTCTCGTTCGTCCGCCGTCGCCGCTGACAACTCGACGTCACGACCACTTGCCCTGCGGTTTCGTTTCGCAAAGGTACAGGTCGTTGCCGTCGGGATCGCCGAAGAACGCCAGGCGAATGCCGCCCTTGGCATCGTCCACGATCGGCCCGCGGAACGCGACCCCGCGTGACTTGAGCGTGGTTACCACCTGGTCAAGGGGTTGAGTGATGGACAACCCCACGCTGATGGAACCGCTCTTACCCGCGGGAGGGCTTTGTGGACCGCTGGGGTGCAGGCCGATTTGCAGCCCGTTCCCCGCGTCCACCTGTGCCCAGTGGTTGCCCGCGCGGAGCTGGAGCTTGAGTCCCAGCGTGTTCGTGTAGAACCCGACCGCGCGGTCCATGTCCGACACGTAGATCGTTGCGTTTCCGCCTTGGATCATGATTGAATCTCCTCTCCAGAATGAACCGGACCGGGGAATCATTATCCACTGTGGAACCGTGGAATGCAACCCTTTGACGGGCGGCGCATGGGGGTCTAGTATACGACCTCGACGCTAACCGAAGGTAGCGTCACCCCTGGTGGGTGACGCGAACGGATGAACTGTAAGAGGGAGGAAAACCACCGTGGCCCGTACTTGCACATTGAAGGGAAAACCGCTGACGTTGGACGGTCCGGAGCTGAAGGTCGGGGACCAGGCCCCCGATGCCTCCTTGAAGAAAAGCCTCATCGATAGCATCAGGCTCAGTGAGACGCAGGGCAAAACCCGCATCTTCAGCGTCGTGCCGTCGTTGGATACGCCCGTTTGCGCCTTGCAGACCAAGCGGTTCAACGAGGAAGCGACCAAGCTTGCCAACGTATCGTTCTACACGATCAGTTGCGATCTACCGACGGCCCAGGCCCGGTTCTGCGGGGCCGAGGGGATCGACCGGGAGCGGATCGTCGTGCTCAGCGACCACTACGACGGCAGCTTCGGCAAGGCTTACGGTACGTTGATCCACGACCTCCGCGTCGAATGCCGAGCGGTCTTCGTGGTCGATAAGACGGGTGTGATCTGCTACGCCGAGTACGTTCCCGAGGTCGCCAACCATCCCAATTACGACGCGATCCTCGCCTGCGCGAAGAAATGCGCCGGATGACGGGCGATCCACACGAGTCGAGCCGCTGCCGCCCGCGCGGTACAATTCTTGCTAGGTAATCCATCGGTCCGCCTCGGACGCCGGGGGAAGTCCTTGCGCCGCGGCAGACGACCTAAGGGGGTCGAATCATGAACGATCGCGCCGAACATCCCAAGGACAATGAAACCGGATACCACATTCGCAGCCGGCTGATCCACGGGCGCAGCCACAGCGCCCGTTGGGACTACGACCACCACGTCGTCCCGCCGATGACGGCCAGCGCCACCTTCCGCCTCGACTCCGTGCACCGCGGGGCGCAGGGATTCGAGGACTTCGCCCAGGGTGAGGACCGCGTCGGCCACGCTCCGATCTACATTTATGAACGGCTCGGCGAGCCGAACGGCGACATGCTGGAAGACAACCTCGCGGCCGCGGAGTGCGGCGAGATGGCCCTTTGCTTCGCCTCCGGCATGGCCGCCATCTCCGCGGCCATCTGCACACTTGCCCGTTCCGGCGAACACGTTATCGCCCACAAGGTGCTCTACGGTTGCACCTACTCGTTCATCAAGAACTGGCTGCCGCGGTTTCGGATTGAGCACACCTTGGCGGACATGACCGACCTGGACGCGGTGCGTCAGGCCGTCACGAAGCAAACGCGGGTCCTCTACTTCGAGACGCCGGTCAATCCCGACATGCGGTTGATCGACATCGCCGCCATTCGCCAACTCGCCGACAAAGCCAACGCCGATCGTCCCGCGGCGGAGCACGTTCGGATCGTCGTGGATAACACCTTCGCAACACCCTATTGCCAGCGACCGCTCGAACTCGGGGCCGACGTGGTTTGCGAGTCGCTCACCAAAGCGATCGGCGGGTTCGGGACCGACATCGGCGGGGCGGTCATCGGGCCCAAGTCGATGTATCACGACCTGATTCTCTTTCGCAAGGATTTCGGCGCGGCGCTGTCGCCGAAGAGCGCCTGGCCGCCGCTGGTGTACGGCCTGCCGACACTCGCCACGCGCATGGTCAACTACCAAAAGACCGCCCTGCGCGTCGCGCAGTTTCTCGAACAACACCCCAAGGTCGAGGCCGTCCATTACCCCGGCCTCAAATCCTTCCCGCAATACGACCTGGCGTGGAAGCAGATGCGCGACTACCGCGGCCAGTTCGCCCCCGGGTCGATGATCTATTTCGTGGTGAAGGACGCGGGCGACACGGGCAAGGCCGGGGAGCGGATGATCGACTGGGCCGCCGAGAACGCCTACACACTCACCCTGGCCGTCTCGCTCGGACAGATCAAGACGCTCATCGAGGCCCCCTACTCGATGACCCACGCGGCCATGCCCGACGACGAGAA
>CAYQZH010000126.1:0-11778 GCA_964421865.1 uncultured Phycisphaera sp. | reverse complement strand
TGAGGGCCACCTTGCGCCGTACGGGCTCGCGCTGCTCGGCCACCCAGACCTCGCCCATCCCGCCCTCGCCGATGCGCTCCAGAAGACGGTAGTGCCCGATCTGCATCCCCGGCGTTTCGGTGAGCCGCCGCAATGGTCCGCTGCCGCGGTGCGCGACGGTGGCATCGGGGTCGCCCTCCGCCGCTATCTCCCCCGACCCTGCGACTTGTTCCCTTTTGCCGCCTGCCAGAAAGCTCCCGGCTTCCGCATCGGCCTTTAGCAGTGCGTCAATCCTGCCGCGCATCGCCAAGTCCGAACCACACGCGCCCTGAAGATAGCCGTCTCGCTCTTTTGGGTCGGGAATAGCTCGGGCCGCGTTGAAGATTCCCTCCGCGCTTTGCTGCTCGCGACTCATGAAAGTGCTCTTATGCCCAGGCGGTCTTGAGCGCTCCGGCCTTCGACGGAGGTCAAGACCGCCGTGGGTATCATCCTATCATGACCGTGCGTACCGGTCACAAGAGACCGAACAGCATCAGCGGTTTCCGGCACAGGCGCAGGTGCAGGTGTAGTCACCCGAGCAGATCCAAATCACCCCTGGATCTGCCGCTCCGTAGATCCAGCAGGAGAGGCCTCCCACATGCGCTGATCCCTGACAAGTGGGCTTGTTCGACGGGCAAGCGTCGAGCGCACCGCAGTGGGCTGCGCATTCAGCTTGTGCGTTTACCTTGGTCTGCTTCTTGGCCTCGCCCGAAGTGTATCCCCCTCCATAGGGGGTGGAACCCACGTAGCTTCCTGCTTCGCAGGCGCCGGCTTGGTGGCTGGCAACTCCGAGTTCGGTCGATCCCTCGAAGTCCACGTATTCCTCCGCGTCCGTATCGGTTTCCGTGGCGTCCAGGAGCGCCTCGTCTGCCACAGGATCGGATGCCTCGCTGCCGAAGGCGGCGGCGAATGGCAAACTCACGACCCCATCCGCGCCGACGATCACAGTCACTGTGAAGTTTGCGGGATACTCGACTGGCCCACTATCCCAGTACAGGCCGTCGGCGGTAATAGTGACGGGGACACCGGGAACAGCGTTGAATTCAGCCACGCCAACGCCGCGCAAACGCTGATGCCAAGGGCAGCAACCGGGCATGCCGCTCCAGCATTCCAAGTTGACGCCACGGGGGCGGAATTTCGCGGCGACGTCCCACGAACCCTCGGTGCCCGGGATGGCCACGAACGTTCCCGTGACCGTGCCCTCCCCGGTGCAATACCAGCCGCCCCAAACAGGCCAGTCGAGACTGCTTGTCACTTTGTTGGGTCCAGCCGCCACAGTCGCAACCGAGCAGGCTGCCAGCAAGACCATTGCACAACCGATCATCTTTTGTGAAGTTCTCATGGTTTTTCCTTTCGTTTCGAGTTCGGGAGCGCCGATTCTTCGGTCGCTCACTTTGTTTTTGATCTCTCAATCCCGTCCGCCTAATCGCAGCCGCCGTGAGACAGGCACTCGAAGAAGCCGTCGATGTCGCGGGCGTCGACCGTCAGGTCGCCGTTCATGTCGGCGTTAAAGCCGGTGCAGTCCGGGTACGCGTCGGCGTATGCTTCGATGTCGGTCTGAGCTTCGTAAAACGGGCCGATGTCGTTGGAGTCGACGACGCCGTCGCAGTTCACGTCGCCGGACTTGCGAGGCGGCCCGTCCAGCAGCCCCTCCGTGACGAGTGTCCACGCGGCCGCGCCCGGATGGACGGGGACACCGCCATTGAGATCGGCGTCGAAATACTCGCCCGCGGCACGGTGATTGACCAAAATAGAATGGATCCGGTCGCCTCCCTCCCAGGCATGCAGGAGGTCTGCGTCCGTGCCTGTAAGCGAGCCGTTTTTGAAGTCGAAGAAGTTACTCGTCAGGTGATTCGGAAGCACCGTTCCCGCTTTCGGACCGGAGAGGTATCGGTGCGAGGCCAGACCCATGAGCGCGACGTTGGACGCGATCAGCCCCGCGGTGGACGCGATGGACTCGTGGTTCCAGCCGCCGTAGGGCATGCGAACCCACGGACCGTACTCATCGAATACGTTCGGGCCCGCGGCGTAGTAGCCGTAAAACGGCTCGCGCGGGTTGAAGTCCTGCGGGAACGAGCGACCCGCTTCAGTCTCCGACCGGGCCACGCCCAGCTTGGGCAGGACCTTCAGGCCCACGTACTCCTCGAAAGGCATGCCGCTGACCTGCTCGACGATCAAGCCGAGCACGTCGTAGGCTACGTTTGAGTAGGAGTCCACGATGCCGGGAGTCCCGGGGTGGTATTGCAGGGGAGTGCTGAGGATGAAGCGCAGCCGGTCCACGCGGCTGATGGGCATGGGCACGCCGAGCGTTCTCGCGGCGTGAAAATCGCACCAGAACACGTCGCCGTACGCTCCGCGGTCCCATCCGCTGGTGTGCTCGACCAGATGCTGGACTGTCATGTCCTTGTAACGCTCATCGCCGAGGGCGGGGTAGGGCTCGATGTGGAGGATTCCGCCGCCGCCTTGGCCGAGATCGAAGACTTTGTCGTTCATTCGCAGGCGGCGCTCGGCGACCAGCTCGCGGATTGCGGCCGCGGTGAAGGACTTGGAGATGCTCGCCAGCCGCATCATGGCGTCGGGTTGAAGGATCTCGGTTTGGTCTTCATCGGCCCAGCCGAACGCGCGGTGATACTCGACCTTGCCGTCCTTCATCCACGAATGCACGATCGACTTGGCATGCGTCAGCGCCATGTACCGGCGCGTGAGGTCGTCGACAATCGCCAGCTTCGGCACAGGAATGCCGCTGACGGGGATACTGTTCGGATCGATCACCGGCGGATCGTCGGCGTCCAGCGGGCAGAAGGTGATGTCGTCTACCTCGACGCGGCGGGCATCGGCGGTGAACTGCCCGTCCATCTCCACGCCGATGTTCGCGTACTTCAGGAAGGGGTCGCCCCAATGGGCGCTGGTCGCGTGCAACTGGGGTCGGGCGGGTTCGCGATCGCCGTCTTTCCAGACCTTCATCGCAAGATCAGTGCCGACGAAGCTCGCCTCCATGCGGTAGTCGGCGCCGATTTGCAGGTCGAACGGCACATGCGCGTATGAGTGGAACGCGAAAGTGCCGTCCCAGTCGCTGATGAGGAGGTAGTAGGCGCCGTCAAAGTACTGAACTACGAACGACGCCAAGTACCCACGCCCGAACGCCAGGAACGTGTTCCCAGGCTCGTTGATGCGGAAGGTCAGGCGCATTTTCCCGTCGTAGTAGGTGTCGAAGTCCCCCATCGAGGCGGCCCAAGACAGGCCGAACCACTGCCAGGCGCTCGCGTCCCCGCCCTGCGAGCGCTCCAGGACGAGGCGGTTGCTCTGCACCGAGGCCTGAGTCGGACCGGCGGCGACGCTGTACGAAGCCCATCCCAGGGCATCGCCGTCCTCGAAGTCATCGACTAGGAAGTTACAATCTCCGCGAAGACCCGAAGTTCTCAACTCGCCCCTCGGGCCGGCGTACGCGCGGATCGCTTGATTCGCCAGTTGCCGCCGCAGCTCGCCCGGCGTGTCGGCCGCGCGGCGAAACGGGTGATCGCCGGCCGACGCCGGGTTCACTCCCGCCGGCAGGACTGCCGCCAAGACCGCCGTGAGGTGCATGACGACGCCATTCCGAACAAATACTCCGTGGTTTTTCATGGTAAAACTCCTTCCCTTGAACGTGGAACACCGACACCCGGCCCGGGCGAACGCCGTCCGTTTGTTTGCCGCGTGCGTGTTCCATCCATCAATGCGGAAAAACGCGGCAGCAGACCCCACCCCAAACCCAAGATTTTTTCTTAGGCCTGAGGATCGGTTTCGGAGGAAGTGATCGCCTGGTAAAGCCAGGCGCGGGCGTAGGCCCAGTAGCGGTCGGCCGTGGTGGATGAAATGCCCAGGATGCGGGCTGCGTCCTTCAGGCTCAGTCCGGCGAAGAAACGCAGCTTGACCAGCTCGGCCTTCACGGCATCTTCCGCGGCCAGGCGGGACAACGCTTCGTCCAGATCAATGATCTCGTCGGGCACGGCGTCGATCGAGATGTCGGCGGCATCCAAGGTCAGTCTTCGCCGCGCCCCGCCGCGCTTCCGGGCGCGTTTCTCGCGTGCACGATCGATCAGAATCCGCCGCATTGCTTCGGCCGCGGCGGCGAAGAAATGCCCCCGGCTGTCCCAATTCCGAGCCGCCTGTGCGTCGCTGCCGACCAAACGAAGGTAGGCCTCGTGAACCAGGGCGGTAGCTTGGAGCGTTTGGCCGGCCGCTTCGCTCGCCAGCCGGTGTGCCGCAAGCTTCCGCAACTCGTCGTACACAATGGGCAGCAGATCATGCGCCGCACTGGCGTTGCCGTGCTCGATGGCGTGGAGAATTTGAGTGATCTGCTTCACCTAAGTGATCGCCACGTCGCGGTTGAGGCGTGTATCCCGCGCGCGGTAGACCTCGCCCATCCCGCCCGCGCCGAGGGGAGCGAGGATTTCGTAGGGGCCCAGTTTCGCGCCCGTGGTGAGCGGCATAGCTCGACGTACTCCGCAACACAACCCAAAAACGAGATTATCCAGTCGAACTTAGTAAACGCAACGATCGTGAGGCGTACCCGCTTCGCATGGCGGAAGAACGCTTAATCGCACGTCACAGGCTTATGCGCTGCTCCGCCATTCTCGGACTCGTCGTGGCGGTGGGCCAGGTCATCAGGTCATGAGGCATGGTACTCCCGGAGGGTGGGACCATGACCATGAGCTTTCAACTCGAAGACGATCTTAGAAGCAGCTGCGCCATGACTTGGGTGACCTGACTCCCGGCCCATTCGACGCCGTCGAGTGCCAAGAGTTCTTGACTGGTTGAAATCAATCGACTCACGGAAATCATGGCGGGCTTTACGGCCGTGATCCTCCCCGGCGGAGGGGAATGAAGGAAGGAGGGGGAGCGTGAGGGGGAACCTGGGCAGCGACATATATGTCGCTGGGTTCCCCCCTCAGTCGAACCACCGAAACCATCCGTTAATCGAAAACGCGGAATGTCTCACTTGCTTTGAAACAGTACACGAGTCCACCTTCCCCGCACGACCACCCGCCGCAGCGCGCTCCCACGGCGACGAGCCCCGGCCAGCGCGGACCATTCCTAAACCTCAGCCCGCCGGTCGGAGCACACTACGCCGGTTACCTTCGACGATGTACGCGGCCAGCGCCGCGTCGATCAGGCGTTGTCCTCCGGAGACCACCGTACCGCACTCGAAAAAGCTGTTGGAATCGCCGAAGTTAAGGAGCGCTTGTTCAGCCGCACCGTTCCAGGCCCGGTCGATGTTCCCGTGGTAGTAGCCCAGGTCGCGCAGCACCGAGAGAATGTCTCGCCCCATCCCGGTCGTGAGGGGAACCAGGTCCGTCGCGAAGCCTTCGTGCAGGGTGGCGATGAACGCATTCAAATTGAATTCTAGCTCACCCTGCCAATCCAATGCCCGGTCCACCGAAGCGTCCGGGCCGATGAAGGTCCAGCCTCGTTGGCCGACGATGGACGTATTCTGGTAGACGCGGATGGCGGCGGAGTACTCGCCCCGAAAGTCGGTGCCCGCGGCTGTTCCAGCCTTTAGTGCCGCCAGCAAGCGGCGGGCCAGACTCCCCTGGGCCGCATCGAATCCGTCGGCCATCGCTTGGCAGACCGCCGACGAGGTCTGTATATCGGCTTGCACGGTGTAGGTGTCCCCGATCACGGTGCATCTTTCCTGAGGCGCGCTGGCGCCCATGAAAGCGGCTACGGCAACGCCCGAAGGGGAGTCGGGCCACAGGGCCGCGACGCCGAATGCTCGAATCTCCGGGTTCGGGTCATCGAGCAATGCGTTTTCCAGCGCCGTGGTCGGATGCGTGCCGGCCAGCACGGCGTTCACAATCTTTCTGGCGATCGGATAGCTGGGGGTGGCTTGGTTGGCGACGATCACTCCGGGCTCACCGACCGGCACGACCGCCGGTGTACCGGTAGGGAACGAGACCACCGCAATCCCGCATTCGCTGGTGGCCGGGTCGCAGGCCGTGATCGACCGCGTGCCCGTTCGATAAACGGGTCGAACGCCATCGGTTCCTGCGACTGATTGCGTCGCTTCCGAAAGACCCCGTGTTTCGGGGGCTGCCCGGAAGGGAACCGCGCTGGGTTGATCGACGACGGGCGGAGTGCCCCCGAAGATGGTCAACAGCGCCTGAACCGAGACGCCCGCAATCAACAACACCGCACAACCTGTCATGTTTCGCAAAGTTCTCATGGTTTCTCCTTTCGTTTCGAGTTTGGGAGCGCCGATTCGTCGGTCGCTCTTTCCCTATGTCAACCTCGGCCACGCGGCCGTCCTACTCCTCCAGGCGCCGAACGGCGATGGCGACTGCCAGGATTTCGTCAGAATGTTCCTGGGCAAGTGCGATGGGAATGGCCGAACCCGCTTTTGCCGAGTGTCGCAGAGTGAATGGTGGAAGATATTGTCGGTTTCAGAGGGCTTGGGACGGGGCAATCATCGTGGAGGTGCGTCTACTGGAGCGTCAGTCGGTGGTGTTTCTGCGGGCCGGCTTGCGGGCTGCCATGTCTTGAGCCTAGCGCGCCACTCCGCGGCCTTCCGATCATGGCCATAACCCGGCTCGGCGGCGTCCCACGCTTCATAGAGCCTGACAGCACGCCGAAGTGCGTCGTACTTGAGGTCCATGCCGATTTCCGCGGCCCGAGGTATGCCACGAGGGTTTTTCGTTAGTTCTCCGTATGCCGACACGAGCATGGGCTCGGCCTCACCGAACCGGGATTGACCCAAGAGCGCCTCACCCAGCAAGCTCTTCGTTTGCTCTTCGAGCCACGTGGGTATGCCGGCCGGAGGCACTGCTGCCTCACACAACGCCAGGGCCTCGCGCGTTACCGACTCAGCCTCGACTGCGTTGTTTGGGTTGGGTTGCCTCAGCAGCGCCTAGGCCAACAAGTCCAACAAGCGCACGCGAACTTTGGGGTCAAGCCCATGGACTCCGGTATGAACAACGGCCTGACGCAACGAATCGATCGCCTCCGCGGTTCGGCCCGTGTCAACCAGGATGTGCGCCAGGAACCACTCGCTGCCCGCCCGCCCGGCGGTCAGGTCCCATTCCGGATGCGTCCGGAACATCCGAACAGCTTCGCTCGCGTTCACCTCCGCCTCCGGAAGGCGGCTAGCGCGGCGAAGTGCCTCCGCCAACTTTGCTTGATACAGTGCGATGGACGGGCCCGGTGAATCGTTCATGCGCCGACTCATGTCCAGCGCTGACTCATACGCCGCGACGGCGTTCTCCGTCCGGTCAAGCCATAGCAGACAGTTTCCCACATCAACGAGACCGTGCGCGATCGCGGGATGATCTCTCCCGTAGAAGCGGCGGAGCAAACCAAGCGCCGCTTCGAAGCGGGGGAGTGCATCTGCCGGGCGGTCGACGTCCAGCAGGCACTGCCCAAAATTGCTCATGGCCCGCGCCACACCAAGGTTTTGCCGTGCATCCTGCCGCTCGATGACGGGCAGATGTGTATCGTACATGTACAGCGCCTCTTCCACCCGGCCAACGTGCGCGAGTTCTTGAGCGACCTCCACCAGACCTCTGAGCACTTCTGTATGATCACCTTTGTACAGGCGCTGGGACATCTCCAGACCGGCCTGGGCCTGCACCAGCGCTTCGTCGCAGCGATCGAGATTGTCCAGGCAATTGCTGATCGGATAGAATAATGCAGCCACGTCCGAATGGTCTCCCGGGTGCAGCCGCTGGTACATCGCCTGCGCGGCCTTGAAGCCTCGTAGCGCCTCGTCCGGCTTTCCCTCGGCAAAAGAGACGTCGGCGGTGAGCCAGAGCGCCCTCGCGGATTGCGGGTGGTCCGGCGGGTAGAGGGACCGGGTCAAGTCCTCGGCCGGATCGAGCATTTTACGAGCCGACCTGAACTCGCCAATACACTTGTACACCCAACCGATTGCCAGCCGGAGGCGCAGTTCCGCCTCCGGCGCGGCCGCCAGCTCGCCGTCCAGGATGCGCTTTGCGGCTGCGTCCATCATCTCTTCGAGCAACTCGGTGTTACGCCCAAGGGCTGTCTCCGGGTCAACTCCCGAGAGCGTGTCCTCCATGAACCGTGCGATCTGCTCGGCCTTGTCGCGCTCCCGTCGCATCTGTTCCACCGCGCGATCGGCCCGTCGCCAGGACGCCGTCGAAACAACCGTCGTGCCGACAAGAAGCGCCGCGACGATGGCGCCGATCGCAACCGCGACGCGGTTGCGCCGAATGAACTTGCGCAGTCGGTAGGCGGCCGTCGGCGGGCCGGCCGTGACCGGTTCGTCCGTAAGATAGCGCTGCAGGTCGCTCGCCAGCCCGTTGGCCGTGTCGTAGCGGCGTCCCCGGTCTTTCTCCAGGCACTTCATCACGATCCAGTCGAGGTCGCCGCGCAACAGGCGAGCGAGCGATTTGGGATCGGTATGACGGGCCCGCGCGATCGCTTCGAGATCGTAGGGTCCGCTGTGCGGACCGGCTGGTTGGGCGCCGGTGCCGGAGGTCCGCGGAGCGGACCCTACTTTCGTGCTCGGCTTGGGCGGCTCAACCTCGCGGATGAGCCGCCGAATTTCGTCGTAGGCGGCGCGGCGAAACGTCTTCTCATCGAACGGCGTTGTGCCGGTCAGCAGCTCGTAGAGCAGTACGCCCAGCGAGTAGATGTCGCTGCGGGTGTCGATGTCCAGGTCCGACATTCCGGCCTGCTCGGGGCTCATGTAGGCCGGCGTGCCGATCAACGCGCGGAACTCGGTGAAAAGCGTCTGCTCGGTGAGCTTCCCGCCGATGGCCTTGGCGATCCCGAAGTCGATGATCTTGACCACCGGCTTGTCGTCGTAGCGCGACACCAGAACGTTGGAGGGCTTCAAGTCGCGGTGAATCACGCCCTTCTGATGCGCATGTTGGACGGCGTGGCATACGTCGTTGAACAGCTCCAGCCGCTCGCGCGGCGCAAGCTGATGGTCGTCACAGAACTGTGTGATGGGTACGCCCTTGACCAGTTCCATAACGAAGTACGGCCGGCCCGTCGAAGTCGCTCCGGCATCTAACACCTTTGCGATGTTGGGATGGTCCATCATGGCCAACGCCTGCCGCTCGGCCTGAAAGCGCGCGATCACCTGGCGGGTGTCCATGCCCAGCTTGATGACCTTGAGGGCGACCTTGCGGACGACCGGCTCGCGTTGCTCGGCCATGAATACGGTGCCAAAGCCGCCGTGACCGATCTCCTGCAGCAGCTTGTAGCGTCCGATCACGGCCCCGGGCCCCTCATTGGGCCGGGTCTCCTGTGTAGGCGAGTCGAGCCGCCGGGCCGGTGACGCCGCCACTGCCAAACGTTCGGCATCGCCGACCGGGGCGTCCTTGCTTACCAGGAATTCGTCGGCCGCGTCGAACGCCCCTAATAACGCCTCGACCTCGCTACGCAGAGCGGTGTCGCCGCCGCAGGCCGCGACAAGAAAAGCCGCCCGCTCGTCCGGCGGCTCCTCGAGCGCCTCGCCGAAGATCTGCTTGGCCGTCCCCGAGGAATTCGGTTTCATAGTGGCTACGCCAAAAAACGCGCGGTGGGGTCGCTTCTCATTCGCCGGCCTCCCCCAGCGCCCGGTACAACCAGGCCCGCGCATAGGCCCACTCGCGGGCCACGGTGCGGGGCGAGCTGGTGAGCATGGCCGCGACTTCCTCGACACTCAACCCGGCAAAGAAGCGCAATCGCACGACCTCTGCTGCTTGTGCGTCCTTCTCTTCCAGGCGCCGTATGGTCTCATCGACTGCCAGGATTTCGCCGACATGTTCGTCGGACGTCAGATCCACCACGTCGAGCGGGATCCGACGACGCCCTCCACCTCTCTTCTGCCGTCCTCGTTTCCGCGCGTGCTCGATCAGGATGCGCCGCATGGCCTCCGCCGCGGCGTGAAAGAAGCCCGCTCGGTCAGGCAACGGCAATGCGTCCCCGCCTAGTAAGCGGACATACACCTCGTGTACAAGGGCCGTGGCGCCCAGCGTATGATTGCGGCGTTCCCCGCGCATATGCCGTTCCGCAATGGCGTGCAGCTCGTGGTAGACTTGAGTGAACACAGCCGCCGCCGCGGCAGAATCTCCCTGGCTCGCAGCACGCAACATGCGAGTGATGCCGGTGGCGCCGCCACCGGTCGACGACGTATTCGGATCGACGGACATGCCCCGAATTATACCGTGGGTCGCCGCCCTCACAGTGTTTGACCTTGGGGTCGGCCGTAGCTTGGTCTACAGACGGGTTTCATGGATGCTTGATATGGATCAAGGCGACGCGACATTGCAGGTGATCATCACGAGCGCTTCTCGGACATGTTTTGGTATCTTGGGCCAAGTCTGTGCAAGGCTCAGGAGTTGTACCAGAGGCTCCCGAGAATGCGCAAGCGTCGCCCCAAGACGCTCGCTTGCCGATTCGTAAAACCCGAAATAGCATTGGCTTACGTCATCGATGATGCGGTTTTGTAAACCGTCGGCCATCGACCGAGACGTGATCGGCCCCAATTCGCGTTTCCCCCGGAAAAAACGAGCGATTTGCTGGGTCGGCGATGGAATTGGATGCGGGTGGCCGTTCACGGCTTTGAGTCCACCGTGGTCCACCTGTCCCGTCGGTCGCCTATCCCGCTGCTGCAAACAGAGACCCCAAGACATCGAGCGTCCCCCCGGCCAAAGCGATCGCCTTCCATCGTCATGGTGAACTCTTCGCCCGGTCGAAGGCACCGGACGCCGGTCTGCCCCTTGCCGGGATGACGCATCCTTTCGATGCAACTTCGGTCGCTGCGACCTGCGGCTCGGGTCCCGGTCGTCCCTCGCTCGACAAAAGAGCGAAGCGACGCGGCGAGGGGCGAATGGGTGAGCCGCAGGTCCGACTTGCGGACGGGCTCCCAGAGGCCTGAGCGTATCAGTCCGCCCCTTCATGTAGTTCCGTCGGTTGCTCGTCAGGCGGGTTCACCAGGCCGGTTGGATGCGGCGCTGCCAACGGGGTACCAACAAACTGCCAACAAAACGCGGTTTCCGATGGTCTCCAACGGTTTCGAGTGGTCTGGTCGGTTTTGACGTAAACCCTGCTCCGATCGTCATTTGCTACGTTTCCTGCCGGTTTTCAAAGAATGGAGGCGGAGGGAATCGAAAACCTTCCGCGCCTTTCTCGTAAGTCGTGAAACGACACTGCTTTAGCTCATAAACACCGGTAGATGCAGCGGTTACAAACGTGACTCAAGCAGACCATTCTTGACCCGTTGAGCGGTCTCCAGACCGCATTTACTGGGCACTGACTGGGCACACGTTCTCATCGTCTCACTCTTGGGCGTCCCAATAATCGATCTCGTTTCCGCCAAGGCGTCACCACAAGATTCCCAGTCAGCGCGATAACGGATTGTCGTCGCAGCGTCCAAGCGCAGGGACGTCCTTGACTCGGTGTAAAGCATATTGGACGCTCGTACTGGCGAAGGAAGCAATCCGTCTGGGCTACGACTCGGCGCCTTATAGCGTCCGGGACCGTTGCGAAGTATCCTGTGGCGTTGGAGGGGGAAAAATGTATCACGAAGAGCCTGCTGGTCTTGGCGGAACATTGTGTGCGTCCCGGCGCGGGCACGGGACACGCGTCATTGCACGCGCTTTCAACCCTTTCGGTCTTCCACTGCGATCGGCTTTGGTCGCGATCGTCACGTTGCTGGTCGGGAGCACGTTGATCGGTTGCGGAGCCGACGCTTTGAACGCCGTAAAGAGCGGGGGAGAGGGCAACGCGAAGGTGACCCCCCCGTTGTCGGATCCTCCAAACACGCAGGCGTTC
>CAYQZH010000125.1:0-11785 GCA_964421865.1 uncultured Phycisphaera sp. | reverse complement strand
GGCTACCGCAAGGCGCTGCTGAAGATGCGCCTCGCGCAGAAGTACGGCCTGCCCGTCGTCTGCCTGATCGACACGCAAGGGGCCTACCCCGGCATCGGCTCGGAGGAACGAGGCATCGCGTTTGCGATCGCCACGAATCTGATGGAGATGTCCCGGCTACGCACGCCGATCGTAAGCGTGGTGATCGGCGAGGGCGGCAGCGGCGGGGCGTTGGGGATCGGCGTGGCGGACCGGGTGGCGATGTTCCAACACGCGTTCTACTCCGTGATCTCCCCGGAGGGATGTGCGGCCATTCTGTGGAAAACGGCCGACCGCCGCAAACACGCCGCGGAGGCGCTGAAACTCACCTCGCGTGAACTGTTCAAGCTGGACCTCATCGACCATGTAATCCCGGAGCCGATCGGCGGCGCCCACCGCGAACCGGAGGCCGCGGCCGCGAACCTGGAGAAGTTTTTGATCGGGACGCTGAACGAGCTGAAGCGCCTCGGGCTCGACTCCCTCGTGGCCAAGCGGCAAGAGCGTATCCGCCATCTGGGCAGCTTTTTCGAGTCGCCGAGTGAAGTGCGGCCGGAGGTTGAGCCACGTTCAACACGACGATCGACCCCGCGGGTTTCTCGTTTGGGATCGCGATTCGCCCGCCCCGAAACAGTCCCGGCATAACTCGCTCGCCTACCCTGCCTGAAAGGCTGAACAACAATACCCGTCGGGATGCGCAGCGCCGCCCACGAAGCGTATTTCGGATGGGTCGCGCCGAGTCGAACCGCTTCGGCTATAATCTGGATAGTTGAGCGGGAGCAAGAACCATGCGCTACAGCGTCATCCTGGAACGTGACCCATCCGGGGTCCTCGTGGCCCACGTGCCGGCACTGCGTGGGTGCGTCTCGCAAGGTCGGACCAAGCGAGAGGCGATCCGCAACATCAAGGAAGCGATTGCCCTCTACCTTGAGACGCTAATCGAGAACGGCCAACCCGTCCCCACGGAGGCCGGACGAGAGGTCGTTGAGCTCAGCGTGGTCGGACGGTGAGCAAGCTCCCGCGCCAATTCAGCCTGAAAGGCTGTACGACCATAGCCGTGGGCAAGCGTAGCGCCGCCCACGGATACCGGCACCCGACAATTCATTCGACCCTGGAAGGGTCGCACAAACGCGACGGCGGAAAAACGCCCCGTTCATGATCCACGTGTTTTTGGGCCGACCTGATCTAAAATGCCCCAATGGCGCAGACGCTTACACGAATCCTCTTGTACGTCGTGTTCTCGACCAGGGAGCGTCGCAATCTGATTACTCCCACGGTCGAGTCTGAGTTGCACGCCTATCTCGGTGGAATCTGCCGCAATCACGAGTCGCCGGCGCAGACCGTCGGCGGGACCGACAACCACGTACACTTGCTCCTCAGTCTGTCGAAAAACATTGCCCTGAGCGATTTCATGATGACGTTGAAGAAGGACTCCTCGAAATGGATCAAGACGAAGGGGAATTCATTCGCCGATTTCCATTGGCAGGATGGGTATGGAGCATTTTCGATCGGCGAGTCCCAGGTCCGTACGGTCACCGAGTATATTCGGGCACAGAAAGAAAGACACAGGACCATGACCTTCGAAGACGAGCTTGTCGCGCTGGCCAAAGAATGCGGTGTGGCCTTTGATCCTCGCTATCTATGGACGCAACGAGGAATAGACGACCCTTTCAGGGTCGTGGTGTTGGTGGCTGACCTGATCCGGTGGCGGGGTCCGCCTTCGGCGGACTTGCTACCGGCTACTGTAGTGCAGGCTTTCAGCCTGCTTGGGTCGAGAACGGTTCAGCCTGCTTCGGTCGAGTCGGTGTCTTCCCGCGTTCCGGGCATCGGCCTGAAAGGCTGAACGAGAATAGCCGTGGGCAAGCGCAGCGTCGCCCACGGATCACGTGGCCCCACGTTTCATCCGACCCTGAAAGGGTCGCATACAGGGCGCGGGATTCGCCGAATCACAATCATGTCCGCGGTGACGACCAGCAACACCAACACCGCCCGTCGGTGTGCGAAAGCATGCTGTCCCAATCAACCGCCGCGCGGCGGCTGAAGCCACCGACTCCCTTTATGGGAGGGACAGACCTTGTCACTCCGTACACTACGTCGCCGCCCGCCGCCGACCGAACTTGAGGGCGACACCGCTCATCAGCAGCAGCGCAAGGCCGCCCAGACCCCACGCGCTGAGAGTCGGGACTGTGGCCCCGCCGGGGCAACGGCAAGTGGAGTTGTTACACGCTCCGGGACAGGCGGAACTGGAGGTTCCGTCGCACTGTTCGCCAGGGCCATTGACCTGGTTGTCACCGCAAGTTGGGCAATTATCAAAAGGGCCCTCGGGGGTCTCGTCGCAGATCGTTCCATCCCCACGGTAGGAACATGGATCTTGGAAACCGCACTGGTTGTCGCACCCAGCTTGACCGCCGACAACAATGATGCACTGGTTGTTAGAAGATCTGCAGCACGCACCGCGCGGCGACGACCCAA
Organism: uncultured Phycisphaera sp.; assembly: GCA_964421865.1. GTDB lineage: Bacteria > Planctomycetota > Phycisphaerae > UBA1845 > UBA1845 > SBAX01. The sequence goes on along the minus strand of CAYQZH010000125.1, from coordinate 9,298 downwards.
AACCAGGACAAGCGGCCGTCCTGCAACTCGTTCCGTCGCCCGCGTAAATCTGGCCGGAACCTGTGCAAAAAGTGCCATCTATCACCACACACAATCCGCCAAAGTTCGCGCAGCACGCACCGCTTCCGGCAAGCGCGGGCGAGGCGGTCCATACGACCGCTCCGAACGAAGACAGAAGCAACAAACTACGTTTCATGGGGAAATCTCCTCTCCTGTTTCTTCAAGAAACTTCGGCACAACAAAGTAGCCGAAAACAACCAACACCAATCATGTCGGGCAGCCTGAAAGGCTGCTCTGGAGTAGCCGTGGGTCAAGCGAAGCGCTACCCACGGAATCATCGGACCATCAATCCCATCGCGACCCTGAAAAGGTCGTCTGCCCAAAGAGTCGCATAGACGACCCCGATGGGGTCGTAGGGATCTTTCCTCGCACGCCATCCGGGGGCGGCGCTGCGCTGGCCCCCGGCTACGTTCGTGCAGCCCTTCAGGCTGCGGCTCTACCGAAAATGGTATGGCGACTGGGCGGGGCGCGGGGTTGCAACGAACTGAGCCCGTCGAAGAACAAACCAATGGATTGTGCGGAGAAGCAGTAGGGTCCGCTGTGCGGACCATTCGGTCGACGGTTGACCTGGGAACGATCCGCAGAGCGGACCCTACTCGTTAGGATGCACTCTATGGCGTCACAAAGCAGAGCGATCAGGTAGGCGACGAAAGACGAGACGATCAGCGGGCAGGTGGAATGCGGAACGGGCGATTCGAACGGATGGATGAACCGTTCGTGTGAAAGGCACTGCTCAAGAGCAGCGGCACAGGTCTGTGGAGCGTTACCCCCCCCCGGGGGGGGCAGAGTCCATCCCTTGATGATGGTTGTACCTGTTCAGGCTTGGGAGATGTCAACGACCGCTCCCCTCACGCGCCCGGCGACCCCATCAGGCGCTGCCTTTTCCCACCGTGCGGTAGACTTTGACGCGGCCTACTTCCCCCGCCCGCATCCTACCGCTTCCGCTATACCCGGATTTCACCGGAACCCGAATCCCAATAATACCGAACCCGGCGGAGCCGTGTCAACAACAAAAAGAAATAAAATAGGGCTTGTTTTTAGCCTCCCGGTGGACATTGAGCGACATGGGCCGGGCTCGTCCGCCGCATGGGCGCGGCGGTGGTTTTGCAGTCGCAAGAAGCCGTAAACGGTGGTGGAACCTAGAGTTAGGGTCGAATCGGCGAGTGAGCGTATGCCAATGTACCAACTAAAACGTCAAGAACTGGGCGCGACGTTACACGCTTGCGCTAGTTGAGTTCCTTGGGCAGGGTGAAGTCGGCTAGGAAGACCTGGGCCTCGGTGAGGCCGCCGCGTTTGCTCGTCCACATCAGGCGTTTGCCATCCGGACTGAAGACGGGCAACACGTCGGACGCCGGATCGAAAGTGATCCGCGTGAGGTTGGCGCCGTCGGGCGTCATCATCCAAAGGTCGTAGTTGGGTTTCTCGCCGCGGGCATAGGACCCGTGGTCGGTCTGTGTGAAGATGAGACTCTTCCCTGGAGGGTGCCAGAAGGGGCACCAGTTGAACAGCTCGTTGTCGGTGATCGCTCGGTCGTTGCTTCCGTCGACGTTCACGAGTCGGAGTTGCAAGTTCATCTTGTCATCGCCGCGACGATCGCCGCGGTAGAGGATGGTCTTGCCGTCGGGTGAAAAGAACGGGCCGCCGTCGTAACCCTTGCCGTTGGTCAGCCGGCGCTGGTTCTTGCCGTCCGCGTCCATGACGTAGATTTCCTGGTCGCCGTCGCGCATCGAAGTGAAGACGATGCTCTTGCCGTTGGGCGAATAGGAACCTTCGGCATCGTAGCCGGGTGCGTCGGTGAGGCGGTGGAGGTTGCCGCCGTCGAGATCGGCCTCAAAGATGTCCATGTACTCGTTGAAGTCCCACGCATAACCCTTGGACTCCTTCGGCGGTTTGGGTTGTCCCAGCGTCGGGTCCAGGTGGCTCGACGCGAAGATGATCTTCTTGGCGTGGGGGTGGAAGAAGGCGCAGGTGCACGCGCCTTTGCCGGTGCTCACCATCCTGGGCTTCCGCGCCGCGAGGTCCATGGTGTAGATCTGATAATCGGTCTGCCCGGCGGGCGTCGCTTGGAAGATGATGCTTTTGCCATCGGGCGAGAAGTAGGCCTCGCCCGCCTTGCCCAGCCCCATCGAGGTGTCCGTGAGCTGCGTCACCTTCGCAAGGTACTGCGATTCGGCCTCCTTACTGTTAAGCTCCTTCGCGTTGGGATCGCCCGCCGCGTTGGCGAGCCCAGCGGCTCCGAGCATAAGAGCCGGAACCAGCGTCCGGCGACGTCTGCTTGGCCTGATGTTGATCCGTGGAACTCGTCGTGCGGTCATTCAAGACTCCGGTACATCCGACTCCTTCGATGACCTCGGTCGCCCCGGGGGCCCGGGTCACGAACTACCGGACAGGCTAATGGAGTGGACCAGGGCGTGCAACTCGAACCGGGGCCTGGGAGCCAGCGGGTGTGCCCTGATGACACTTCTGCTGACTACCGCGGCGACACGGTGTGCTCGCTCGACGGAAACAAAACTCCACAGCACAGGGCGCAGGCTGCGTCGTATGATGATTGGGGATAAGGACGGGTGGCCGTACCGAAACGGTCATGCCCGGCGAGCCATCACGCCCACGCTCGTACTTCGCACGCGCAGCCTGCGCAACCCCCCGCACGCATATCCGCGTCACACGCGTTCCCCTATAATCCCCGCCTATGACGTTCGATCTCGCCACCGTCCGCAACATCGGCATTGCCGCGCACATCGACGCGGGCAAGACTACAACCACGGAGCGCATTCTCTATTACACCGGACGCACGCACCGCATGGGCGAGGTCGATGACGGCACCACGACCACCGACTTCGACGAGGAAGAGCAAAAGCGCGGCATCACCATCTACTCGGCTGCGGTAAGCTGCCCGTGGAAGGGCCACACGATTAACCTGATCGACACGCCCGGGCACGTGGATTTCACGGCCGAGGTGGAGCGGTCGCTGCGCGTGCTGGACGGCATGGTGGCGGTGTTCGACGCCAAGGAAGGCGTTGAAGCCCAGTCCGAAACCGTCTGGCGACAGGCGGATAAGTACAAGGTCCCGCGTATCTGTTTCGTCAACAAGATGGACCGCATCGGCGCCGATTTTGAGCGCTGTGTCGCTTCGATCCAAGAGCGCCTCACCATCCGCCCGTTGCCGATTCAGTGGCCGATCGTGACCGGCGGCGAGTTCCGCGGCCTCATCGATCTCATCGCGATGCAAGCGGTCTACTCCAAGGAGGAGGAACTAGGCTCGACCTACGAGGTGCGGGCGGTTCCCGAGGACCTGGCCGACGTGGCGCACGAAGGGCGGCACGAAATGCTGGAGATCATCTCCGAGTTTTCCGAAACCGTGATGTACAAGTATCTGCATGACGAGCCGGTCAGTGAGGTCGAGATTCGCCAAGCGATCCGGGCGGGGACGCTGCAGCGGGCGTTGTGTCCCGTTCTCTGCGGGAGTGCTCTACGCTTCGTCGGCGTACAGCGTACGCTCGACGCCGTGTGCGACTTCCTCCCCAGCCCGCTGGACATGCCGCCGGTAACCGCCGTGGACGCGAAGCACCCGAACGTCGAGCGCAAGGTCCTCTGCGATCCCGGCGGTCCGCTGGTCGCCTTAGTCTTCAAGATCGTCGCCGAAAAGCCGGTCGATCTTTACTACCTGCGGCTCTATTCCGGAACGCTTAAATCGAATCTCCGCATGTTCAACCCCGTGACGGGGGCGAAGGAGAACATCAGCCGCATCTATCGGATGTTCGCCAAGCGACGCGATCAACTCGACGAGGCCTGCGCCGGCGACATCGTGGCCGTCATCGGTCCGAAAAGCGCTCTTACCGGTCACACGCTGTGCGACGCCAAACACCCGGTGATCCTCGAATCCATCAAGTTTCCGGAGACGGTCATCAGCACCTCCATTGAGCCGCGCTCGTCCAAGGATCGCGACAAGTTGCTCGAATCATTGGCCGCTCTTACTCGACAGGATCCCACCTTCACGGTGACCGCTAACCCCGAAACCGGTCAGACGCTGCTTTCCGGCATGGGCGAATTGCACCTGGAGATCGCCGTGCAACGGCTGCGGAGTGACATGAACGTCGACGTCGTCGTGGGCAAACCCCGCGTTTCGTACCGGGAGACGGTCACCGACGTTAGCGAAGGCGAAGGGCACTTCATCCGCCAGATCGGGGGGCGTCCGCACTACGCGATCGTCCGCGTTCGCATCGAGCCGCGCGCGCACGTCGCCGGGCGGGCGAATTTCGAGATCGTCAACGCCATCAAGGAGGAAGGCCTCGCGTCCGAGCTTGTGCGTTCCGCCGAGACCGGCCTCCACGACGCCGCCCAAAGCGGCGTCCTCGGCGGATACCCCGTGATCGACTGGAAGGTCACCATGCTCAGCGCCGGCTGGCACGAGTCGGAAAGCTCGGAGATCGCGTTCGAAAACGCCGCCCGCGCCGCGTTCTACGAGGCGATGAAGGCCAGCGACCCCGTGCTGCTCGAACCGATCATGGACGTCGAGGTCGTGACCTCCGACGACTACTTCGGTTCGATCATGGCCGACTTGAACGCCCGCAAGGCGGTTGTGCGTAACACGACGCTGCGCGGTTGCGACCGGCTGATTTCCGCGGACGTGCCCCTCTCGCAGATGTTCGGTTACGTAACCAAACTTCGCAGCCTATCGCAGGGTCGGGCCACGGCCACGATGGCCCCGTCCCATTACGCGCCGGTTTCGGCGGCAAATATGAAAAGCCTGGTTGGGTAGGTAACCGCAATTTCGCTATCGCACTGCATAATTCGGTGTAACACATTAAACTGGTGATATCGCTTACGTTTGGCGTCGGCATGTGTCAGCGGTGGTCCGAGCCCGGATTGTCTGCGGATCGAGTGGCGGGGCTCGACTTTGGAAACGCGGATTATTGTAGTTGACAGCCATGCAGGATCGTTTATCCTTGCTGGTCTGCGGTCGAGTTGAACGAACGGCGGCTGAAGGCGTTTTGATGAAGGCGGTTGTCGACGGGTGAGCGCTCAGAACAGTAAGAACAGAATCCGTATCCGCATGGAGGCCTACGACTCCCGGGCGCTGGATGCGTCGGCGAAGGAGATTGTGGAACAGGCGAAGCGCACTAGCGCCAAGGTCCACGGGCCGATTCCGTTGCCCACCCGGATCGAGCGCTATACGGTGTTGACCAGCCCTCACATCGATAAGAAGTCGCGCGAGACGTTCGAGATGCGGACGCACAAGCGGATTATCGACATTAGTGAGCCGACGTCTCGGACGGTGGAAGCGATCAATCGGATTCAAGTGCCCGCCGGCGTCTTCGTAAAGATAAAGGCGTAGGGCGATTGGTTTGTTGGTGGCGGCGGACCGCTGGGGCGGTCCGGGTTCGTTTCCCTAACTCGTTAGAACAATACTCAGGCGTGTGAGCTTCATCGCACGCGGTGGAATGGAGCGGACTCGTTCGCTCGGTGCGGACGGGCTGGGAACTCCCGTATGATGCCCGCGTTACTGGGAACCAAGATCGGCATGACTCGCGTGCTCGGCGAGAAAGGCGTCGTCGAGTCCGTGACCGTCGTGCGCGCCGGGCCATGCGTGGTTTTGCAGGTGAAAAACAAGGAATCCGACGGGTACGATGCGGTGCAGCTTGGATTCCGCGACGTGAAACCCCACCGCTCCACGAAAGCGATGATCGGCCATGCGGCCAAGGCGGGGACCGGACCCAAGCGTGCGGTGCGCGAGGTCCGCCTGGACGCGCCGGCGACGGTCGCGGCGGGCGACGTGGTGACGGTCGAGTTGTTCGCGGGTGATGCAGCCAAGTACGTCGACGTGGCCGGGACCACGAAAGGCAAAGGCTTCCAGGGTGTCATGAAGCGGCACGGCTTCGGCGGCATGCCCTCCTCGCACGGCACGGAACGAAAGCACCGCTCCCCGGGCGGCATCGGGTCCAGCGCTCCTCGCGGCACGGGTCGGTCGGTGAAAAAGGGCAAGCGGATGGCGGGTCACATGGGCGACGTACGCCAAACCGCATGCTCGTTGCGACTCATCAAGGTTGACGCTGAAAACGACTTACTGCTGATCCGCGGGAGCGTGCCCGGTCCGAACGGTTCGTTGTTGTTGGTCCGGCGCTCGAAGAAGAGAGGCTAGGCGCGATGCTCGCGGTTCCGGTGTTCAACATGGCGGGTCAGCGCACCGGCGAGGTGGAGGTCGATCCGGCCTGCCTGGGCGGGCGGGTCCGTCCCGAGCTGATTAAGCAGGCGGTTGTCGCCTACCTCGATCACCGATGGCAGCGCAGCGCGCGAACCAAGGGACGGGCCGACGTCGCGGGTTCAACGCGCAAGCTCTACCGCCAGAAGGGCACGGGCAACGCCCGCGCGGGGATGATCCGAACGCCGGTACGGAAGGGCGGAGGCCGCACGTTTGCGAAGCGCGTGCCGCCGGCGACGAAGGAGTTTCCGAAGAAAATGCGACGGTTGGCCCGCGACAACGCGATCCTGGCCAAGATTCAGGCGAACGAAGTGATGATTCTCGACGAGCTGCAATGTTCCGAGCCGAAGACGAAGGTCTTCGCGTCGATGCTTTCCGCTCTGGGCGTGCAGAAGGGCTGCCTGGTGGCGATGCACGCGGCGGATGAAAACGCGTATAAGTCCGGCCGAAACATCCCGCGAACGGACATCCGCGTCGTGGACGACGTCAACGCCTACGACGTTCTGCGCCGGCCTCGGGTGATTTTCACCAAGGAGGCCTTTACGCGGGTCACGGGTCGGGCGGCGGCGAAGGGATAAGGGCGGGCGATCCCGATGGATATTTACCACATTGTGAAGCGCCCGTTGGTGACGGAGAAGGGCACGCACCAGGCCCAGCAGTCGCACGGCGCGACGCGGACTAGGCCCGCCCGCGGCGGGTCGTACGCCTTCGAGGTGCATCCCGATGCGTCGAAGGCGTCGATCAAGCAAGCAATCGAGAAGATTTACAACGTGAAGGTGCAATCGGTGCGGACGGCGGTGCGCAAGGGCAAGCCTCGTCGGGTCCGGTACAAGATGGGGACGACGTCGGATTGGAAGAAGGCGGTGGTCGTGCTGAGGGCCGACCACCATATTGACTTGTTCTAGGGGTTCTTCGGGCCGAGGCGCGGGTTCGACCTGCGATCGGCCCGGTTGCTGTACACGGGATTTCGATGGCGATCATTACCTACAATCCGACTTCGCCCGGTCGGCGCGTGTCGACGGTCAACGACTACGCGGAGTTGACTGACAAGCACAGGCAGCCGGAGAAGTCCCTGTGCGAGCGGCTGACCAAGCATGGCGGCCGCAACCACCACGGGAAGATCACCGCTCGCCATCGCGGGGGCGGGGCGCGGCGTATCTATCGCCTGATCGACTTTAAGCGCGACAAAGACGACATCGTAGGCACGGTGCAGGCTATCGAATACGACCCCAACCGAAGTTGTCACATTGCCCTGCTTGAATACGCCGACGGCGAAAAGCGGTACATCCTGGCCCCGGCGGGGCTTACGGCCGGCGAAACGGTAGCCAGCGGCCCCACGGTGGAGCCGAAGGTCGGAAATGCTATGCCGCTCAAGAACATCCCTCCGGGTCTGGCGGTGCACAACGTCGAAATGAACTCCGGACAGGGCGGCAAACTCGTCCGCAGCGCGGGCGGCGCGGCTCGTCTCCTCTCGCGGAACGAAAGCTGGGCGATTTTGGTACTTCCGTCGGGGGAGATGCGTGAGGTCCGCGTGGAGTGCCGGGCGACCATCGGCCAGTTGGGCAACGTCGAGCATCAAAACTTGCGCTGGGGGAAGGCTGGGCGTATAAGGAACATGGGTGGCCGGCCGTACGTACGCGGCACGGCTCAGAACCCCGTGTCCCATCCTCTGGGCGGCGGCGAGGGTCGCAGCGGCGGCGGGCGGCATCCGTGCAGCCCGACGGGACTGCTGGCCAAGGGCGGACGAACGCGCTCGCCGCGAAAGCCCTCCAACCAGCGCATCATGCGGCGACGCAAGAGCAGGCGATACGGACAGCTCCCGACCCCGAAGAAGAGATGACGGCGGGTCGGCGGCGTGACGGAATGGATGTTGAAGCGATGGCGTAGGGCGTACTGAGGCAGTCGATGGCGCGATCACAGAAAAAAGGGCCGTTCGTGGACGAGAAGCTCTTCCGCAAGGCCATGAACGCGAAGGGCACGGGCATGGGCGCGCCGATCCGCACCTGGTCGCGACGCTGCACGATCGTACCGGAGTTCATCGGGGTCCGGTTCGAGGTCCACAACGGGAAGGTTTTCCATCTCGTTTATGTGAACGAGGACATGGTCGGGCACAAGCTGGGCGAGTTTAGCCCAACGCGGACGTTCCGGGGCCACAGCGGCGGAAAGAAGAAGGCCGCGGGGACGGGGGCACCGGCTGCGGCTGCGACGTAGACGAGTCGGTAAGGACGTAACGGTTCGATGGCAACGGCAACGAACGGTGAGAAGATGTGGTCCGCGAAGCACCGCTTCGCGCGCATCTCGCCGCGCAAGGTCAAGCTGGTGATCGACTTGATTCGCGGCCGCAAGTGCGGTGAGGCCATGGACCAGTTGCGGTTCAACCCTCGCCGTTGCGCCCGCATGATTGAGAACGTGTTGAAGTCGGCCATGGTGAACGCGGACGAACAAGAGGCCGACATGCGGAGCCTGTTTGTCAAGGATGCACGGGTGAACGGCGGTCCCTATTATCGAAGGTGGCGGCCCAAGGATCGCGGGCGGGCCCATCCGATTGCCAAACGGACGAGCCACATCATGGTGACGGTGGCGGAAGGTTGATCCAGGGTTTTCATAGGTAGCGGATAGGGTTTGCTCCCAGGGAGTCGCAGGTGGGTCAGAAGGTCAATCCGATCGGGTTCCGCGTGGGCATCACGGAGGATTGGCGCTCGCGATGGTTCGCCCCCAAGGCGGCGTTCGCCGAGTTCCTGGTCGAGGACCAGAAGATACGCGCTTTCCTCGATGAGCGCCTGAACCAGCGGCCGCCCTACGCGGCGGTGGCCAAGGTGGAGATCGAGCGGACCCGCAACGAGGTGAAGGTTCTGCTTCACACCGCCCGGCCGGGACTGGTCATCGGTCCCAAGGGGGCGGAAATCGACAAGCTGAAGGAGGAGTTGGAGAACCTCATCGACCGCAACATGAGCCTGAACATTCAGGAGATCAAGGCCCCGGATGGGAACGCCAAATTGATCGCCGAATCCGTCTCCGAGCAGCTCAAGAAACGAGCGG
>CAYQZH010000124.1:0-11912 GCA_964421865.1 uncultured Phycisphaera sp. | reverse complement strand
ACGCCGACAGGTCCCACGTCGCACCCTCCGCGCCGACGTAACGCCGTTCCACCCACGCCGTCCAAAGCCCCATCGCCAGCCCGGCGAGGAACATCGGTGTCAAACGCGTGACATCCCGGCGTTCAACCCATCCTCGCTTCCACCACAGGACCAGGAGCGCGGCCGCGGGCCAGGTGCAGGTGACCGTCTTGCTCGCCAGCGCGCCTAAGAACAGCAAGAACATCGTCCAGTAGAGGCGACGGTCACGGCGTCGCGGGGCGAGGGTCGCGTCCTGAACGGACGGCTCCCCGATGCGGTACAAACGGAGAAACCTAAGACCGGCGGCGAGATACAATAGGGTCGAAAGGACGTTCTTTCGTTCCGTGATCCAGGCCACGGACTCGACATGCACCGGGTGAAGGGCGAACAGGGCGCCGGCGAACCACGCGCCGGGCACACCGAGCCGGCGAAGGACGCGCCAGAGCAGTGCGGCGTTGATCGCGTGGAGGGCGATGTTGACCAGGTGGTAGCCTATGGGGTGCAGTCCCCACGCGTGCCGCTCCGCCCAGAACGTGGTGAAGACCAGCGGATAGTACTGGGGCGTCGCGCGGGGCGCGAACCAGATGCGGTGCAGGCCGCTGAGGTTCCTCAGGGTGGGATTGTGGGTGACGTATTGATCGTCATCCCAGACAAAACCGCCGAAGAGCGCGGGGACGTAAGCGACGTAGGTCACCAGGAAGAGCGCCGTCCATCCAACAACAGGGCGTCGAAACGAATCGTTCATCGGTTGGGGCGTTCGCGGCTTCGCTCGGCGACTCCATCGGGTGACGCCGGCGTGCTGTGACCTTCCCGCAAGATGGACCCCGGCGCTGCCCTCGGTTCCCGTGCGTGACCGGTTGACGCCGGTGCACCGAGGGCTATGATGAGCACCGCTGCGAATCCATCGCCGCCGTCCGGGCGAGCGGTTCCCTGCAGGCCCCCATCGTCTAGAGGCCTAGGATATCAGGTTCTCATCCTGAAGACAGGGGTTCGAGTCCCCTTGGGGGTGGTTTCGTGACGTGCCAGCCCGCCGATTCGGGGTGGGTGCCCCATCTCTTTCGCCAGAAAGGGGTGGGGGATGAGCGTTCTTCGATGGACTGTCATCTCAGAAAAGGCATGAGCCCCCACCCCTGCTGCGTAGGGATGGGACACGCTCACCAATGACCGACACGCTGCTCAAGACGCCTCTGTACGACCTCCACGTGGGGTTCGGCGCGCGCATGGTGGAGTTCGCGGGGTGGGAGATGCCCGTACAGTTCGCGGGCATCGTCGAGGAGCATCACCACACCCGCACGGCGTGCAGCGTCTTCGACGTCTCGCACATGGGCCGGTTGCGGATCATGGGAGGCGACGCCGGGGCGTTGCTCGATCGAATCTGCACCCGCAACCTCGCCGGGGCCGAAGCGGGCCGGTCGTTCTACGCGCACGTCTGCCGCGAGGACGGCGGCATCCTCGACGACGTGATCGTCTCGCGCTTTACCACCCACTGGGGCATCGTTTGCAACGCCGCCAACCGCGACAAGATCGTCGCCTGGCTGCACAAACACGCCGCGGGTCGGGACGTGCAGATCGTCGACGAGACGATGGCCACCGCGATGGTCGCCTGCCAAGGCCCGAAAACCCTGGAACTGGCCAAGGAACTCACCGGCGACGACCTTTCCACGTTGAAGCGCTATCACTTCACCGTCCGCGACGTCGGCCCGCTGCAGATCATCACCTACCGTAGCGGCTATACCGGCGAGGACGGACTCGAAGTCGTCCTCCCGGCTGTCCTGGTGCCCTTCCTCATCCCCAAGCTACTCGGGACCAAGGAACAGCCGCACCCGGTGATCAAACCCGCCGGTCTTGGGGCGCGGGACACCCTGCGGATCGAGGCGGCCATGCCGCTCTACGGCCATGAGTTGAGCGAAGAGGTCGATTCCCTCACCGCCGGGCAGGCGTGGTGCGTGGATTTGAGCAAAGACTTCATCGGCGTCGAGCCGATGCGGCGGTTGAACGAGCGGGGACTGCCTCGTAAGCTCGTTGGGCTTGAACTGGAAGGCCGACGGATTGCACGGCAGCACTTCACGGTTTATGGTGCCGGTCGGGCCGTGGGTGAGGTCACGAGCGGGACGTTAAGCCCGACGCTTGGCAAGAGTATCGCCATGGCCTTTGTTGTGGCTGACGTGGCGTCGGAAGGGACGGGGTTGGAGGTCGAAGTGAGCGGCAAGCGGGTCCAGGCTAAGGTCGTCAAGTTGCCGTTTTACAAGCGGCCCCGCTGACGGTAGATCGTACGGCCCGGAATGGACTCGAAACGCTAACCCACTGCGATCACCGAAAGACGGAGAGAATCTATGAAGGTTCCAGTCGATCGAAGGTATGCCGAAACCCACGAATGGTTCCTCCTTGACGACGACATCGTCACCATGGGGATCACGCAGTACGCCGCGGATGAGCTGACCGATATCACCTATGTCGAATTGCCGGAGGTCGGGGCGAAGGTCACCGTCGGCGACGTCATCGGCGAGGTCGAGTCGGTCAAGGCCACTTCGGAGGTTTTCACCGCGGTGGGCGGCTCGGTCGTGGCGGTCAATACCGCCCTCGTCGATCACCCGGAATTGGTGAACGACGACGCGCTGGAGGAGGGGTGGATGGTGAAGATCAAAGCGGATACGCCCGATCCTCTCCGCGTCCTCATGCCCGCCAAGGAATACGCGGCCTTTGTTCGCAACATCGCTTAGCCCCAATACGGTTCACGGCAAGCGCATAAAACCAGCCCCACAAAGACGCGTGAGATTCGGGTCGACCCCAAAACGCTCTATCGCGATGGAGGCTTGAATGCCGGCGCGCGGCGCTCACTGCGGCGGGTGATCGCGGCGAGAAGCATCCGCCGTGTAAGGCGGCTCTGTCCCAGGGCCGCACCCCCTTGGGCACCTTCGGCCTGACGGAACCACGCTTACATCGGTTCCGGCCATGAACCTCCGCGAGCGGTTTTAGGATGCACTCTCACCTGAACGCTCGCCAATCGTCATGGTTTGTCCGGTATCCACGGCGGCCAGGCGGGGTCTTCTTCCAGGCGGGCCAGGAGCCTCCGGCTCCACTGGTATTCGAAGAAGTAGAACACGCCCGTCCGCACGGACCGACGAAAGTGCTCCGCCGCGGCGGCGCGATCCCCGTCGGCGAGGCGCCTTATGCCGATGAAGAAGTTCGCCTCACACTGATGCCAGTGGGAGTTCCCCGCAGCGGTGAGTAACTCCTCTTTCGAAATCCGGTCGCAGTTGTAGTCCAGCGGGCGCTGGTACCATTCAAGCACCCAGTCGGGCAGACGAGAAAATCGCTCGCCCAACGCGGGACACGCGTCCAGCGCCGCCCGCTCATTCCCCGATAATCGCAAGATCGTCTGGTGCCAAAGCATTAACATGCTCGAATCGTCGCGATCCGTCGCCTTGCGGTAGGCGACCAGTGCCGACTCCTTGGCATCGGGCCGCGCCATGAACATCAGAAGGTACGCACGCGTCAACTCTCCCACACTGCCCCCGCCCCGTTGGGCCATGCGGTCCAGAACCGACATCGCCTGGTCATGCTCGCCCCAACGGTACAAGGCGAATGCGTACTCGCGGAAGGCATCATCGTTGGGATGTTCACTTTGGTACGCCCTACGCCACTCCTCGAGCACGTCGTTTTGCGTACCCATCTGCTCAAGGTACATGGCACGCGACCAGATGGCGCCCGGCAATCCAGGGAACCGTTCCAGAGCGCGAGCGTCGCGTTCGGCCTCGGCGAGAGCCTCCATTCGCTTATCCGTCTCCTGCCGTTCTTCATGTACGGCGGCAGCCACGAGGTGGGCGAACAGATGCACTTGCAAGGCCAACGGGCTGTCGGGAAGCATGCCCTTGGCCGTACGAGCATCCTCCAACGCCGCTTCGACATCGATCGGATCCGCCGTGTCCAGGGCGTGGCCCGAACGGACATCGGCACGAATGACGCGGGCGATGGGGCTGGCCGGTCGCATCCGAACCGCCTCGTTCAGAGCGTCAAGACCGCGGTGGGGGACGACAGCGGCTCGGGCCCAACCAAGGAAAAGATAATCTTCCGCGGTTTTCGGGGTGAGCGCGCCGAGAGCGTCGAGCATCATGACGCCCTGATCCCACCGACCATCGTTCATCGTCGCTCGCACCAGCATCGCCCGCGCCGCCACGCTGTCCGGAAGCAGGCGAACGGCCTGCTCAAGATGTTGGATGGCTTCGCCGGGTCGATCCTGATGGAGCGCTACCTGCCCGCGGAGCATCCGTGCCCACGCATGGGACACTCCCCGTTGCTCAGCTTCCTGAATATTCCGTTCCGCCGCGTCGAATTCACCGCTCCAAGCCGCGAGCAGCGCGTCCTCCATCGCCTTTTGGAGGCGCATCTCCGCCATGCGTTGGTTCGAGAGATGGACCTGATAGCCCGCCAGACCCGCCACGGCGCCGGCGAGAAGGACGAGGGCCAGTAGCGTGGCCACGGCTGGACGACGACGAATCCATTTCGTTGTGCGTCCGACGACACCGGCGCGTTTCGCCGAAATCGCGAAGCGGTTGACGAATCGCCGCAGGTCCTCCGCCATTTGCCCGGCGGTCTGGTAGCGGCGGTCGGGGTCTTTCTCGATGGCCTTGAGGCAGATCGTTTCCAGATCGACGGGAACCTTCTTGTTGACGGCTCGCGGCGGTTTGGGCTCCTTGTGGATGATCTGGCCGATGATCTGATCACGCCGTTCGCCGGGAAAGGGCGGATGGAGCGTCAGCAACTCATAGAGCGTCGCACCCAGCGAATAGATGTCGGTACGATGATCGAGCGGCGCACGACCCGCGGTGATCTGCTCCGGCGACATGTACAGCGGCGAGCCGACGAACTCGCCGGTCATGGTCATCCCCGGTTGCTCCAACATCCGCGCCAGGCCGAAGTCGTTGATGCTCAACCGTCCGTCGCGGGAGAGCAGCAGGTTCGATGGTTTCATGTCCCGGTGGATCACGCCCTGGTTGTGGGCGTAGTCGAGGGCGTCGGCCACGTCGGCGATCATGCGCGCCGCGGTGTCGAAGTATCCAGCGCCTGAACGGAGCGTCGAAGAGCTGTCGCTGACGACAGACGAACCGCTTGCGGTCGGCGGCGCGCCCGCGGCCATGGTCTCCGCGACCCAGGCGGGGAGCGCGGTCACGGTATCGTCACCGGGCGGTTGAACGGTCGCGCGGACTCCCGGCGCGCCGGGACTTCGTTCCGCCCGCGGCTCGCTGCCTAAAGAATGGATCACCAGATTGAGCGACGGACCGTCGACAAGCTCCATCGCATAGTAGTGGGTGCCGTCTTCGTCGCCGGTGGCGTAGATGGGGACGATGTTGGTGTGATGGAGCTTGGCGGCCGCCTCCGCCTCGCGGCGAAATCGCACCACGGCCTTGGAACTCAGCCCCAAACTACCGGAGAGAACTTTCAATGCGATCTTGCGGTTCAGGGACACCTGTCGGGCTTCATAGACGATCCCCATGCCCCCGCGGCCCAACTCGCGGATGATCTCGAAATCGCCGAGACGCCGCGGAGGCGCTGTCACTTGTTCAACTCCGTGTTCCAATTCACGATGAGGTTGATCGGCGACGAGCCCTGGGTGTTGGCCGTGTTCACCACGAACCAGTCTCCATCCGGCGCGACATCGAACGGATCAATCCCCGCGGGCTGGTTGACGGTGAACAGCGCCGAGGTCGTGCCAAGTTCGATGCCGTTGGGCGTCACCGCGATCTCCACGGCGGCCACTTTGGAGTCGCCGGTCACATAGTACAGCTCCTTCCCGTCGGCGCGCCATTCCACCTGCGCGCCGCCGCGCGCGGACACCTGCCATTTGCCTCCGCGGACAGGTTCCTCGCTTGGGGCGCCGTCTTCTTTCGGGGGGTTGAAAGGAATCACATAGATTTCCCACCGACCGGACTCGTTGGATTGATAGGCCACCCATCTTCCGTCGGGCGAGAATCGGGCGTCGCCCTCGGCGAACGGCGTCTTCACCAGTGGAAACGCGCGGCGCTCGCCGCCGAGCGGCAAGACCCAGATATCAGACGGGTTCCCGCCGATGAACTTTCCTTGGGACAGCAGCAGATAACGGTTGTCCCGCGACCAATCCGTCACCCAGGCTTCCTCGCTCGACGAGTAGAGGACTTCCTCGTCGCCACCGATCGAAGGTCGGCGGCTGATGCGGTGGGTCGCGTCGCGGCGGGCCAGGTAGATGCTCGCGTAGGCCAGGAACTGACCGTCCGGGGACCACACGGGAGCCAGGTTGGCACCCTCTCCGAAGGTGAGTCGAGAGCGCACTCCGCGGGCGACCTCGTAGACCCAGATATCCGTCTCGCCCCCCTGCACATCCGTCGCCACTCTTTTCCCGTCGGGCGACAAACGAAGCGATCCGAAGTTACCGGGGTCGCCGATGTTCCCCAGGTCCCTCCCCGAGCGGTCGCGTCTGGCGATCTGGATTTCGCCCCCAGCGGTGCCGGAATGAAAGGTCAGCTCGCCCTGGTCGGAGACGGAGAAACCCGCGCGCCACACGGTGACGTCATACATCACGTCGGTGGCCACCACGGTCGGCTCGCCCGTCAGGCGCGCGGTCTTGAGGTCGAAGGGTGCGGCGAGCAGGGCATTCTCGCGCATGTAGAGGAGATGATCCGCCGCAAGAAGGGCGTTGGCGCTCCCGTGCATCACCAACTTGGGCTCGCCGCCGTCCAGCGACGCGAGATACACGGCGTTGCTTTCGGTTTGAGCGGCCCCGTGGGCAACCGCCAGATACAGAAAGTGCTTCCCATCGGGACAGAACATAGGCCAGCGGTGCGAGGTATGCTTGGATTCATCGACGGTGGTAACCGGCTCGGGCTTTCCACCCGTCGCGGGAACGCGAAAGATGGCCGATCGGAATTCGGGCGAGAGCAGAATGACCCCCTCTCGATTCCAGGTCCCGCCCCGTCCGCCGGTCGCATCGCAGACGGAAATAGGCGGTCCGCCGGCGGCGCCGACCGTGAAGAGTTTCTCCCGAGCGAAAAACCCGATGGACCCACTGTCGGCCGACCAAAACGGGAACGTCGCCCCCTCAGTTCCGGGGAGGGAGCGAGCGGTCGGGCTGCGGAGCGGGCGGACCCAAAGCCGCTGGGCGTCCTTGCCGACAGCGACGAAGGCGAGGGTGCTTCCATCGGGGGAGATGACCACGGGTCCGGCCAGATCGCCGGTGGCCATCAGCGAGGTCTCCTCCGGAGCGGGAATGCTCGACCACACCCGCCGAGCCTCGTTTCCACCTCGTCGCAGGTACAGCAAGGTTAGCATGACGCACGCCGCGAACAGAAGCCCGGAACAGGAAATCCAGAACCGCTCGCGATGTCTGCGGCTTGAACTCAACGGGGCCGGGACGCCCGCCTGCGATCCACCTCCGGCGATCCATTGAAGTTGTAGCTTGACGTCGTGCGCGGTTTGAATCCGCTCGTCGGGGTCCTTCGCCAGGCACATCTTCACGAGGTGGTCGAGTGCCGGGGGGGTCATCGGCTGTAGGTTGGAGATCGGCGGCGGCTGCGCGGACATGATGGAAGCAATCAAACTCGCCCGACTGTGGCCCTCGAAGGCGCGTTTGCCGGTGGCCATTTCGTAGAGCACGGCCCCGAAGGCGAAGATGTCCGTTCGGGCGTCGGCCTCGCGTCCCTCAAGCTGTTCGGGAGCCATGTACTGAAACGTGCCCACGATCGTGCCCTTGCCCGTCAACGGCTGGGAGACCGTGACGGCGCTGGGATCGCTTTCGAGAGCTGCGGTGGACTTCGCCAATCCGAAGTCCAGCAGCTTCGCGCCAGACTTGGTCAGCATGATGTTGCCCGGCTTGAGGTCCCGATGCACCACACCCTTGCGCTGAGCCGCGTCCAAGGCCGAGGCGATCTCCATGCCGTAGCGCAACACCAAGTCGACGGGAAGCCCGCCCTTGGTCAGCCGCTGAGCCAGCGTTTCGCCTTCGAGCAATTCCATCACCAGATAGTCGGTGCCGTCGTGATGACCAACGTCGTGCAAGGTGCAGATGTGCGGGTGGGTGAGCTGCGAGATCGCTTTCGCTTCCCGTTCGAACCGCTGCTTGAACTCAGGACTGCGCGACAGATGGGCCGGCAGCACTTTGATGGCCACCTCCCGATCAAGCCGCGTATCCTTGGCGCGATAGACCTCGCCCATCCCGCCCGCGCCGAGAGGGGCGGTCAGCGTATAGGGACCCAGTTGTGTGCCCGTCGCCAGTGTCATTTCTTCGTCAACTCCGCCGGCCAGTTGATCACAAGCGTCATGGGCACAGCGCCCTCCTCCTCCACGGCCACGTTGACCAGGAACCTCTCGCCATCCTTGGAGATGGCATATTGCCCTCCTTGGATTTGGGCCAGGACCGGCTTGAACAAGGTCTTCACGGCCCCGATCTTGATGGTGGCACCGTCCTCTTCAATCTCGGCGGCCATGATCTCGCTGTCCGGACCGATGAAAAACAGTTCCTTACCATCCCCGCGCCACCGGGCTTCTCTCCCGCCGCTTGCCGAGACCTGCCATCGCCCCTTCAGATCCGGAAATGGGACGACATAAACTTCGGTTCGACCGGACTCGTCGGAATCGAACGCGATCCAACGCCCGTTTGGCGCGAACACGCCGTTATTCTCCACGAAACGCGACTGAGCGACGGGCGTCGGTGGGTGATCACCGGACATGGGGCGTACGAAGATGTCGCTTCCGCCGGATGCGGCCTCGGTCCCGTAAAGGAGATACTGATCATCGTGCGACACGCTGGACGCAAAGAGGTCGGATTCCGACTTGACCAGCGGCTCTTCCGTGCCGGCGCCGTTGGCATCCTTTCTGTAAATGTTGGTTACGCCAGTTTTCCAGGAGGAGAAAATGATGGACTTGGCATCGGAGGACCAAATTGGAGTTTCATCGCTGCCAGGATCGAACGTAAAGCGAGTGCGCGTCTTTCGCGTCAGGTCAAAAACCCAGATGTCCGACGCTCCGTTGGTTGGATCGACAATCTCCGCCGCCATCAGGGTCTCCTCCGGTGAGATCGCCGGGGCACTGAACAGCGCTCCATCGGCGAGCGTGTCCAGGGGTTTCCCCGTGCGGTCGTACCAGATCAGCTTCGACGTTCCTTGCCCGCCCGGTTGGTAGACGAGGATGCCTGTTTGCGAGACCGAGAACACGCCGCGGCTGTACCGCCGATCGAAGCGGACCCCCAGAGCGATGGCG
This sequence comes from uncultured Phycisphaera sp., assembly GCA_964421865.1. Taxonomy (GTDB): domain Bacteria; phylum Planctomycetota; class Phycisphaerae; order UBA1845; family UBA1845; genus SBAX01. The sequence goes on along the minus strand of CAYQZH010000124.1, from coordinate 2,666 downwards.
ATCGGTTCACCGAGCAGTTCGAGGCGGGCCGCGTCAAAGCGTTGCGCCATCAGCGCCGTCTCTTGCACGAAAACAAGATGCCCGCCGGCGTACATCACATCCGAGGCAAACGGCAGAAGCTTTTTCTTGGTCGTTGCATCGAGCGAGCCGACAAAGACGCCGGGTTCGCGGCCCATGCCCGCGCCCGTGCTTCGAATAAGGTAAAGGAAGTGACGCCCATCGGGCAGAAAGTGGGGGTATCGATGCGTCCCCTCGTTATGCGTCTTTTCCAGTTGAGTGACGGGCACGGGAGCGCCGCCGCGGGCGGGAATCTTGTACAAGGGGCCGACATAGTTCGGCGCGTAAACGATGACGCCGTCGTTGTTCCACGTGCCGCCCCGCCCGTCGGGCGCGTCGGCCAACGTGAGTGCGGGTCCGCCTTCGCCTGCGATTCTCTTCAGCTTTCCATCCGCAAAAAACCCGATGAAACGGTTGTCCGGCGACCAAAACGGGCGCGTTGCTCCCTCGGTTCCCGGCAGCCGCTTCGCGGCCAGCACCTCCAGCGAACGAACCCATAGGTGGCTCTTGCCGTCCGCACCGCGGGCGCTTAACGCGATGGATCGTCCGTCGGGTGATAAGCACGGCGGTCCGGCGTTGGCGCCCACGAACTCGTATCGGGCGCCCTCCGGGGGGTTGATGGATGAGCGTATCGGGCGCAGGTCGGGTTTGGCGACGCGGAAGTAGGCGACACCCCCAGTGACGCTGATCGCACCAGCGATCACCGCAACGGTCCACGCCCACCGTTCACGCCCCCTTCGGCGCGCAATCACCGCTGCCGGCGCTCCGGCCTGGGACCCGGCCTCTGCAAGCCATTGGAGTTGAAGCCTCACGTCGTGCGCCGTTTGGATGCGATCGTCCGGGTCCTTCGCCAGACACATCTTGACCACATGATCCAGCGCCGGCGGGGTCATGGGCTGGAGTTCGCTGATCGAGCGTGGTTGCGACGACATGATCGAGGCGATCAAACTGGCCCGGCTATGACCTTCGAAGGCACGCTTTCCGGTGGCCATTTCGTAGAGCACGGCGCCGAAGGCGAAGATATCCGTCCGCGCGTCCGCTTCCACTCCTTCCAACTGTTCCGGGGCCATGTACTGGAACGTGCCGATGATCGTGCCCTTGCCGGTCAGCGGTTGACTGACCGTCACAGCGCCCGGATCACTGTCCATCATCCCCGACGACTTGGCCAGTCCGAAGTCCAGCAACTTCGTACCAGCCTTCGTGAGCATCACGTTTCCGGGTTTGAGGTCCCGATGAACGATTCCCTTGCGATGGGCCGCATCCAGGGCCGAGGCGATCTCGATCCCGCACTTCAACGTTTGTTCGAGCGGCAGCGGTCCTTTGGTCAATCGCTGGGCCAGGGTCTCGCCCTCCAACAACTCCATCACCAGGTAGTCGGTTTCGTCGTGATGCCCGACGTCGTGGAGTGTGCAGATGTTCGGATGGGTGAGTTGCGAGATGGACTTGGCCTCGCGTTCGAAACGCTGTTTGAACTCCGGGCTGCGCGTGAGGTGGGCGGGTAACACCTTGATCGCCACTTCGCGATCGAGGCGCGTGTCCTTGGCGCGATAGACCTCCCCCATCCCGCCCGCACCGAGCGGAGCGACAATCTCATACGGGCCGAGTCGTGTATCGGGGTTCAGGGGCATGGGGGACGATTGTCGATCCCTTCGAGGCTCAGGACAAGTGTCGATTGCCGATTGTCGATTGTCGAATGTCGAATAGAGAGCTCTTCCGCATTCACCATTCCGCATCCAGCCTTGGTTACTTCGTCGTCGGCACCTTGGCCTTGAGTTCCTCAAACCAGTTCACGACGACCGTCGGCTGTGGGGATTGCTCTTTGGCCTCGCCCGCTGTTCGATAGAACAGGAAACGGTCCCCGTCGGGGGCGACGTCAAAAGGGCCAGAGTAGGCGTTCCCTTTGAGCTCAAAGAGCAGGCGCGGGTTTTGGGCGCGGAGCGTGTCCTCCTGCACCGACACCGATACGGCCATGATTTTCCCCTCATTTCGGTAGAAGATTTCTTTGCCGTCCGGCGACCATTTCGGTATGAACGCTCTCCCTGCGGAAACCTTCACCTTGGCGCCCGGGCGAAGGAAGGGGCGAACGTAGATCTCGGCTTCACCCGACTCATTGGAGAGATAGGCGATCCATTTCCCATCCGGAGACAGAGCCGACGCCCTCTCATGAAAGGGCGTAGCCAGGAAGACTTCCGGCTTTCGCTCCTCGCCGTGCAAACGCAAATACATGATGTCGCCCTCGGTCTTTGTATTACTTTCGGTGAAGACGAGGATCGACCCATCGGGCGAGAACGACGACGGATTCTGAGGGATGTCGCCGGTGGTGAGTCGTTCGGCTTCTCCGGTGCCGTCGGCGAGTTGGCGGAAGAGATTGAAGTTTGATTTCCCGCGATTCGACGCGAAGACGACCCACTTCCCATCGGGGCTCCACCGGGGATTCTGATCTACCGCCTCGTCAAACGTCAAACGCGTGAACATGTCCCGCTCGATCTCGAGGATCCAGATGTCGGGATTGGCGGCTTCCATGATCGTCGCCGCGAGTCGAGTCCCGTCGGGTGCGAGGCGAGCGTCGAGGTAATCCCGCTTATGCTGGGAAATGGGCGACTCCTTGC
>CAYQZH010000123.1:0-12042 GCA_964421865.1 uncultured Phycisphaera sp. | reverse complement strand
GATCGGGCTGGACGTGTGCTTGTTCATCCTCGAAGTGCTGCACCGCGACCTGGGCGAGGACCGTTATCGGCCTTGCCTGTTGCTGCGCAAGATGGTCGCCGCCGGTCGGCTCGGCCGAAAAACCAAACAGGGGTTTTTCCGCTATGAGTAGCACGCAGGTCCAGTTCAAGACCGAAGGGTCGCACGCGGCGATAACCTTCCGCACCGACGGTGGGGTGAACCTCCTCTCCGCCGACGTGCTGCACAGCTTTGGGGCCGTCGTTGCGAGGGTGAAAAAGGACCCGCGTATTCGCACCGCGGCGATCCAGGCCGAGGGGAAGGTCTTCATCGCCGGGGCGGACATCAAGGAGATGGCCGACTTCACACCGGACCAGGCCCGCGAATACGCGATGCTCGGACAGGGGATGCTGAACGACTTGGCCGCTTTGCCGTGCATCACCGTCGCCGCGATCCAAGGGGCCGCGTTGGGCGGGGGCTTGGAGTTGGCGTTGGCCTGCGACTTCCGTCTGGCCGTCAAGTCGGCCAAACTCGGTTGCCCGGAGGCCGCCCTGGGGTTGATCCCCGGATGGGGCGGGATCGTCCGCCTCACGAAGTTGGTCGGCGTCTCGCACGCCAAGAAACTCTTCTTCAGCGCCAACCCCGTTTCCGGCGAGGACGCGGCGGCGTGGGGATTGGTGGACGAAGTGGCCAATTCGCCCGAAGATTTGGGTCATCGCGTGGCCGCCTTCTGTAAGTCATTCCGCCGAGCGTCGCCCGCGGCGGTGGCGCTAGCCAAGCGGGCCTCGCGCGACTTCGACGACCTGTCCGCGTTTGCGGAGTGTTTTGCAACCAAGGACTCTCGTGAAGGAATGGCGGCGTTTTTCGAGAAGCGCCCGGCTTCGTGGATGGAAGGATGAATAGTCATGCGTGTACGAACCTCTGTTGATGCGTCGTCTCCGCCCGCCGGCGAGGCGGAAGCAAAGCCGTTCGTGCAGCCGGAGGACTTGGGAGCGTTCAACCCCGCCAAGGCTCTGGGCGAACCCGGCGTCTTCCCCTACACCCGCGGCGTGCATCGAACGATGTACCGCGACCGCCTCTGGACCATGCGGCAGTTCGCCGGGTTCGGCAGCGCCGAGGACACCAATGGGCGATTCAAGTATCTCCTCGAACACGGCCAGACCGGGCTCAGCACGGCCTTCGATTTGCCGACGCTGATGGGCCGCGATAGTGACGACCCGCTGGCACTCGGCGAGGTAGGACGGTGCGGCGTGGCGATCTCCTCGCTCGCCGACCTGCGGCGGCTCTTCGACGGGATCGACCTCGGCGCGGTCAGCACGAGCATGACCATCAATGCCCCGGCGGCGATCCTTCTGGCTTTCTACGTCGCCGTCGGACAGGAGCAGGGCGTCCCGCTCAACCGACTGCGGGGTACGCTGCAAAACGACATCCTCAAGGAGTTCCACGCCCAGAATGAATACGTCTTTCCGCCCGTCCCGAGCGTCAAGCTCGTCGTGGATACGATTGAGTATTGCACGAAGCACCTGCCGCAGTGGAACACGGTGAGCATTAGCGGGTATCACATCCGTGAAGCTGGCGCGACCGCCGCGCAGGAGTTGGCCTTCACGCTGGCCGACGGCATCGCCTACGTCGAGGCGTCGATGGCTCGCGGGCTGGATGTCGATGCGTTCGCTCCGCGACTCAGCTTCTTCTTCGACGTGCATAACGACTTCTTCGAGGAGATCGCCAAGCTGCGGGCGGCCCGGCGGATTTGGGCCCATGTGATGCGCGATCGGTTCCAGGCGAAGCAGGAGCGGAGTTGGCTGCTAAGGATGCACTGCCAGACGGCGGGCGTCACCCTCACCGAGCAGCAGCCGATGAACAACGTCGTTCGAGTAGCCTTTCAAGCGCTGGCGGGTGTGCTCGGCGGAACCCAATCCCTGCACACCAACAGTATGGACGAAACGCTGGCCCTCCCAACCGAAGAGGCGGCCAAGCTCGCCCTGCGGACGCAGCAGATCATCGCCCATGAGACCAATGTGACCCAGACCGTCGATCCGCTCGGCGGCAGCTACTTCGTGGAGAAGCTGACCAACGAGATTGAGGCGACGGCCTACGGCGTCTTCGATCAGATCGACGCCATGGGCGGGGTGCTCAAAGCGATCGACCGCGGCTACTTCCGCCGGGCCATCGCGGAATCCTCCCTCGACCAGCAGCGAAAGCTCGACCGCGGCGAGCAGAAGATCGTCGGGGTCACCGATTTCGTCGAAGGCGGCCCGCCCGGCGTGCCGACCCTGAAGATCACGCAGGAAACGGAAGACGTCCAGATCGCCCAGCTCAAGGCCCTCAAGGCCTCGCGCGACAAGGTCCTCCATCGCGCCGCTCTGGAACGATTGCGACAAGATGCCCACGACGGCAGGAACGTCATGCCCGCTCTTGTCGAAGCCGCCGAGGCCGACGCCACCGTCGGCGAGATGATGAACGTGATGGCCGAAGTATTCGGGCGCTATGACGGCGGCCCGGAGTGGTAGGAGTGCATACCAGTGGAGAAACCTGTGCCGACCTCGGAAGTGCTTTACGAAGCTGATTGCGACTATGAGCAGGGTGATCCGCGCATAAGGGATCAATACATTGCGGGAAAACTCGTCCTACGTGCGGACGAAATCAGGTTCGTCCGCCGTAGATGGATGAAATGGGAAGCCTTGATGACTTACCCCAAGGGGTCCGTCGGATCCGCCAGGTATTTTGAAACGGGCTTGATTTTGAACGTTGAAGACCCGGAAGGCGCCTACACCCACGGATTCGACCTTCACTTCCGTATCGGTGACAAGTACCGCACCAAAGTTTTTGGGAAACGCATTGAATCTGTCTTCGGGGTTTCTTTTATTGGTGAGCCGAAGTAAGAACCGCGCGTGGGGCGGCGTGGTTGAAGCAATTACGGTGGCTTGCGGACGTGCATCTTTGTTGCTCCGAGGGATCCATTCGTCCCTTCGGGACTTGATGGTTGGGGGATTGATGGCTACCCACCGTTGAAACGGTGGGCTATTCTCGCGGCGTCCCGATGGGACGCCCTCGTACTCGGCAGCGAGGTTGGTATCATCGAATCGGTGCGGAGAGGCGCGGGATGGGCCCGTCGGGTTCCAGAGTTCCGTTGGGGCCCGACCAACGCACGTGCCGTAGGCACGGCGCGAAAATAGCCCACCCATTCATGGGTGGGTATACCGGCAGCGTGTGGATGATAGTCCCGTAGGGACGATTGAACTGGACCCGCGGACCTTGCCGAAACGACGGGCACGTACCGCACATGCCGCACTCCTATTCGAGTTGTCTGGTTCATTACGTCTTCAGCACCAAAGACCGTCGCAAGTCGATCACACCCGAAGTCCGCGAGCGTTTATGGGCCTACCTCGGCGGCATCGCCCGGGAAAACGAGATGAAGGCGCTGGCCGTCGGCGGCACCGATGACCACGTCCACATGCTCGTGTCGCTGCCGGGGACGCTTTCCATTGCCAAGGCCGTGCAACTCCTCAAAGGCGGTTCGTCGAAATGGGTTCACGAGACGTTTCCGTCGAATCGCGATTTCGCGTGGCAAGAAGGCTACGGTGCGTTCAGCATCGCCGTCACGGGGATCGACGACACGATCGCCTACATCAACCGGCAGGTGGAGCATCACCACACGCGGACGTTCGAGGAAGAGTTCGTGGGGTTTCTCAAACGCCACGGGATCGAGTACGATTCTCGGTATGTATTCGGATGAGGTTCAGTCGTCCCTCGGGGACTTGCGGTACGGGTTCGGGGGCCTGAGACCGAGCGTTGAAACGCTGGGTTATTTTCGAGGCGTCCCGACGGGACGCGGATGCGGGTTGCGAACGCGTCTTTGTGAACCCGGCTGTTCCCATCGGCACGCCTTGGACGCGGAGCCGACGGACGTGCCGTAGGCACGGCGCGAGAATAGCCCACCCATTGATGGGTGGGTGATCGTCGGGGTTTACTACCCAAGTCCCGTAGGGACGACTGAACCCGACAAGCACGCGGAATTGATGCAATGTCGAAGCACGCTCCCCGCATCCTTCTCGCCAAGATCGGCCTGGACGGCCACGATCGCGGTGTCAAGGTTTTGGCACGGTCCTTCCGCGACGCGGGGATCGAGGTGATCTATACCGGGTTGTGGCAGACCTGTGAGGCCACCATGTACGCGGCCTTACAGGAGGATGTCGACGTCGTCGGCGTCAGCCTGCTCTCGGCCGCACATCTGACGGTCATGCCCGAGATGTTGCGCCTCCGCCGCGAGTTGGGCATCGAGCAGATTCCCGTCGTGCTCGGCGGGATCGTTCCGGAGTCGGACCATCCGACCCTCCGCGACATGGGCGTCGCGGCCGTCTTTAACCCCGGCTCGCCGCTCGACAAGATCATCGAGAAAATGCGGCAGCTCGCCAACGGGCATCCGACCCCGCGAATCGAGGAACTTCGCGCGGGGTACGCCAGGAAAGACGGACGTTCGTTGTCCAAACTGATTACGGCCGTGCAACGGGGCGAAGGGTTGGAGGATTGGACACCGCCGCCGGGCCGCGCCAAGGTCATCGGCATCACCGGCGCGCCGGGCGTGGGCAAGAGTTCCTTCATCGGTCGCCTGGGCAAGCTCCTGCGGGCCGAGGATAAGAAAGTCGCCGTGGTCGCCATCGACCCCAGCAGCCCCGTCACGGGCGGGGCCTTGCTGGGCGATCGCCTGCGGATGATGACGGGCTCGCCCGACGCGGACTTTTTCATCCGCAGCCTCTCCTCGGGCGACGTGCAAGGCGGACTCGCCCCGCACTGCCGCGAAGTCGTGGCTGTCCTGAACGGGTACGGGTTCGATTACATTCTGGTCGAGACGGTGGGGGCCGGTCAGGCCGACATAGCGATCCGCACCCTCGCCGACCACACGATCCTCTTGCTCATGCCCGACAGCGGCGACGCCGTCCAGTTCTCCAAGGCCGGGATCATGGAAATCGCCAATTGTTTCGTGCTTAACAAGTGCGACCTCTCCGGCGCCGACGCCGCCCAGGCCCAGCTTCTGGCCGCCGTCGGCGACGATCGCCCGTTGTGGAAGGTCAGCACGGTCCGCGGCGAGGGCATCGACGCGGTGGCGGATTGGATCACCTCTCGGTAAAGCGCTCGAAGCCGACAAGGTGCGGCGGATTCACGACCGGAGACTCGTCCATGCGATACGTGCTCGCCCTACTCGTCGCCCTGGTGCTGAATGCCTGTGCGAACCTTTTGATGAAGGTGGGGATGAAATCGGTGGAGGCGTCGGGCGGGTTGTTCAAGGACGGCGTCGGCTTCGCGTTGAAGACCGTGTTGACGAGCGGCCCGCTCCTCGTCGGCCTGACCTGCTTCGCCCTGAACGCCGGTTTCTATCTCTACGCCCTGCAAAGTAAGTCGTTGAAAATCAGCATCGCCTACCCGATCATGGTCGGCGGAGGGTTCGCCTTGATCGCAGTCATCGCCAGGCTCCACCCGGCCTTGGCAGAAAAGCTGACGTTTGGGCAAGTCTTAGGGGTGGGGCTGGTGCTGCTTGGCATTGTGCTCATCGCCGCGCAACAGGAACCCGTCGCATGAAGTCGCCGCACGACGGGCGGCCGCGGGGCGTGCTCAAGGCCATCGCCCACCGACCGACGGACGGACAACCGATGACGGAAGTCCGCGAGATCATCGTGCTCGCCGGACGCGGCCCCGAAGTGGAAAACCGCAAACCGGGAAAACGCGAAATCACCCTGCTTTCCGCGGAATCGTGGGCCCGAGCGTGTCGCGATTTGGGAGTCGATCTGCCGTGGTGGTATCGCCGGGCCAACTTGTTGATCGAGGGGCTTGATCTATCCACCACGATCGGTCGAACCCTCTCCGTCGGATCCATCCGTATCCAGGTCCACGGCGAAACCAAACCCTGCGGCCTGATGGATCAACAACACGCCGGACTTCGTCAGGCCCTCGTCCCGGACTGCCGCGGCGGAGTGTATGGCCAAGTGTTTACCGGCGGCACGATCCGCGTCGGCGACCCCGTTACGCTTTCGCCTTGACCCGAGCCGTAGGCTGTCCCGAATGGCTAAAAGCGGACGAAGCGTAGGGCGAAGCGTGGGTCGAAGCGTACCAGGGGGCGTGGTACGCCCAAGCCGAGCCTGGCGGGGGCATTGGTTGTGACTATCACGTTCCCTTCGAAGCTCAGGGCAAGGTTCCACGTGGAACAAAACTTACACTCCCGGCGCATACCCCAAGCGGTCCGCCGTCCACCTACTGACGCGGGCGTAACCGCAAGGTCTCTACCCCTATAACTTGCCGGGTGATCGGTGGGAGGACGATCGCGGAGCGATCGGGCGAAGGGAATAGGCGACTGTCCCTCCGCCGAATCGCTCCTACAGGGGGCAGAATGTCCGTTGAAACGCCGCATAGTCCTCGAGATCGACATCACCGTCTCCGTCCAAATCCGATCGTGCGAACTCGGATAGTTCGCAGTTGCCTGGTCTTTCCGTATGTTCTGGGCCCGTTCGGCAATCAATGAAAACGGCATAATCCGCCAAATCGACATCATGATCACCATCGAGATCAGCCGGTGGGCTCACAAACTGGATGTTTTGGTTGGCTGCCTGGTGAATCCGGTCCACTTGGATGGTCGTGCATGGTTCGCAGTCCGCGCCGCACCGTTCGGTCACGTGCTGCCACGAATGCGTCGCATCCTCTTCCACGCAGACCGTGCATTCGCCGCATGGAACAGCGGCAACGAGCCAGATTCCTAGGCCCAAACCGGACTCGCCGCAAGACGTAAAGCCACCCACGCATGAGACGCACACACGCACCCCGGACACGCTACTGCCGATCGGGTCGTTGCAGTTGGCGTAAACGGCGCCCCCGATGGTGAAGGCGCAGGTTTGTGCCGCGCCTTCCTTAGCGAGGCACAGAGCGGCGGAAAAGAAATGGACGGTAAAGATGCTTCTATTCATCGTAGACTCCCTCCCAATCTCAGTCGAAAGAACTCAACCGAAGGCAACCCACCAACGCGAGGGCGGGTACCACGTCCAAGCGGCCCCGGTCGGCGGCGAATTCCGCAACGCGGCCAAGCGTCTACCTCCCTCGCTCAGGTCGCACGGCCCGATGAGGCTTCATCGTCTTGGTCTGCTCCACCGGCCTCTCCAGCACGATGCTCTGGTTGGCAGCCTTGTCCTCGGCCCTCACGACAATCGACCTAGCGTCGACACGTTCGCTTCCGTCGCGGTCCTGGCTGCGAAACAGAACCGTGTACTCACCTTCCGCCAGACCATCGATCCGCCAAAGCCCCGACCTCCCGCTGGTGGTTGAAGCGACAACCATTCCATCGTCACTCTCTACGCTGATTTCCACGCCTTCCAGGCCGGAGAAGAGCGGATCGTTCTCATCCTGGTACACCGCCCCGCCGATTGTCGAACCCGATTCATCCGACGCACCGGCTGTTGTGTGGCAAGGGCATTCAACCGTGGAACAATGACCAAAGTATACGCGATCTAGGAAGCAAGGCACGTCCCCTACAATGCTGAGGAAACCATCGCAGTTGCAATCGCCGCGCGGTACGCAAGGCGCAGGCCCCGGGCAGGGGCATGCGCAACTGTTGCGGTACACGCAATCAACAAACAGGAGCGCGTCGCCGGGAATGCTGCAAAACCCGTCGCAGTTCATGTCGCTGAGCAGACAGGGAATCTCCTTCCCGAAAAACTGGATGCTCTGGTTCTGGGATTGATTCTGCGGAAACACGTCAATCGGGGCCGTCGGGACACACGGGTTCGGCTCCGGCGGACAAGCGCCGGTTACGTGACAGAACTTCCACCCAGCCTTAGTCGGCGTCACCGTGCAATGGCCGCCGCACGGCACATTGTCAATGTGCCAGAGCCCCGCCCCGCCGGCGGTCGCCGCGCACGCATGGAACCCGCCATCGCACGTAACGCACACGTCGACATCCGCCACACCGGTCGTCAAAGGAGAAGCGCAATTGGAGTAGATAGCGCCCCCGATGGTAAACGGTCCACCCACGCAGCCGCCTTCACATCGGTGGTTCGCCTCATTACAGGTCGCAGGCGGCGGGCAAGGGTTGCCAGCGTGTACGCTGCACACCCCGTCGCTGCACGTGTCCCTGCCGTTGCAGAATATCCCGTCGTCGCATAGCGCCGTGTTGTTGGTGTGCGTGCAGCAACCGCTTACGCAGCGGTCGTCCGTGCAGGGGTTGTCGTCATTGCACCCGGCGTCGGATGTGCAGCCGAGCCCCGCTTGGCATGCGTTCGCGTCCTCATTACAGCACTGGTTCGACGCGCAGCACGACGGCGTACCCGCAAGGCAGCAGCCGCTTTGACACTTCTCCGCACCATTGCAGAACATGCCGTCGTCGCATTCCGCATTCGTCGAACAGCCCGGAGTATGCGTGCAGCAACCGTTGACGCAACGGTCGAGCGTGCACCGATTGTTATCTGTGCACTCTCCGTCCGATACACACGAAACTCCAGAAGGGAGGGTTGGAGTCACGCAGCAGCCGTGTTGGCACGTTTCCGCACGGTTACAAAATAAGCCGCAGTCAGCATTCGTCGAACAGGCGGGCGTCAACTGACAGCACCCGGTAGGCCCCGCAGAACAGCCGGTGCAGATTGAGATCGGCGAGCTGCGGGCCACGTCACGATAAGGAGAGGTGCCTGCGAGGATGTAGCGGAACTCATAGGTTCCGAGGGCGGCTGGCGCAATAATGGTGCGGCACCCGCTCCCCTGTGCGCTGGTATAAAACCACGGGCCGTAATGTTGGTTAGTTGCCCCGGCAGCGTATAACGAAATCCAGTCGCCTGAGGACGCCCGGCAGACAGGCGCCGTCCAGCAGATGAGGAGCGTTCCTCCTGGTGCAACGCTATCAGGGCAAGCTCCTAGGGTAAAGTTGGAGGATCCCGGGTCGACGTTGTGGCAAATGCCGTCCAAGCACGCGTCGTTGGTGCACCGATCGCGGTCATTGCAGTCGTCAGTTTTCGCGCAGGGACAGCCGGCGAGCGGCGCTGTGCATGTGGCACAGATTGTGATCTGCGAACTCCGGGCCACGTCACGATAAGGAGAGGAGCCTGCGAGGATGTAGCGGAACTCGTAGGTTCCATCGGCAGTGGTTGGCACCGTGATGCCTCGGCAGCCGTTGGGCTGCCCCTGCGTGTAGAAATACGGCCCCCACTGTTGGTTCGTTGCGCCGGCAGCGTATAAACTAATCCAGTCGTTTGAGGCTGCGGCACACGCAGGTGCCGTCCAGCAAACGACGATTGTCCCGCCAGGTGCCTGCTGCCCCGGGCAAGGCGCGAGGCTGTATGCTCCCTCAACCGCTGGCACCTCGTCGGCTGAAGCTTCGAAGGTGCCGGAATCGATTCCCGCGTTGGCGGGCGGTTGCGCCGCGGCGACTCTCCCCCAATGCAAAGTCGCAAAAGCCAAGATCGTAATTGATACCCAACCAAGACCCAGTAAATCCTTGCCCGCGATCGTCATACGAACTCTCCCTCGTTTCACTGCGAAGTGCATCAACCGATCGATCATTTCACGCACGGCGTTCTGCACTTCGCGACCTTCTTTCGTAACCGTTCATAGCAGCCTACCACCTTGCCGCCCCTTGTCAAGCCAAGCGGGCGGCTTTTTCCGAGAAGACGTTACAGTTTCCTCCTGCGGTTCGTGAGGTGTCCGCGGGCTTGCGCCGCGCGGCTCGGATCACGGCGCAGTTGCGCCGATGCACCCTCACCCCGACCCTCTCCCTGGTAGGGAGAGGGGGAGTTTTTTGAGAGCTAGCCTTCCAGGGACTGAAAGTCCCTGGCAATGTTCGTGCGCCCTCCGGGCGGAGAAAAACCGCTCCCTGACCGTCGCGGCTCGGACCGACGGAGGGAGGGGGGGAGGGTCGGTAGGGGGCGTCGCGGACCCAGGACTGAAGGTCCTGGGCTAAGTTCGAGCGTCCCTCACGGGACTTGCGCCACCCACGAGCGGTGGCGCTACATTTGGCCGCTCCCCGCCGCGGCGGGTCGCGGTACTGATCCGTGCCTTCGTGCCTGGGAAGGTGTCCGCGGGCTTGCGCCGCGCGGCTCGGATGGTCCGCTTGCTCTCGGTCGCGGCTCGGATGGGTCGTGTCGCTCCCGCTCCACGCTCTGATTTTCTGGCCGTGCGCGGGCGCGGTCCGACCCCCCTTAGTCCCCCCTTTGCGAAGGGGGGAGGCGTTCCGCTCCATGACTGTCGCGGTACTGATCGGCGGGTGGATGACCCGCCCTACTCTGTGCCTTCGTGTCTGGGAACGTGTCCGCGGGCTTGCGCCGCGCGGCTCTGACCACGGTCGCGGGTCGCTCACTTCGGGCCGACGGCGATGACTTGGTTTTGAGTTCTGAAAAAGAGATTGCCTTCGGAGATTGCCGGGGTGGCCATGCAGATCTCGCCCATCCGGTTCTGGCCCATGAGCATGAACTGCGGCCCGGCTCCGACCACGTGCACGTCGCCTTCCTCGCTGGTGAAGTAGACCTTGCCGTCGCCCGCGACCGGAGAGGCCGTGAAACCCACTCCGTCGGCGAGACGTTCGCGATAGTGCTTGGCCCCGGTCTTCGCGTCATAGCAGGCCAGGATGCCCGAGTCGCGGCAGCAGTAGAGCAAATCCCCGTAGACCAGCGGCGTCTGCATGTAGTTGCCGATCTTCATGTGGCTCCAGGCGATGTACTCGTTGGTCGTGGCGCCGTCGGCGAGGGTAATGTCGCCGGCCGCTGTGGGGCGGACGGCGTAAACGGGGGAGTCGCCGCCGTGGGCGTTGGTGATGTAGATCAAGTCGAGAGCGATGATCGGCGTGGGGACGGGAACGTCGCCGCGGCCGCGCATCCGCCAAAGTTCCTTACCGGTGTTGAAATCGTATCCGCCGATGTGCTGGTAGCCATTGGTGATGATCTGGGTCCGGTCCCTGCCGACGTGCACCGCCGGCGTGCCCCAGCAAGGATCGGTCTCCCGCGGCGTTCGCCACAGCTCCTGCCCATCCTGCACGTCGAACGCGGCCACGAAGGAAGCGTTGCGCACGGCGCAGAAGACGATCACCCGTCCGTCGTGGATGATCGGCGAGCTGGCGAAACCCCACTGAAGCCCGCGGGCGTCGGAAGGCCCAGCGTCCAGGTAACCGATGTCCTTTTGCCACAGCAGCTTCCCCTCGAAGTCGTAACAGTAGAGTCCCTCGGAGCCGAACAACGCGACGACGTGCCGCCCGTCGGTCGCCGGAGTGCAGTTGGCATGGGTGGCCTTGATGTGCCGCTTGGTCTTCGGGACCCCGTGGTAGGCCGTCTTTTCCCAGAGAATCTTGCCGCTTTTCTTGTCGAGACAGAAGACGCGGAAGTCGTGTTCCACGTTCTCCGGGTGATCGGGACTCTCTCCGTACAACCCGACGCGGAGGTAAGGCTTCGGATCGGCGCTGACGGCCGAGGTGACGAACAGGCGGTCGCCCCAGATGATGGGCGAGGAATGGGCCAGTCCGGGGACCGGCGTCTTCCAGCGGATATTCTCGCCCGTCTCAACGTTCCAGGCGACGGGAAGCGGGTAGCCCTCCGCCACTCCGGCTGCGTTGCTGCCTCGAAAGCTCGCCCAATGGACATCACCGGCAGCCGCTGGACCGGTCGCCGATCCCAAACCGGTTACGATGACGAGCGCCCAAACCCCACACCCCAATCTTCGCCTTCGGTTCATGCAATCTCTCCTCAAACAAGTTGTACCACAGGCGCGTTCACCCTGTCACGCCGATGAAATACTCACGACATGTCACGTGCGTGTAACCGAGAGGACGTACAAGGTCTTACAGCGTTTTGTTGCAACCTCCGCAATACTTCGGTCGTCTTACACAATAGAAGAGCGGAAACGGAACGGAGCCGGAACGATGCCGGCCAGAATCCGAAGCCCCGACTGACGCACGAGCGAGATCCTTCGCTTCGCTCAGGATGACAAGCGCTTCGCTCAGGATGACAAGCGCTTCGCTCAGGATGACAAACAATCCCAGACCCAATATGGCTCGTCTCCTCCACTGACGACCCACGCCGGACTGACGCA